>CAYZUX010000324.1:0-5330 GCA_964481775.1 uncultured bacterium | reverse complement strand
CCGGTAATCTAAGCGTAGTAACAAGGTTTTGGAAGTGTCAACCCAAAAGGCTTCCATTGTTAAAAACTAGAAGCTTGTCGAAAAAATCATTCTTGCGACGAGGTTGTGGATTCCCGCTTCCGCGGGAATGACGATTTCCGAGGAAATTTGCTTGTCTCGTCATTCCCGCGGAAGCGGGAATCCATGGTTACCCCCATTTTCAACAGACTGCAAGAGATGACCAGACAAGGAGTTCTTGGGAAAGATAAAAAGACAAGGGAAGACTCTCCTGATCACTTCTGAGAGTCTTCCCTTGGGTGTGAGCTACCCTTTAATTATTGCATTTGTGACCAGTGCTCGTGGTAAGCAACCACAGCAGGAGCCAGGATCAGACCGGTCAATTCGGCGCTGCTGTTCCAGTTTTCGGGGCGGTTAGTGCTGTTGACCTGGTGCTCTCGTTCGGCACTGATGTCATAGATATCCGCATCATTCTGCTGGGGACTGATTCCGATCACATCATTCGGTTGGAGGTTACGGATCTCGTTGGCGGGATCCTCGAAGAATGACTTGTAACCGGTCGCGATATTCTCCTCGTCAGCGGTGTCATACCCAATCATCCCGGTTGAAGTCAACTTGTTGAAAATGACCAATTTCATCTCAAGAATCCACTCGACTGCAGCATCCCCCCAAGCCTCAGGATTTCCGCCAGTTACTCGTATTTTTGCGGCACTCTGAACATAGTCATCGCTCAAGTTATAAGGAAGGTCGATGGCCTGAATGGAACCATCAATTCCTTCATAGACAGGGATTGAGACAAAACTGGAGCTGACAGGCAGGTCCAGAATCCCCCCAGGTTGGGGATCCACTGTATTGGCCAGGTCAAAAATGAACTGGGTGTGGTAGTCCGAGTCTTCACCATCCGAAACCAGGCCTGTGTTCGCACCATTAGTCACGAACTCCATGCGTTCCATCTTCCAGTTGGAGTCACCAAAAGAAGATCCTTTTCCCATCATGTTGACGAAGTGGTCATCCACCACGCGAAACGCGAAATAGAGTGCATTGGTTTCATCATCCCAGCCAGCTCGCATAAAGAAATCGAGATCTCCGGGTTCGGTTGGAGCCGGGGAATCTCCGCTACCTGTCAGCTGGATCTCGGGGATATCCGCCCAGGCAGCATCACTGACATCACCATCAATCGTGGGAACTACCGAAAGCTCTTTCGCTATCAAAGAGTTCACATTCTTGCTGGTATCCTGTGCCACGCTGAAAACGGACAGGAGACACACTCCAATCAAAACTAAAAAAAAACGCACCATGAGGACCCTCCTCAGAGAAATGGGATGTAATCTCGGTTTTCAAGATTGGAAGGTGAGTTTTGAATATCTACAGGATCAAGTCAAGGCAAAAATAACTTTAAGCCTAAGTGCACCATCAAGTACGAGATTAAGGAGAATTCCGCCCGCTTGACATCTCTGGTAAACTTGTTTAGAGGCTGGGGAATAAGTGTGAACTCCCGAGGTGGCAAAGATCACTTAACCAGCTTGGATATATAGATTTAGTACTTTTACTTTAGAATCTGGTTGAAGATTGTGGGGAGAACAACCGATACTGGAGGATGCCATGAAGACCGGGCATTTTTGCATTGGATTCCTCTCGATTGCGGTTGTCCTTTCTCCCGCACGAGCGGAGTTCTTCCCAAGCTTGCGGAGTTTTTTATTCCAACCCTCCTCGGTGCATGGGGTGGCAGTCCCACGTCCCCTTCCAGGAACAGACACGCTCCCCCCTCCCATTCCCGAGACACAACCAGAAGCACAAGGGGCCACCACGGTTGAACCACTGATCGAAGATGCCCGCCCCAAAGACAGAGAAGTCACTTCCAGCAGTCCAGACATCGCTCCCGGATGGGATGGCAAACGGCTCAACATCCTCGGCATCGACCGGAGTGAGTTCCCTGAGATCCTGATTCTGCTTCAGGTACGTGATCCGAATGGATTGCCCTCGCTGGAAATCAATCTCAATGGGTTTGAGGTCTCCGAAGATGAGGCGCCACAACCCATCCACAATGTGGCCCCCGCGGTTCCCGCACAGTATCCGGGAGGCCCGATCAGTCTGGCGATCCTGATCGACAGCAGTGGCTCGATGCAGAAACACATGGGATTGGTCATCAGTGCAGCTACCCGGTTTGTGCGGCGCTTACGCGATGATGATCAGGCGGCAGTGGTCGGGTTCTGCAGCCAGCCGGTGCAGTTGTCTCCCATGACCAAGAGCAAAAAGCGGATGATCAAAGGGATCAACAACCTCTACCCGCGTGGATTTACCGCCCTCTATGATTCCGTCTACCTGGGAGTGGAGAACCTCCGTGGCTGTGGAGGACGCAAAGCCATCGTCCTTCTGACCGATGGCAAAGATGATGATGGAACAGGGGCGCAGCTGTCTCAGACCTCTCTGGAAAGGACAATATCCGCAGCTCAAAAACTGCATGTCCCGATCTACATCATCGGAGTGGGATCCGAGATTGGAAGAGATGTTCTGGAGAGAATGGCCAATGAAACCGGCGGTGAGTTTCTTCATGCCCCCACCAGCGCTGATATTGATGACCTTTACACAGAAATCGCACGGGAACTGGGACGCGGAGATGAAGGCTATGTTAGCATCACTTATCGTGCCACTGAGGACGAGAAGGATGGCTCAACCCGGACAGTGATTGTCCGGTATGCCGGTGCCAATGCCGTTGCCACTTATCCCGCCCCCAGGAAGTTCCCGTGGATTTTTTAATAACCTGGCCTGAATCGGGAAGAACCAGTCATTTCTTAACAGGGTCGGGGGCCTTCAGATTCAGGTTGGGGGAATCGGAATCCTCAGACAGGCCAAGGAAATCCAGCAACTGACGGTCATAGAGCTCGGCATGTTTGGGATCGAGCAGGTTCATGCGGTATTCATTCAGCATGATCAGCGAGGCATCGATCCATTCCTTCCAGCAGTTCTCGCAGGTGTTCTCCAGGATCAATGTGCCATAGGGTCCGGGGTAGGGGGTTTTCTCGAACTGGCCTTCGATCGCACCACAACGTTTGCATACAAATGACATGGGGGTCCTCACTTTTTTGTAGGCTGGGCTGGTTGACCACCCGCCGTTCCAGGAATTCTTTTATCTTAATGGCCTTGCGGGCTGACGGAAGAGGAGCTGACGCCAGTCTCATGTGGCCTGTCACCGCCCCGGTGAAACACGGGTTGTTTTCACCGTTAACCCCTCAGTCGCATTAGGCAGAGGCCAGTTGGAATGGAGGGAGTCTGGTTTCTGCATGGATATCAACTATCCTTTCTGCTCAATAACCAACGAAAGGGTTATCGATGAAGCTTGAAGGTGACCAAGTCCTGTTGCGCATCTTCCTGAACACTCACCAGCAGTGGCATCACCGTCCCCTCTACGAGGCGATTGTGGAGAAAGCACGCAAAGAACACCTGGCGGGGGCAACTGCCTTTATTGGTGTCGAAGGATTTGGTCAAAATGGTGTTTTACTCCAGGATCATCCCTGGCGGCTGGGAAGCGACCGGGAGGTGATTGTGGAATTGGTGGACACCGAGGAAAAAACGGATGCTTTCCTGTCGACGATTGAGCCCATGATCCAGAACGCCATAGTCACCAGAGAGAAGGTACACATTATTTCATACCGCGGAGGAAAGGAGCCAAAGGAATGAAGACTCCATCAACGGGGAAACTACTCCGAATCTTCGTCGGTGAATCGGATCGTTGGAGGGGGAAGCCAGTCTTCGAAGCTCTTGTCGAACAAGCCAGGGAGAGGGGATTGGCGGGTGCCACGGTTTTCAGGGGTGTAATGGGCTTCGGCAAGAACAGCCGGATTCACACTGCCCATATCCTCACACTTTCCACTGACCTGTCGATGCTTGTGGAAATCGTAGACACCGAGGAGAAGATTGACGCCTTCCTGCCCGTGCTGGATGAGATGATGGTGGAAGGGCTTGTCACAACCGAGAGGGTTGATGTTATCAGGTATGGGAGCAGTGGAAACAAATGAAAGAGTTGGTTGCGTGTCTGTTGGTTGGTCTTGGAGGATTTTTCGGAGCCATCGCCCGTTATCTGGTAGCCAGAGCAAGCGCAAGCCTGCTCGGTGTGGCTTTCCCTTTTGGAACTTTTCTGATCAATGTGTCCGGATCCTTTTTACTGGGCATTGTGGCGACCCTGGCCGGGGAGAGGTTTTTTCACTCTTCGGATCAAGTCCGCCTCGTGTTCGCGATCGGTTTCCTTGGAGCTTACACAACCTTCTCGACCTTTGAGTTTGAGACCCATGCGCTTTTTGAGGATGGAAGTTGGCTCCTGGCGCTGATAAATATCTTCGGAAGTTTCATTTTCGGATTCCTGGCGGTCCGGGTGGGCATTGTGCTGGCCAGGAACTGGAGCTGAGATCGATAGAAGTGATTGTGATGACACGGCAGAGATCCAAAAAACAAACACGCAAATTTTCATGTTCTGAAGAAATACCATTGAACCGAAGGTTGCTCATTTTTGTTTATGAATCCTTTGTCGGAATAGAGGAAATGAGGAAGTCTTTACAGGGAATCAGACCGGCAATACATTATCATTACTATAGATAGGGGGGTTACCATGTCACTTGAGGATTCCAGGAAACAGAAACTCGCGAGACTATTATCAGGGCTCAGCAAGGAAGAAATCCAGGATATTCTAAAAGAACAGGCCAGGATCTCCTCGGAGAAAACGCAGGCACGCAGTCAACGTGAAATGCTTCGTCTAAAAAAACGTGAAGCCAAGCTCTGTGCGGAGCTTGATGAAGTACGAAAAAAGATTGCGGATCTGCAAGGCGGCAAGGAAATCCGCGGAGGCCGTGGGAAGGGAAATGTCTCTGGACGTCCATTGGAGGAGCTGATCCTGGAAATCCTTCGCGAAACCGGGCAACCTTCACGACCCAAGGATATTCGTGACACCATTCTCAATAAGGGGTGGTATGAGGGCAGTGCGGCCTCCCTGGGAACCAGTGTGGCCATCACATTGAGCCAATTGATCAAATCAGGACAAGTCGCAAGAAATGAAGGACGGCGTTACTCAGCGGTCTGATGTTACAGGCTTCACTTGGTAAGATAATGATTATTATAGGCCTCCTGCTGGTCATAGCAGGAGGTTTCCTTGTCTACGGAAGACCATTATCATTTCTTGGGCGTTTGCCCGGTGATCTCCATTTCGAACGATCTGGAGTGAAATTCTATTTTCCAGTAACAACCTGTATTCTTCTGAGTATTATCCTGAGCGGGATACTCTTTTCAATCTCCTGTTTCCGATAGTTTCAACTGAAACCACATTTTATGTACAAAGGGTTATA
>CAYZUX010000323.1:0-5396 GCA_964481775.1 uncultured bacterium | reverse complement strand
AGGCTCTCGAAGAAGCTCTGGGAGTCTCTCCCAAGTTCAAGTAGATCCTGTACCAGAAAAAGGTAGTTTTCTGTCTTCCACCCCCTTGGATGAACAGCCCTATATGATAACGTTGAGGCCTTGATCTGACTGAAGTGAATGCTTTGGTGTCCTGAGAGCTGGTGATGGAGATCCGACCCTTTCCTGTCATTCATTACCCCTTTGATCCGGAACTCCTTTCAAGGGTTATCTGCCCGCCATACGACAAACTCAGTGATACACAAATCGTCTCATTCCGTGGATTACACCCTCACAACTATGTCCGCGCGATCATTGGAGAACAACTTTCGGATCACCAATATTACGAACATGCCGCCGCCACGCTCAGGGGGTGGGTCCGGGAAGGGGTTCTTCTACGTGAGAAGAAGGATCAATTCCTTGTCTGCAGACAAACATTCCTTTGTCCCCAGTCTGGCAGTGAGGTTACGAGGACCGGCTTCTTTGCTTTATTACGTTTACCTGAGCGTGGAGAAAGGGGAGTTCTCCCCCATGAAAGAACCTTCGCCGAGCACAAGGCTGATCGTCTCTCTCTCTACCGAGCGGTGAAAGGAAACCCTGAAGCCATTTTCGTCTTGTACTCCGATCCGGATCACCAGGTGCTGGAGTCCATGATGACGGCTAAAACCAGAGTCACTTTCAGAGATCCGGAAGGTCATCGGATCCAGCTCGGTCTTCTGGAGGATCCAAGTTCCATCGCGAAGATTCAGGGACTCGTTGAACCGCAGACCCTGCTGATAGCGGATGGCCATCATCGTTTCGAAACAGGACAAAACTACCGTGACGAATGCCGTGAGGCTTGTCCGGATGCTTCAGGACCCCAACCCTGGGATTTTATCCTTGTGTACTTCACCGCAATCGAAGATCCCGGACTGGTCATCCTCCCCACCCACCGTTTGTTGAGGAATGTATCCGCAGATGATTTCAGGGAGCTCCTCTCACGTTGTCAGGACTTTTTCGACATCACATTCCTTGAAAAACCAGTCTCATCGGCGAATCTTCATGAAATTTCGGCTGGGCTATCCATGCCTGGAAGCGGAAGGGAAACGCTGGGGCTGGTGACAAGAGATACGATTCAACTCCTTCATTTGCGAGACCCGGAGAAACTCAAGACCTTGTTGTCTGCGGATCTGGCGGGGCCCTTGAGGGATCTGCCGGTGGTCTGGCTCCATCGTATCCTGTTGGATCATTTCCTCGGATTGGCTCAGGAGGAAGGCGCACCGGATCGTCTGGGATATGTTCGTACTGCCGATGAGGTTTTCATGGGTCTATCTACAGGAGCCTATGATGTCGCTTTTCTGCTGCGTGGAACCTATCCCGAAGAGGTGAGTGCGGTGGCTGGAATGGGTTTGAGGATGCCTCAAAAATCCACCGACTTCTTCCCAAAAGTTCCAAGTGGTATCACCGCTTATTTGCATTCGGAATATGAGGAAGGAAAAGTCTGATGTTTGGAATACCTGACCCCTGGGTCTGGAGTGCCTATCTCCTTTCATTCCTTGTCACAGGATTGTGTGTGGCTTACACCGTCATTTTTTGGAATCAGACGGTTGAAGAAGACCTCACACCTGAAGACAAGAAGTGGGTGGATCAGGAACAAGAGATCGAAAAAACCTTGTAGCCATTTCTGGAAAACACGATCCAATTCATCGTGAATGTTGTCCCCTATGTTGGGACAAGGGGGTACAGACCATGAGTCTGATGGAACTTGTTGTGGTTGCCGTTTATTGTTTAGTCACCGCTTATCTGGGATTCCTTGGTTATAGAAACACGAAAAGCAGATCGGACTACATCATCGCCGGAAGGAATGCTCATCCGGTGGTGATGGCCCTTTCCTATGGTTCGACTTTTATCAGTACCTCAGCCATTGTCGGTTTTGGTGGAGTTGCCGGGATGTTCGGTATGGGCTTGATGTGGCTGGTGTTCCTGAATCTTGCCATGGGGATTTTCATTGCTTTTGCCTTTTTTGGGGACCGGATTCGCCGGATCAGCCATCGTCTGGATGCTCACACCCTTCCCGAACTGCTTGGACGCCGGTACCAGAGCCGTTTCATCCAAGTGTTTTGTGGGCTGGTCATCTTTCTGTTCATGCCTCTCTATGCGACAGCAGTTCTGTTGGGTGGCGCGGAGTTTGTTCAGATTCTTTTCCGTCTCGAAAACTTCAATATCGCCCTGTTGATCCTCGCACTTGTGGTCGCTCTTTATGTCCTGGCAGGGGGCATCAAAGCGGTGATGTATACAGATGCCCTTCAGGGAGGCATCATGGTGGTCGGAATGTTGTTTCTGCTGTTTCTGACCTATTCAAGGCTGGATGGCATCACCAGCGCCCATGGTCACCTGACCGCTCTGACGCCTCTGGTTCCAGAGAAACTTAAAGCAATCGGGCACCGGGGGTGGACCATGATGCCCGATTTTGGATTTGGAGACACGAAATACAACTTGTGGTGGATCATGGTCTCGACCATAACTCTGGGGGTCGGGATTGGAGTACTTGCCCAACCCCAGATGGCGGTCCGCTTCATGACGGTTAAGTCGAAGCGTGAAATTAACCGTGGACTCGCCGTAGGAGGAGTCTTCATCCTGCTGTTAACCGGAGTCCCTTATACTGTCGGATCGTTGAGCAATGTCTACTTCCATGATTATGAGACCATCGTAGGTTCGGTTCAGAATCGGGAACAGATCGAACCCCACCTGGGAAAGACTCCCCCAGAGGGTACCCAGATCCTGGTTTGGACTGAAAAAGGGCAGAAAGAGCTAAAGATCCCGATGGGGAAAGAGACTGAAATCACCTGGGGAGCGCCCGGACAACAGGACATTATCCGCCCGAGGCTGATTTCGATCGCCCGCACCGGGGGAGCAAAGGACCAGATCATCCCCACCTACATTACCACCGCCTTACCCCGTTGGTTTGGTATCGTGTTCCTCCTGACTTTGCTTTCAGCGGCGATGAGCACTCTCTCAGGCCTGCTCCATGCCATGGGAACTGCGGTTGGACGGGATGTGTTCGAGCAGATTGTCCCCAGGTATACACCCACCGACCGTCAGACCGTATTGGTCACACGAATCGGAATCATCATTGGCTTGATCGCCAGTTTGATCCTGGCGGCCAAGTCTCTGCGGGATTACATCGCCATTTCTACAGCCCTGTTTTATGGTTTGTGTGCGGTGTCGTTTCTCCCCACTTTTGTCGGTGGGTTATTCTGGAAACGAATTACTCGTGCCGGCGCCATCACCAGTATGGTTGGGGGATTCCTGTTCAGCATGAGCTGGATGCTCTTTTTCTTTGAGCAGACCGCCAAACCCATTGGCCTCTGTTCCAAGTTGACAGGCAGTACTGTTCTCTGGCAGTCTCCAAACTGGCCGGTGGTGGATCCGATCGTTTTTGGATTGCCATTATCAATTCTACTGGCGGTTGGTGTGAGCCTGCTCACATGTCCTCCTGAAAAAGAGGTACTCGACCGCTGTTTTGGTTGATCTGTCTGCATAAACTGAAAGGAGTTGTCCGATGTTTCGTTCTCTCGATCCTGGAGCTATCGGGGTGACCGCCCCTTTTGAACAAGTTGCAAGCTGGGCCGCGCAGTATGGATTCCAGGGAGTGGCGCTTCCGCTGGACCTGGCGATCACCAAAGGGGCCGAGTATATCCGGGATATCCTGGCCGAGAAAAATCTTCTTCTCTCAGTTTTTGGTCTTCCTGTCGATTACCGTGCTGATGAAATCGCTTTTGATGCCTCGGTGGCGGAGTTTCCCAAGCAAGTTGAGGCTGCGGCCAAAACCGGGATCGAACGTTGTTCCACCTGGGTTCTCCCCGGCAGGACCGATATGACCGATGAGGAGTATTTTGAAGTTCTCAGGATTCGATTGGGGGAATGCGCACGGATCCTGGAGGATCATGGAATCCGTCTGGGTCTTGAGTTTCTCGGTCCCAAAACACTTCGTAGAGACCTCGGACTGACCAGCGAGGGAATCTGTACCGGTGAGAGGATGCTTGATCTCGTGGCTGCCATCGGGATACCTGGGACCGGGCTACTCCTGGATGCCTGGCACTGGCACACCTCCCATGGAACCCTGGCTTTGTTCGATCAGCTGACTAATGAACTGGTGGTGGATGTGCATGTCAATGATGCCCCGGAGGGTGTCGCCACCGACGAACTCATGGACAACAAGCGTTGTCTTCCCGGTGCAACCGGAGTCATTGATCTGAAAGGCTTCTTCGCGGGACTTGAAAAGATCGGTTATGACGGCCCCGTGACAGTTGAACCTTTTTCCGAAGAGCTCAACGCGATGGAGGACGAGGCGGCGGTCAAGGCCACTGCCGAGGCTCTTGGGAAATTCTGTTGAGTCCCGTTTGGAGTTCAACCTTCAGGTTGCTTGCGGCCTTATCCGATTCGAAACCGGGTTATTAGGTGGAGGATCCCTCTCATCCCCCTTTTTTCCCTTGCAATGCCGTCTCCAGCCCCGGCACCTGATTCTTCCCCTCCGGAACCGTGATCGACGAGCCTTCGAAATCCTTCCCTATCTCCTCGAAACGTCCCCCCAGTTGCTCCGAAAGAAACGCTTCCGCTACTGCGGTGAAGGCAATGTCGTTCTCCGGGCGCACAAACCCATGCCCCTCATCGGGAAACAACACATACGTCACGGGAATGTTCTTCTGTTTCATTGCTTGGACAATCTGGTCCGCCTCCGACTGTTTGACACGCGGGTCATTGGCCCCCTGACCGATCAAAAGCGGTTTCTTGATCCTGTCGGCATAAGTGAGGGGAGAACGGGATTTCAAAAAGGCTTTCCCCTCCTCGGTACTGAGATCACCCACACGGGAGGTGAACAGAGCCATCATGGGTGCCCAATAGGGAGGAATCGTCTCAAGCAACGTAATGAGATTCGAAGGGCCGACTATATCAATTCCGCAAGCGAAGAGATCAGGAGTGAAAGTCAACCCGACCAGAGTGGCATACCCGCCATAACTCCCCCCCATGATCGCCACCTTGGAGGCATCCGCGATGCCCTCGTGGATGGCCCACTGGACGGCGTCGATAAGGTCCTCGTGCATCTTCCCGGCCCACTCTTTGTTCCCCGCGTTGATGAAATGTTTCCCGAAGCCGGTCGAACCCCGGAAATTCACATCCAGCACTGCATATCCTCGGTTGGTGAGCCACTGGTGGTTGGGATCATAACCCCACTCCGAACGGCCCCACGGCCCCCCATGAACCAGCAACACAGTGGGAAGTGGCTTTTCTGGTTTGCCATTTCCATCCATATCCGAAGAAAGGGGCAGAGAAAGGTACGAAACCAGGTTCAGTCCATCGCGCGATTTGATAACCTGCGGGTACATCCGCGCAAGTTTGAGCCCTTCCAGGTCTTTCCG
>CAYZUX010000322.1:0-5403 GCA_964481775.1 uncultured bacterium | reverse complement strand
TCAGATCTCCTTTCGTGATTGGACTCACAAAAAAGAGAATCGACGTGATCCTCCCCGATCTGAAGACCTGCTGGCATGTGTCCTAGTTACGTTCGCCCCACTCACTCTACTAGGACACGGGAAACCAATTTACAGAAAGAATGTTGCACCAACCGAAACCCTTGGACCGAGAATGACAGTCAAAGTGTTTCAGTGAACAGGAGCGCACAAAATGGGAACGTTAGATGTCCTGCTCATCAGGCTTTTCCTAGTCCTATCTCTTGGGGCGATTCAAGAGGTAGCATGCAGTGGAGAGATTGAGCAAAGTTCAGAGTTGTCTGTCGAGTGCCAAGACAGTGTGGTGGCGATTACAGGGATTCAAGATGCGACCGCTTCTCCAGGGCAGCAATTAGTTTCCGTTATGACCCGTGAGGCTCAAACAGACCGAGTGAAATCGATCTCATACATGACGAGGATCAAAGCCGCATCAGAGATTGTATGTGTGCAAGGTGACAGCTTTGTGGTGGTCGGGGAGCTCCCGCTGGGAGGAAAGACTATCACAATCATCACGAATCCCGATGAGCCAAAGGTAGAGGGAACTCTGTGGGCTTTCAAGACAAGTCTCTCGCCCTCCAAACGGTTCTTGGTGTATGAGTGTCACTATCCAAAACTCGGACCACCCGAGATGAAGAGGGCAGTATTGGCGCTCTACGACTTCACAAAGTCCTTCGAGGAAAACTGCCCAAATCCGTCTTCTCTCTCTTGGGAACCTCACCTGTCGGGGACTCCGATTTTCCCGACTGATATTGCGGAAACTAAGTCGTACCGGAATCCAGAAGACCATTGGATGATCCTGTCACCAATCCTTTGGTCTGAAGATGAGACACAAGTCGTCTTAGTCTGTGCACTTCGAGACGACCGGATGAACTACTTGGTTAATGTACACTTCGGTCAGGATGGATCGTGGAAAGAGGTGAGCACAACACGTATCGCTGTGGAAAACTTTGTAAAAGAGAATCTGCTTGAGTCATTTGTATCAGAGAGGTGTTCTAGTCACGGGCGGTTTTGGCTTCATTCGGTCGACCTGACATGGAAAGATAAAGGAACGATCCTCATAACGCCGCGCAATGCGAAATGGTTTGCAGGGCCCCTGGAGGTACCTCTTCCTCAAGACTAGCAAACGGGCCAAGACGGTCCCGGGGTAGGTCGTGAACAAATCTCCTTTTTTGTGTTTGATCGCACCAAAAAAGAGAATCGACGTGATCCTCCCCGATCTGAAGACCCGCCCAGCCCCTCCCTACCACTCCCGCACCCCTCCTGATATCATTCCGTCTTTACGCAAAAAGAGGCCGTATGTCTCCCCGTTTTCATTTTCAATGGCTCGGAACCCTGGTTCTGGTCGGTGCCATTTTCTGCTGGTCGTTGATCCCTCCCATGCTCAAGGCCCTCACCCCGGTGTTGGATGCCTGGACCACCAATGGGGTCCGTTATCCTTTTTCTGCTCTCCTGTTACTCATTCCTCTCTGGGTTGAGTACCGTCGCGGCAGGATCGATCCGCGTATCTACCTGATGGCTCTGGTTCCGACCGCCCTGAATATCGTGGCCCAGGTCCTGTGGGCCTTGATCCCGTACTACCTGGATGCCACCCGGATGGGGTTCTTTGTACGGATCTCGGTGGTGTTCTCGATTCTAGGAGGCTTCATCTGTTTTCGCGAAGAGAGGCGGCTGATCGGTTCGCCCTGGTTCTGGTTGGGAGTCCTGGGAAGCGGTACTGGCATCACGATCATGAGTCTGGGAGGAGAGACCCTCCCTCAAGGCGCTTCCCTGATCGGGATCTTCCTTGCCCTGGGCTGCGGTGCGTGTTATGGGCTTTATGCCGTGGCGGTCCGTTACAGCCTCCAGGGGGCACGTCCCTGGGTCGCCTTCCCCATCATCTCCGCGTACACCTCAGCCGGTCTGCTGGTGATGATGTTTACCCAGGGAAATCCGGGAGACCTGCTAGATTTGACTCCGGGGCAGTGGGCTTTTCTGCTTCTGTCCGCCGCGATTGGCGTGGCAATCGCTCACACCCTCTACTACATGGCGATCGAACGGCTGGGGGTGGCGATCAGCAGCAGCACCCAGCTGGTGGCCCCCTTTTTGACCTCTTATTGGTGCTACCTTTCCTTTGGCGAGACCATTACACTCTTGCAATGGGGAGGGGGAATTATCCTGTTCGTGGGTGGGGTCTTGTTGATCCTTTCCCAGACTCGTCTGGCCCCCACCGTGGTCGATGCCACGACCGGACCGGTCGAGCCGGATGTGTCGGATTGAGGAGTCTTCTTCCGTGTTTACAGGTCTCATAGAGGGAACCGGTCAGGTCGAGGCAGTCCGTTCCGATGCCCAAGCAGGGGGGGGCCTGCGTGTCGGTCACCTTCCCTGGAAGGAGGTCAACACGGTTGGCGAGAGCATCGCAGTCAATGGCGCCTGTCTGACCGTGGTCAATGCCGGAAAGGACTCCTTCGAAGCGGAAGTTTCGCCGGAAACCCTTGCACGTACCAACCTCTCCTTCCTAAGACCGGGTATGCTGGTCAACTTGGAACGTCCCCTGCGATTGGAGGACCGCTTGGGGGGACACCTGGTGCTGGGTCATGTCGATGGACAGGGAACTCTTGTCCGCCTGGAACCGAAAGGGAGTTTCTGGGAGGTGGAGGTCCAGATCCCGGATAACCTGAGGCGTTATGTGGTGGAGAAAGGCTCGATTGCGGTGGATGGCATCAGCCTGACTGTCGCTTCCCTGAAGGGTAGCACTTTCACTGTCGCGGTGATTCCCCAAACCTGGCGGATGACTCACCTGCACACTCGCCAACAGGGCGATCCGGTCAATCTTGAGGCTGACATCATCGCCAAGCACATCGAACAGCTGATGAAACCCTATTCAGCGCAGTCCCCGATCACTGCGGAGTTCCTCTCCGAGCATGGCTTTCTGTGAGCTGCGCCTCTTCCCATAGGGGAGGGCAGGGATATAATCGCAAGAGTCAGCCGGTTCATGGAAAATGCCATGATCCAACTGATGGGCATGTACAGGGCCGGGATAGCTCAGCCGGTAGAGCAACGGTTTCGTAAACCGTGGGTCCGGGGTTCGAATCCCCGTCTCGGCTCCAGAAAAACCTCTGGTTCCAAAGATACTAAGGCTTCACGGGGCCAAACACCTCCCGAATCACCTCGAGCTTCATGGTCTGGTCACCTTGCGTGGGAGCCACAATGCCTCCCTCGCCAAACTCATTCCAGGCATAAATGGTAAACATCTTCTGGCCGGGCAGTCCCAGATTGGGATGCTGCTCCAAATCACTCTTTACCTGCTTGAGGGCCTGCCTCCATTGCTCACGATCCGGCAGATGGTAACAGGGGCGGGGATCACCCCAGGGACGTGGATTCCAGCCAGCGGGAAGATAGGGGATGTAAGGTAGCGCATCCTCCGCATGAACGAGCCTGCCCTGATGCGCAAAATCGGCAATCTCCTCAAAGGGACGATCCTGGGGGTTCTGCTCACCCTGTGGAATATCCATGTAGGTGGTGGTGAATTCAAATAACTGTTCGGCTGGATGACCTCTTCCGATCTTTTCATGCGCTGAAACCCCGCAACCGATTAACATCTCTCCCAATCCTGCGTTCCTTACCGCATCCCGCAGGGACTGAATCCTCTTACGGCAGAGTTCGATATCATTCCCACAATTTTTGTAGAGGTGATGAAGGCTGTGAAACTTGAAAAACAGTTTGCCATCCACCTTGAGATAGGAGGAATGCCGTAAGGCGGGCAGCCAGGCCTGGATGCATGTCTGCCACTGCTCATCGGTTTTTATCTCAAAGGGATCATGGTTGCAGAATTCAATGGCGAACTTCATCTTTCCGGCCTGTGGCGATTGAACGAAATGTTCCAATCCCGAGTTCAGACAGCTCAATCCCGGTTCAGGGCGAGGAATGGTGTGTACGGGGTACCAGAGGATCAGGAAGAAATCCACGCCATACCTGGAAGCAGTGGTGATTTCCTTGTCCATGGTCTCCTGGTTGTTATACATCCCCAACAACGGAAGTCGTTCTGGATACTCCTCCCGCCAGTCTTTACCAGTGTGATCATGCCATTTATTCGGCTTGACCTCCCACCAGCCCGCAAAGTAGTTGATCCCGACCAGAATGTCGTTCATCGGTGCCTCCGTGTATGGCTGCGCAAGGACAGTCATCATCGAACAAATAATCAGTTGATGAAGCATTGAATCACTCCCTCCATCAGATGGTCATTTTCCCGCTAACATTTGAAGGGACATCCAGATTCTCTGACAGGAACTATCACCCATTATCTCGTGCCTGGATAGTAATCTGGTGTTGGAGTGAAATAAACATTTGAAGTCGCAACGCAACCCTGATCTGGTTAACTCAAAAGGAACTACCGGTGGAAATCACCTGCAGCTTCGGGCTGATAAAGAACTTCTTCGATTAAAAGGCGGCGTATTCCCGCTGGAACTTTCCACTCGACCTCATCTCCTTTGGAATACCCCAGAATTGCAGTCCCCACAGGGGCAAGGACCGAGATCGCCCCCCGGTCGATATCCGCCTCATTGGGGAAAACCAGAACATAGGTCAGTTTTTCAGAGCTGGCCATGTCGCGAAGAACCACTTTCGAGTTCATGGTCACCACACCCGCCGGGACCTCCCTGGGTGAAACAATCTCCGCACGTTCCAGCTCTCCGGCTAATGGCTCCAGGTCGATCCCGCTTTGACCAGCGGATTCACTGATCAGTTTTTCGAGACGTAATTTGTCGTGACTCGTAATGTATATTTTTCTTTGCATCGTAATTTCCTCACTCATTTTCATTGATTATAACAGGACTGAAAGATTATCCCATGATTTCAGATCCTCTTGTTGCCAGTGTCCTGGTATTACTCTGATTTCCAAATACCCTGTTGAAAAATTCTTCCTGTGAGCTAACATGGACACCAGGACGCCATAAGGTGGTAGTTGGAAGAAAAATGGGGCAAAAAATGAGTACCCCTTGATTCCAGCATCTTTGGTGCATATATACTAAAACGTATAAGGAGCTGGATTTCACAATGGCCAAACCTTCCCTTTCCCACTCAAAGTCATGGGGATTCACACTCATTGAGCTTCTCATTGTGATTGCCATCATTCTCATTCTCATCGGGATCGCCTTGCCGAATTTTCTGGAGGCACAGATTCGTGCCAGGGTGGCCCAGGCGAAGGGGAACGCGCGAACGATCGGCTCCGCCATGGAGAGCTATCTTCTGGATTTCAAAATGTACCCAGCCGATCACGATCCGGATGATCGCGGTCAACAGGGGCTTTACCAGTTGACCTCTCCCTTGAGGTATCTTCCCTCGATTCCTGTCGAGCCATTTGCCAGAGCGGATGGACTTCTCAAACCCGGG
>CAYZUX010000321.1:0-5418 GCA_964481775.1 uncultured bacterium | reverse complement strand
GGAAAAAAGAAAAAGAAGAAATTAAGTTGAGCGAGAGCGCCCCCGCCTATGCGGCGAAGGCTGGCTCACGCAGAGCAGGCCGATCATCATCGTCCTCATCGAAAGCATTTCGACGGTAAGGACGGGAAGCGCCGTTCTGGCGCTTCCCGTTCCGTCCATCTCCGTCCCTGTTGATCCACTCGGCCACGCCGCTTGCGACATAATCAGGGTGCTTGTCAGACTCTTTTTCAGAGTTTTCGTAGGCGATGATGGCCTCATGCCCGACAATCTGTATTTTGATGTATTTCATGTTCCGAGTACCTCCTTTCAGCGATAGTGAAAATTTCTTTTTCATGCCCCGAACCAAGACGGGCGACTTTTATGGGCTACGCTCGACGCGCACAGAGAGCGGAAGCGCCATCCGGACGCAAATGGCGGATGATTTCCGTCCGAAATTCGTCTCGTGAGAAAGAGGCCGAAACCTGCATCGGGACAGCCGGGCTCTCAAACCAGCCTGAATGCCTGCTCTTTCTTCTCAATACAACGCCCAATCCTCAATCTGTGTGGTCGTGTCTGCTGGGCCTCCGAGGTCTGTGATAATGCTGTCAGCGGTGAGGTCATCATCCCCCCGCTGGCCATCTTTGAAGCGTAAGGTGATCCAGCCGGGAGTCATCAGAGCACCAGTCCCCGGTGGAGTTGCATAAAGGAATTCGTACCAGTGATCACCGGTATTTCCTGGCACTCCGCCGTATTTGTAGTAGGTCTGGACACTGGGGCTCTCGGGAAGAAACAGGTCGACAACTGTTATGCCTCCCGACACCACTCCATGAACCATGAACGAGAACAAGCCGAAGGGGAAGCAGGTTTCCACTGGTAGGCTTCCCATCTCCTGGGGTGTATGACCAGCAACCTTCTTTAGAATGCCAATCGAAGAGACCAAGGTGACACTTTCTCCGCGAACAGAATCCCGGAAAGTGGCAACATGGGGTTGTGTTTTATCGGCGATACCATCCAGGTTAGCATCGCCGTTATTCGGACCTGAATCCTCAACAGAATCTGATACGCCGTCGTCGTCGGTATCGGGTGGCAACGGGGTTACACTCGGTGTTGGCGTTCTGGTGATAGTCTGTAAATCCGTTTCGGTAGGAGTTGCGGATACGGTGGATGTTTGAGTGGCTGTACTCGTTACTGTAAGCGTGGTTGTGGGTTGCTGCGTGGGAGTTTTTGTCGCAGATGGAGTGGGGGTGAGACTTGGAGTGTGTGTGGCCGTCGCCTCAGTCGTCATGGTGAGGGTTTGAGTAACTGTCGGTGTCTTTGTGAGAGTACCCGTAGGTGTTTGGGTAATCGTGGGTGTCTGAGTCCTTGTGGAGGTCACAGTGGTAGTGTTTGTTGGGGTACCAGTCACAGTCGGGCTCTTGATGATGGTATAAGTCGGTGTGGCTGTGTCCGTGGTTGAATTTGTGATCGTGGGGGTGGGAGTCAGCGTTGGTGTTACGGTCAACGTGGCTGTGCGTGTCATCGTACGGGTGGGGGTCTGAGTGACAGTCGGCATCTTAGTGCAAGTTCCAGTCGGTGTCTGGGTGATCGTAGGTGTCTGAGTACCCGTGAGTGTTAAGGTGATAGTGCTGGTTGGAGTATGAGTCACAGTCGGGGACACCGTGATGGTCTTACTCGGTGTGGCTGTGGCCGTGGTTGTATTTGTACTCGTGGGGGTGCGAGTCGGAGTGCCTGTCTGTGTCTTTGTGATAGTATACGTAGGGGGCTGAGTGATCGTTGATGTCTGGGTAGGAGTGGGTGTGTCGGTTATGTTTTCTATTGGGGTTTGGGTGAGAGAGAGTGTCGGCGTTGGGGTGTCCATCAGGAAGTTTGCCATAAGTATCATGTCCTCGGTGACGTCGGTTACCGTCAGGGGATTGCTTACCGAATATAATTCTCCACCCATGGTCCAGTAGACGAAATGCCAACCGGTCGGTGCATTTGCTGTCACTTGTGTGCAGGCATTACCATAGCTGACGCTCTGAGTGACTATTCCTGTCAGGTAAGCACCCGTTGTACCGTCCGTTTGGAAAGAGACAGTCAGTTGATCCAGACGGAAATCGCCCTCACTGACGGCATTCCAGGCTGGAGTCAGCCATCGGCTGGCTTGCTGGTAGGGAGTAGTAGCGGATGAATAGAGCAAACGCGCCCGCCACCGATTGACTGGATTTGCTACAGGTAGAGGCGGTGAGGTCTGGAGTGAAAGAATTGTTCCTGCCACACCGGTATCGGTCCAATTGGGTGAGATATGCGTATCAATTCCATCAAAGGGAGTACCGAGGGGTTTGACCTCGACCTGCAATCTGGCTTTTCCTCTGCCGAATGGTGTATGGGCCAGGGCGGCCAAGGAGATCAAGTTGGGGCTGTCGGAAAGGGCCAATTGAGCCAGTGGTGCTGTATTGTCTGATCGGCGTTGCTGAGGTTTCAGGCTTAATCCCCCTCCTGTTTCTCCATTGCCGTAGTAGCAAAACACCCGCCCTTCGTCTGTCTGGATGTTGTCATGCAGGGGGGCACCGATAATGACATCACTGTATCCGTCACCATTGACATCTCCTGCAGTTGATACTGAAAAACCAAACCTTGCAAGGTCCTGATCACTCTCAGCAATCCAGTCGGGACTGAATCCAAGTCCCAAGGCTGAACCGCAGAAGCCACACACGTGGCCTTCATACCACTGTCCGTTGCTGTAATCAGGTGCTCCAATGAGGATGTCGCTGTATCCATCCCCATCCACATCACCTGCAGATGATACAGAATAGCCAAATCTGGCATTTCCCTGAGCGCTGTCTTTTATCCAGGATGCACTTGTTTCTAATCCTGCGGCTGAGCCGCGATAAACATATACACGGCCACTATTGTTGTATCCTTGGGCACCAACAATGACATCGCTATATCCATCAGCATTGACATCTCCTGCTGTCGCGACAGACCAGCCGAACCAGGCTTGTTCCTGATTTCCTTCTGCCGTCCAAGATGGTGTAGATGCCAATCCTGATTTGGATCCATGATATAGAAATGCTCCACCTTCATATGTATGTCCATTGCTGTAGGAGTGAGCGCCAATGATCACATCACTGTAGCCATCTCCGTTAATATCTCCTGCAGTGGACACACAGTAACCAAATCCCCCTGATACCTGATCACTCTCTGCCATCCAGTCGGGAGATGATGTCAAACCAGAAGGTGAGCCAACGTAGACATAAGCACGTCCTTCTGATGACTGGTCGTTGCTGTAGTTATAAGCACCAACGACGACATCACTGTAGCCGTCACCGTTGACATCACCCGCTGTCGAAACGGAATTTCCGAGCCAGCAATCAATCTGGTCTCCATCGGCTGTCCAGGCAGCTGTGGATAACAGCCCTGAATCCGATCCGTAATAGACATAAACCCTTCCATTATTATATATGCCAAGACGCTGTGCACCGACAATGATATCACTGTAGCCATCACCGTTCACATCGCCTGCAGTCGAAACAGAAATACCGAACCAGGCGTTGGCATCATTACTTTCGGCAGTCCAGGCGGCTGTTGGAAGAAGCCCAGATGCCGATCCGTGAAAAACAAAGGAACGCCCTTCGGCTGCTTCACCATGATCATAATAGGGTGCACCGACAATGACGTCACCATAACCATCACCGTTGACATCCCCAGCGGATGAAACAGCACACCCGAGATTTGCATCCGCCTGGTCGCTCTCCGTGGTCCAGCCAGGTGATGGCCCGAGCCCAGACGGCGATCCGTGATAGACGAAAACTCGTCCATCTACTGGAGACCATACGGAGGCTCCCACGATAACGTCACTGTAGCCATCACCATTGACATCACCCGCGGCTGAAACAGACCAACCTAACCTTACACCTGATTGCTCGACCTCAACCACCGCAGCGGGGGTAGTCGATGGGCGATTGCCTGAACCGTAGTAGACATAGACCGCACCCTCGAAAGTCTGTCCATTACTATAGTTATATGAGCCGGCAATCACATCACTGTAGCCGTCGCCGTTGACGTCTCCTGCACATGAGACCGAAATTCCGAAAAAAGCGGCGCTCTGGTTACCGTCCGCAGTCCAGGATGGTGTTGTCGTGAGTCCGAGGTTTGAACCAAGATATACGAATGCACGTCCTTCGTCAGTCTGGTCGCTGTCGAATAGAAGCGCACCGACAATGACGTCACTATAGCCATCCCCATTGACATCCCCTGCTGAACCCACGGAGAAACCAAAATCGGCTGATGTCTGATCCCCCTCGGCAGACCATGATGATGTAGGCAACAATCCTGTTGCTGAGCCATGATACACGAACACCTTCCCTTCGTCTGTCTGTCCACCGTCGTAGAATCTTGACGCAACAATCACATCGCTATACGAATCACCATTGACATCGCCTGCCGTGGAGACAGACCATCCGAATCCGGCATTTTGCTGGTTGCCATCGGCGGTCCAAACTGCTGAAGCCGAAAGCCCGGAAGTTGAGCCTTGAAAAACATACACACGTCCTTCCGAGATAGCACTAACGATCACATCACTATATCCGTCGCCATTGACATCTCCTGCGGTTGACACTGAATAGCCAAATTGTGCACCGTCTCTGTTACTTTCGCCAATCCAGGCAGCCGCAGCCACCAGTCCTTGTGGTGATCCGTGATAGACAAATGCTCTACCTTCGGAAGACTGGCCGTTACTGTAGTGAGGTGCACCGATGATCACATCACTAAATCCGTCACCATTGACATCTCCTGCAGTCGAAACAGAGAGGCCATACCATGCCCCTTCCTGGTTGCCTTCCCCAGTCCAAGTAGGACACGATGAAAGGCCCTGAGCCGAACCGAAATAAACAAACGCCCGGCCCTCGTCAATCTGACCATTGTCATACTGGTATGCTCCAATGATGACATCACTATATCCATCGCCATTGACATCTCCCGCCGTCGCAACCGAAAAGCCAAAACCGGCAGACGTCTGATCGCTAACCACTGTCCAGTCCGCGGTCATCCCTACGCCTAGGGCAGACCCTAGATGAACAGTCACTCGGCCTTCATCGGTCTGTCCATTGTCATAAGAGCGGGCGCCGATGATCACATCGCCGTAGCCATCACCATTGATATCCCCTGCCGAGGAGACGGAATTGCCAAGATTCGCGGAAGCCTGATCGCTCTCCACTGTCCAGGCAGAACTGTTCCTCAATCCCGAGACTGAGCCATAATAAACGAATGCCAGGCCTTCGTCGGTTTGCCCATTATCAAAGAAACGTGCACCAATGATAATGTCGCTGAATCCATCGCCATTGATGTCTCCCGCCGATGCGACGGAGTATCCAAACTCGGCAGATGCCTGATTGCTCTCAGCGGTCCAGGCAGGGGTTATGGCCAATCCCGAAGAAGACCCGTGATAGACAAACGCCC
>CAYZUX010000320.1:0-5489 GCA_964481775.1 uncultured bacterium | reverse complement strand
TGGAGGAAGATGCGGCAAGGAGAGTTGGAGAAAAAGAGGGACAGAAAATTTTCCTGGAACAAACACCTATGGGAGAGAAGACCTATCGGACATTCCGTTGGGGTAAACACTTGCAGGTCTGGCTTCCAGAGGGAAGGGATTTCCGTTCGCCTAACAACCATGCAGATGGCCCAGAAAAGACAATCTGGGGTGAAGAACAAAAGCGTTGGCTGGCGAATTCCATCCTCCAGAGTGACGCGGATTGGAAAATCCTTGCCAGTGCGACTCCAATCGTTGGTCCGGACCGCTCGGGTAAGGCAGATAATCATGCCAACTCTGCTTTTGCCTGGGAAGGGAATCAGATCCGGCGGTGGATAGCAGAGCATACTCCGGGTAACCTGTTTGTGGTGTGCGGAGACCGGCATTGGCAGTATGAGTCCATTGATCCAGAGACGAAGGTTCACGAGTTCTCTTGTGGGCCTGCAAGCGACATTCATGCGGGAGGAATCCCGAGGGAGTTTGTGGATCAGTATGAATGGTACCGGGTTATGGGAGGCTTCCTTTCCGTCACAGTGACTCCCAAAGGGGACGGAAGTGAGATTGTCTTCCGCCACCATGATGTTCAGGGGAATGTGATGCACGAATTTCTGAAGAGAAGGTAATCTGTTTCAGTCTTGCCCAATCTCCCATTTATGTCAGGTCGATCCGAATTCCACTACAGGATGGTTTCCTATCAGCTTGTTGAAAAACTCATTCTTGCGACGAGGTTGTAGATTCCCGCTTCCGCGGGAATGACGATTTCCGAGGAAATTTGCCTGTCTCGTCATTCCCGCGGAAGCGGGAATCCACGGTTACCCCCATTTTCAACAGACTGCTATGCCAATGTCTCGATCCCCCTCGGGATCGTGCTCTTCCAGGACTTGAAATAGGGCCAGTTCCGGATGTTCCTGTGTAACGCGAAGAGGACTTGAGTCGCTTTTTCGCGTGACCAGCTCCCGCGCTTCATCCTGGTGTAGACAAAACGCATGAAGGGCAACAGGAAGGGATAATCCATTGCGAGGTAAACGAGTTGGGAGAGCTCCTTGAAATCCTCCGCATGAGGAGAGTCCAGTGGAGGCATATCATACAGACTGACAGGAAACTCTTCAAAGGCCGCCGAAAGCAGGCCTTTGTCCTTGCAATAATCCCCCGCCCATGTTCCCGGATAGGGGGTGAAGAAGTAGAAGTTCACGATATCGGTCTGGGCATCCACATTCAGCCGTGCAGTGTCTAGGGTGATGGCGGGAGTCTCTTCGGGGAAGCCGATCATGTTCTGTGTGATGATTTTGACCCCGTAGTTTTTGAGGTGCTTAGAGCCGGTAATGACTTCCTCGTTGGAGTTGTGCTTGTTGAGCATCTTGTGACGGAAGTCCTCGTTGCCATTTTCCAGGCCGTAACAGGCGTACGAACAGTTGGACTCCGCCAACAAACGAGCGATCTCTTCATCGACCAGGTCGATGGTGATGTGACAAACATAGGGCAGCCCGATTTCCTCCTTGTATCTGGGCGCGAACTCCTTGAACCAGCGCTTGTTCATGATCAGAACATCATCCTGGAAACTCACAAAACGGGTTCCACAGTGGGAGATCGTGTCCTTGATTTCGGCCAAAACCCGGTCGATTGACAATTTTCGGGTATAGCGTCCATCGGCCATGGCCTGGGCGCGGTCATTGAAGCAGTAACTGCATTTGTAAGGGCACCCGCGTCCGGACATGAAAGAGTTGGTGCCATTCTTGTAAACCTGGGCATGGACTGCCATCAGGTCCCGGTCAGGGAAGGGCAGGGCATCCAGTTCCTTCGAGTTCAGGAATGGACGCAGGTCGTTCTTGGTGACCTCCCCATTCATCTTGACCCACAGGTTCTTGATGTGACGGTAGTCCTTGCCGGCCTCCATGGCATTGGCCAATTCCAGCAGAGCAATCTCTCCCTCGCCCTGGCAGATGATATCGAGCCCGGGGTGATGAATGACATCGGGCATGAAGCTGGGATGTGGCCCACCCATGATGAAGGGAATCTTTGGGAATACTTTCTTGAGTTTAACCGCCAGATCGACATAGATGGTGTGCAGGCCGGTGGTGGAGGAGAAGGCCAGGAGTTGCGGGTCGCGCGCGCGGATGGACTCCTCCAAATCCGGTACGCTTTCGATCTCGATGTTCTCGCACTGATGCCCCTCTTGCTTGAGTACCGCAGACAGGATCATCATCCCCAGGCTTTCGAGTGGGTACATCAGCGATTCCTGACTGGTGAGAAATAAAACCTTCATTCTCTTTGGAACACCTCTTTCGAAAATCCAAAAGTGGAACTCCACTTCCGCCGTTGAACCTTATGCTAGCGTGGAATTCCGTTTTCCTCCAGCCCCCTTTTTATAATCCGTCATTCCCGCGAAGGCGGGAATCCATGTGCTCCCATGAAAGCGTGATGATCTGATCCTCTCACGGCTTTGACTCTTCCACCAAAACCCGGTTCTTCACTTTTCCACGTAACCCATGGTGTGTTTCAAACCACACCTGAACCTCATAGACATGCGCCTTTCCCCTTTCCTCACCTTCCAGAGGGAAGACCATGCTTTGCCGTGGGGCGATATCCTCGAGTGTTCCATTCGTGACCAGTCGATTTCCTTCATGGACCTCATACCGCACCTCGCGCAGCCAGAAATCACGGCGATTCTTGACCTCCTGTTGGAAGCCCCCTGACTGGGAGGTTAAGGCCGTTACCTCGGCGTCATCGAAGGCATGGTGCAATGCAGTGATGAAGGTCGGATTGGTCCACAGGTTCTCCCGTGAGCCGATGACCGCCGGGTGACGGCCGGGATCTTCCGCGAGGAGGTAGAGACAACCACCCGCCATGCCCTCTTCGATGCCGTATTCGTAGAGTCCCTCCAGTGCCTCGACTCCTCTCGAATAAACCGGGCCATACCAGCAGTTGAACTCGGTGAAGATGCAGGGGATACCAGCCTCGCGGGCCTTGGCGATACTGCGTTTGATCAACGGCTGACGGCTTGCGGCATCCTGCCCCACGCCAAAGTAGTAGTTCACCGCCATGAGATCCTGGCCCACCGTCTCATCCTGCCCATACAGGTTGGCGTAGACCACCGGGCGCTGCGCGGGGTCCATCAACTTGTAGAGGGGATACACCGAGACCAGCAGGTCCTCGATCTCCCCAGTGACCTCATTGCAGGAGTTCCAGAACCACATCGCGGGTAGGTTGCGGTAGGTCTTGATGAAGCGTCGTGTGATCTCGCGCATCTTCGGGAAAGGATGCGGTGAGTACATCTTCTTGAAGTAATCGGTGCTGTTCACGCTGAAGGGGGGCAGGACCATGTAACCCAGGTTTTCCTCCCCGGCCATGTGAACCTGCCAGACCGGCGGGAAGTCGCCGCGCAGGGTGTTGAAGCCGATGTCCTTGAGGAACCGTAGCATCTGACGGTTCCTCTCCGGGCTGTGGCCGATCATGCCATGGACATTGACCCCTTTGACAATGAAAGGTTCGCCATTGAGATAGAGCACACCATCGCGGTTCTCGAAGACCGGGGCGATGACGGGGATCTCGGTGGACCATTTGACTCCCTCTTCAGTGGTGACCGACAGCGTGACATTGTAGGTGCCGAGAGCAGGTTCGACTTCAATGACACGGGTGGCCATTTTGGGAAGTTGTTCACCCCACACTCCTTCAAAAGGCGGATGGAATGACCAGTCATCTTCAGCCAGAGTTTTCCCATCAAGGCTCACTGCAGTGTGCACCTTTGCAGGGTCATCCCATAAGAGGGCCTCAATGATCAACCGATTGGTGAGCCGGCCTTCCGTGAAGGTTGTCTTGATGTCCCTTTTGGCTCGCAGGACACTCCAGGCCCAATCAACTGCTCCCGATCGGATCCTCAGGGACCGCTCAGCTTGAGTCAGGAGACTCTGTCCCTGAAACACATCAATCTTAAAGGTGAGGGAACCGAACCAGTGGAGGCCAGGGAAGTTGAAAGTGATGGAACTGCTTGCCCCAGCGGGTATGTGTGCTGTTTCGATACTCGTCCAGATGGGGGTTCCGCACTCAGTCACGATGGATCCGCAAATCTCCGCCTGTAAGGGCTTCCTCCCTGTGTTTCTGACAGGAACTTTCAAGGCATAGGGGAGAGAATCACGAGTCGAGACAACCATCCTCCCGAGCTCGACCGGATTTTGGGTTACATACATTCGCCCGATATGATAACGATCCTTGTAACTTCCGGTCTCCGGTTTTGTCATCTCCATCCAGACTGCCGTTCCATCAGGCCGATGGAGCGAGATCCAAAGCCGATGATACCCTTCGCGGATGGCGGGATGATCGATGGGTTGCTTCCGTCCGCTGGGAAACTCTTCAGGCAATCGGAAACGGAAGCCTGCCACAGCCTTTTTGTTGGGCAGCCAGTCTTTGGGTGTGAGTGTGGTGTCTTTCCTGACAGGTGTTTCAATCCCAATGTCATCAGTCAGAGTCAGGTGTACAGTCAGGGGCTGCGTAGGTTGTCCAACCAGGCATTGAAAAATCACCCAGACTTCATAGGTTTCTCCCATCACCATGCTGTCAGCGGAGACTGAGTATCTGTCAGCGGAAAATTCCTGAATTCTTGTATCAATCTCTTGGGTGGGCTCGATGGCTTCCTCGGCATAGGCCAATGACTTCTCCGCTTCAGCCTCTTTCCCTTCACGGATCCTGTTTTCAGCCAGATCGAGATGTGCTCGAGCTGAGACAACGTTCAGGACACGCCTTGCCTGGTCGAAACCATCATGGGGGTCAGGATAACAAAGGCTGATCTCTCGGCTGATCGCCTCGATCCTTTTTTTGAACGTTTCCATCGACCGGTACTCGAACACCCGTGCCGCAAGGCCAACCTCTACCCCGCTGCTGTCGATTAGATCTGCGGTCAAGCTCACCTTTCCCTCGTTTGTGACTTCCGGGAAATGGATTGTTTCTCCGCTCGCGCCGAAGACCGCCTCCGATGAGCCAGCCGGGAAGTCCTTCTTGAGAGTGGTTTCCACCTCACCAGTGCCGGAGGCCACCTTCAGGTGAATTGCGGCGCCAGGGAGCGGCTGAGTTTGATTAAGGAACACAGTTGCGGTGAGCTTCTCCAGCGCATAGCAGACCGGTGTGTTCACCTGCAGGTCCATCGGCGGGACAGTGACTTGGAGATCGTTTTCGGAGATTGCAAAATAGGCGATCGAGGTATGCCCCGACCAGACTTTGAGCCCCACTCGTCCCTTTTCAGGTTTCCATTTGGGTATCTCAATCTGCCATCTCTCCGGCTCCGGCTCCGCCGAGGACCAGAACTTGGCGCGCAGCTTCCCCTCGGCGATGGAGAGTTTCTGCCAGATCCAGCCGGTCTTGTTCCAGGGATCCTGGGTGAGTCCTGTTCCCGCCAGCTCGATGTGGGTTCTGGTGTTGTCCTTGCCGATCTCCTCCTTGATCTGGAAACCCTTGTCGGCGTCCTGTTCCACCCAGAAGTG
>CAYZUX010000319.1:0-5493 GCA_964481775.1 uncultured bacterium | reverse complement strand
TGGTGATGTGGCCTCCTTCAATGGTTCAGAACTTCTCTTTCCCGGGTTACCCCCGTACCCCTACGCTTACAACTCTTTCGGAGCCTATGGCGGAGATCCAATCCAGCCTGCCAACCAGGGCAAACCGGACAATTACGGGTTAACCTCACTCGGTCCGGATCTCACCTATAGTGCGGATTATACCGGCTCGACCCCCTACTCACCCACCAATGGGACCAAGTCGTATGGAGACATCCTTAAACAGGGGGGAAGACGCCATATCCTCTGGCGTCAATAAGGTTCTGCCCTTTCCGGCGCAGGGCACCGAGAAGCTGAAATGGGTGGTGTGACCTCAATGAATACGAGAAAGAGATTCCACATCAAGAGGTTTCCTTGCCCTTTTCGTTCGAATCACGCCTGATATCCATCACATTCTGTCTTACCATCTGAAGACCATCTTACTCTTCCAGTCTGTTGCATCACGTTGAGTGAAGCCCTCACTTTCGAGTTTTCATTGAAGTGTTGCATCTTTCCGGATGGTTTCAGAAATTGTCCCGATGTCATAAAAATTTGAAAAATTTTCATGTCTTTCAACTTATCTGACGATAATACGCTAAAACGACGCAAAGATTGACGATTACCCTTAACGAGACTCATCGGATTTGATCGTTACAGATTTCCATCTGATGCCGGGAGAGCCGATTTCATGACAATACCGTCAATCAGGACTGGGCCGAGAACAGCAATGGGAGGAGTGAGCCTCCGGCGCTTGGCCCTGAATGCCCTTGGATTGTTGATTTTCATCCCCTTCCTCGGTTTCTCCTATCTGTTTTGGGATGAGATCAGCGCAAAATGGATACCGCTGACTTTTCTCCTGGTGATTGCTTTACTGGGTTATGTGCTGATCTGGACTCTGATCTCGGCTTTGTCACGTGTTCTGAAAGGCCTCGACAAGATCTCAAGGGGAGAGGCTACATCGATTGAGATGGAAAGTGGCCCTGATCCCTTACGAGAGATGGCTGAAATCATCAATGCTCTCAACAAGTTGACAGCGGAGTTTCATGAAAACGCACGGCAATTACAGACCTTCATCCAGCAATTTGCAGCCCTGACCGAGCTGACTGAAATCACCGCCAAGATCCCTGATATTCATGAACTCCTGGGGCTTGTTCTTCGAAGGGCCATGGTGAATACCTACGCTCGCAGGGGGACAGTCATGCTGATTCGTGAAGAGAGCAGTCTTTTTGAAATCGTGGCGAGCGAGGGGTGGGATTCAAGTGAAATCGATCCGATCGATATTCGAGGCAGTCTCGCTTACTCTGTCGTCGAGACTGGCGAGCCATTACTCGTGATGGATGTCTCCACACGGCCCGAACTGAAAAGCGGTGAACATCCCGGCCGGTATAACTCCACCTCCTTTCTGATCATGCCACTCAAAACAAAGTCCGCAGTGATCGGAGCTGTCTGCCTGTCTGAAAAAGGAGGTGATGTTCCTTTTACGGGACAGGACCAACAGTTCCTGACAGTGTTATTGGGACAGATCGGATATGCGGTTGAAAATGCCCGTCTTCTCAAACAAGCCCGTGATGCCGCTGGTGCTCTCAAAGAAATAGTCAACCACCAGGAGCTCAAGATCAGGGATGCATGGGAACAGCTCCTGCGGTCTGAGAAGCTTTCCGCGCTGGGTGAACTCATCGCAGGAGTTGCGCATGAATTGAACAATCCATTGACCTCGATTCTGGGCTATACGGGTCTTTCATTGGAATGGTTGGGGGATTCCCATCCGAAAGTGTCCAAGAAACTTGAGACTGTCCTGGGCGAGGCTCAACGTGCCACACGGATCGTTCAAAACCTCTTGTCATTTGCCCGGGCAAGAAAATCCGAACGACAATTGACCCAGATCAATGAAATCATCGAGAACATCGTGACCCTCCGCCGTTATGACTTGAGATCCAATCGTATCGAGTTGATTACAGAGCTCGATCCTGACCTTCCGAAAACCATGGTCGACCCGGACCAGATACAACAGGTCCTTCTGAACCTGGTGAATAACTCAGCTCAAGCCATGAAAGACTCAGGTCTCAGGCAGATCACAATGGGTTCCAGTTCTGATGACAAGTCGATCGATTTCTGGGTAAAAGACACAGGATGCGGGATTCCCGCCGGTGTCACCCCCAGGATTTTCGAGCCCTTTTTCACCACCAAGGGAGATGATCTGGGAAATGGCCTTGGATTGAGTATTTCATCAGGCATTATCAAGGAGCATGGTGGAGAGATCCTGCTCGAAAGTGAGGAGGGGAAAGGTACCACGATGACGATCAGACTTCCGATCATCACCCGGATTGAGTCATCCCAGGCTCAGACAATCAATACCGAGCCGGAGATTCATATCCTGTCACATCAAAGAGTTCTGGTTGTGGATGATGAAGAAGTCATTGCGAGTCTGATCGCGGAGTATTTGGAAAGTGCCGGGTACAGGCCGGTTGTCTGTACCAATGGAACCTCAGCGCTCGAGCAGCTCAAAGAGGATTCTTTTGACCTGGTTATCAGTGATGTCAGGATGCCGGATGTCGATGGGATGACGATCTTCCGTGAAGTCAAGCAACAGAGACCTCAGTTGGCCAGCCGGTTCATTCTGGCCACTGGAGATGTGACCAACAAGGATATCCGGCAATTCGCGGAAAATCATAAACTCCCGGTGATTCAGAAACCCTTTACCAAGAAAGAAGTCCTTGAGGCTGTTTTTGGTGTGGCTTCAATGCACCTGGGAAACTCGCAGGAACATGAGCTCCCGTGTGGGTATTCATGATCATGGATTCACACCAGCTTTCCGGATCATAGAGTGTGAGATTCCGGCAACCGGTTCAGACACATCCGTTTCACTTCCATGAGCACTTGTTCTGCTGTTATTTCCAACATGCATGGTGCCGGATGCTGTTTGAACTTGCACTCACGCAGGTAACAGGGTTGGCAATGAAAGGGTTCCTGCAGGACCACCGCAGTGGGGGAATAGGGTCCCGTCCGTGCTGGATTGGCAGGCCCGAAAATGGCCACCACGGGAAGATTGGCGCAGACTGCCACATGCATGGGGCCGGTATCACCCGTTACAAGCACATCGAACTGTGTCATCACTGCAGCGAGATCAAGTAATCCACATTTGCCAACAAGGCTGGGGAGTGGTTTTCCAAGCAGGTTCAGGATGGCTTTTTCCCCCTCATGATCCTCCGGACCTCCTGTCAAGACAGGTGAAAATCCCTCTTGCAGGAGACGATCAGCAAGCTCCGCAAACCTTGTGTAACCCCATTGATTAGCTGGTTTTCTCGCTGAGAAATTGAGAAGAACACGTGGTTGACCAGGCAGGAGTTTCAGTCCTGAAAGGAGCTCGTCCGCTTTCATCCGGTGGGCAGGCTGGATGGGAAGTGAGAAATCACGCTCAAATTCACCGCGGTGGGAAGCATACCTTACAGAACAGCCCAACAGGCCAAGGAGATCGAGATGACGGTCCACGGCATGACGGTTCATCGTCTGAAGCCGGATGGTGTCGGTATAGAACCAATGGGTTTTTTCCGGGCTGGGTGTATACCCCAGGATTTTCTTTGCTCCCGACCACCGTGCCACCCTGAGACTCTTCCAGAGTCCCTGGAAATCGATGGCCACATCCCAGGGAACCTGCCGCATGCGAGAGCGCATCTCCCGGGCGAGATGCCACTGACCTTTCAGGCTGCCATGGCTCCGTGACCGTGAGACCACATACAATCGGTCAATCTCTGGCAGCCCACTCAACAACTGAGCATGAGTGTCCTCGACCACCCATCCGAGTGTGGCCTTCGGAAAGCTGGTTCGTAGAGCACGGAGCGAAGGCAGGACATGAATGACATCTCCCATGGAGGAAAGTCGAATGAGCAGGATGTTCATGGTTAGGGTTCTCTTCGTGCCGTCTGATGTGCCTTGATTCTAGGAATGATAATGTTGATCAATGATCTTTTGACAATCAGCCTGGTCACGCTCTATCTGGCGTATGAGCTCCTCTGCTCCGGAAAACCGTTTGGGGGGGCGGATCCACCCCAGAATCCCCACCCGCAGATGTTTTCCATAAAGATCCTTATCAAAATGAAACAGATGGACTTCCAGAGTGGGGATGGATTCCTCTTCATAAAAGGTTTTTCTGGGTCCTATGAAAAACATTCCAGAACCGAGGAGTGTGTTCCCTTGATCTGTTTTTTCATGAACTTCCACTGCATAGACTCCCAAAGGGAGGAGGGGGGGGAGTTCCGGCTGGATATTGGCCGTGGGAAATCCAAGAGTCCGTCCCCTCTGGTCTCCCTGGATCACGGCTCCTGAGACTTCATAGGGTCTTCCGAGTAGCCTGTTTGCCTCGGCGATACGTCCAGCCTGGATTGCATTACGTATCCGTGTGCTGCTGACTTCTTCACCGTCACACAAGAAAGGGGGTACTACCTCGGTTTTGAAACCGAATCGTTTGCCGTATTCCACCAGATCGGCGGCACGCCCCGAGGCTTGCCGTCCAAAACAATAATTGAATCCCACCACCACAGCCTGCACTCCCAGTTTCTGGACAAGGAATTTCCTTGCAAAAACTTCGGGTGGTGTGCTGGACCAGGCTGGTGTGAACTCGGGAATAAGGACTTGAACGATGCCTGCCTCTTTCAGGAGCTCAATACGACGTTCAAGAGGTATCAGGAAACGTGGAGAAGGGGAGGGATGATTGTTCAGTACCGACCGGGGATGATTGCTGAAAGTAAAAACAGCAGGAAGAAGATGCTGACGCGAGGCAGTTTCACGGGTTCTGCGCAGGATCTCCTGGTGCCCGCGATGAACGCCATCGAATAGCCCCAAAGCGATCACACTCGGTCCCGGCAGAGAGAGAGTCTGCCAGGGTTCTGTCCCAGAGGTTCCCTGTTGAGTCTCACTATCCATTCTGAGCTACCTTATCCACACCTTCATCTGTCACGATTCCTGAGTCCTTATTCTGTGACTGGGAGGCATGGGTGACCCTGATCAGTTCATTGAAGAAGCATTCTGAATCAGCTGAGTGGACTCGGACACCCAAAGCAACTGTCTCTTCTCCCGAGGCCGGACAATCGAAACAAGATGCTCCAAAGTGATTGAAAAGGACCGCTTTGGATGCGGGAAACTCGGAGATAAGCTGTGAAATCCTCATCTCAGCGAGTTTCTCTTTCATTTTCTCCTCATCCCTCATGGAGTGTTCCTCAGTTTTCGGCAGCACGGCGGTGCCGGATCTGGTCGATGGCCACAGCCAGAATGATGATGGTCCCGATAACGATCTCCTGGACCGGATTGGGCCATCCCATCTTCTGACATCCACTTCGAAGCAGGGACATGATGAATGCACCGATGAGCGAGCCGAGAATCGATCCTTCTCCCCCCGAAAGGCTACCGCCTCCGATAACCGTGGCGGCGATGATATCCAGTTCTTTGGCAAATCCCCAGATATCGTAGAACGTCCGGAAGAGGCAAAATCCCCCTGCTATC
>CAYZUX010000318.1:0-5498 GCA_964481775.1 uncultured bacterium | reverse complement strand
AGTAGGAGGTGACGATTGTGTCACCCACATCGGGAGGATCGATATCTCCCGATGTGAGAACCGTATCGGATCCATTTTGCCGCCGGATCAGTTGGCCATTTTGGAGAGCCCCAAGACCAATGAAATAGAAGTTACCGGGATCCTGGTACAGCAAGACCAATCCAGCAGTTTTGCGAACATATTTGCTACTCCACCCAAGATCAATGGTGAAATTGTTCCAATCCGAGATTTCCTGGGTCACAAGAATGGTATCCGTGGGGGTGCTGTTCACCTGAGGCCACATCAGAGCCAGACCATCTTCGGATGGCTGACCGTTGAATGAGGATATACGGACACCACCCTGGACCAGCTGCCAGGAGAGCCCCTCGGGGGAAACTGTCCCGAAATCGACTGTTCCTGAGCCACGGCTATCGAAATGATCTCCCAGAACAGCCTGTGCACCCGTCAACTCGGGCAATGTCAGAAGCAAAACTGGAAGAATACAGGTAAGTCGTAATCTATGAATTGTGGGCGAGTTTGGCATAGCAGTCCCCTCACCAGAAGCTGGTCTCATTCCCGGTCGTTTCATCTGTCTCAGAATTATAGCAATTATCGCACCACTCAGGAAGTAAGGAAATCTCATAGATTATGGAATCCAGGAAGCCCATTGTAAACCAATATGTGAAATATCATTACAATTTACTTTATTTTCGGCATCCCATCATTGAGGAGACTCCATTCCCTTCCAAGTTCCTTTTTCCACTCCTGCCCATCCAGTTTCACGATGAAGGAATTTTCTTCCACTCGGATATCAAGTGTTCTCCCATGAATCCGTAAGCCCCTAATCTCAGTCCACTTGGAAAAAGAAACCCCATTGGGTTTGATCCTCAGATCTCCATTGGGGCTGGCCTGGATTCCAAACAGGCCAAAAAGGATACATTGAGCCACAGCCGCTCCATCCAGGGTGCACTGAAGGGGTGTATCCTTCCGATAGTCCTGATGGTTAGCCACAATCGAGTCTCCCCAGTAGGGCATCTTTTTCCCCCACCAGAGGATCCGCTCGAGAATATCATCAGCCTTGTCGGGGTATCCAGCGCGATAAAGGCGTTCGATGATCTGAGGCGGGAAACAGGTGCAAGCACCCCCGCCTCCATTATCAATGTCCACCTGGTCATAGGCGATATCGGTTTTGGACAGACTGTGAAGGCCATAATCCGATAGAAATTCAGCGTCATTCAGATGTGAAAGCAGACCAGTATCCTGGACGGGAGGAATGGCATGAGTGCCAATCAGTTTGAACATTTGGATCGTGTAGCGGAGATCACGGTTGCCTTTATCATCCATGAAAGCAAACCACTGGACCTTCGGATCCCAGAGTTCCTTGACCAGGAGTTGCCGTAGCTGTTCCTGACGGTCGCTTGTTCCTGTTGAGTCATTATTTACCAGGTTTGAAAGGGAATCTGCCATCCAGTAGTTGGTGATCCTCCGCCCATTCAAATCAGGCATCACATGGTTGTATGGATACCCGCGCCGAAGTTCGAGATGATGGTTCCCCGGGCCGTAATCGATCAGAGCGACAGGTTTGGAAAGGTCATCTCCCACCGAGGCATGGAATTGGACCCAATCCAGGGTGGTTTTTCCGGCCACCTCCTCATGTAAAAATTCCTTGTCACCAGTCAGGAGGACATAGTAGTAAATCGATCCTATGATCTTCTCCTGGTTGACCGGATACCATGGGCCCCAGGCCTGGCCATCGATGGGATTAAAAGCGAAATGGCTGGTCAGGTCGCCTTTCAGGAACTGCTTGATGTGTTCGCGTGATGCCTCGGGATCATAAAGCGGCAGGATTTCCCACACCTCCCCGAAATTCCAGAGGTAATTGCAGACACATCCCCCTTTAACACTTCCAGTGGAGTAATAGGGATTCAAAACGAATTCGGGAACTTCCCAGCGATTCATCAGGAGATGCACAAGAGAACGGTTGTATAAGGCCTCCAGGTCCACGTTTTCCGAATGGAAGCACGGGAGTTTCGAATACAAATCGGTCACTCGACGATCATATTCCCTACGGGAAGCAACAACTGTGCCTTGGGGATCCCGCATGAGTTGATTCATCCATCCGCTGGCTTCAACCCTGTTCCCAATGGCAATACAGAAATGGAACACGCTCTTCTTTCCCGGAAGCAGGTGGACAAAACCATGACCTTTTTCTTCCCAACGGAAGCGGGGTAGATCAGTTTGGACCAGTATAGACAAATCTCCCTGGGATAACTCCAAGAGAGAGCCGGAGACTTGTGCTTGTGTGGCTGTCTGACTCTGGGGCCGTGAAAATTCCCAAAATCCCACATGATCCAAAGTACCGGAAACGGTCACGAAAACCGGCAATGTACCCCCAGTGTCCAAGAGTGTATCCATTGTGATGCTCAAGATCAGGGCAGGAAAACCGTAGAGGAGTGTTGTGGTAGTCTCGAAGGAGACACTCTCAATGGACCCGTATCGCTCCACCTCGAAAGGCCTCCAGAGGTATTCCCTCGTGGCAATGCCCTGGTTTCCCACCTGCAAGTCAAAAACAAAATCGGAACTGACCAGGGGTGGCGCCCAAAGACCGTGAATCGAGGCGATCGTTTTGTAATTGATTCCCGGTGCGATACGGCCATTGGTGACACCGAAGTGTTCTTCCTCAAGAATATTGCCGGTGCCATTCAAGGCGAAGGGATCTTTTGTGGATACAGAAAGAGGATGTGCATCTCCGGCTGTGCCACAAAGGGACACCAGCAATACGGCCTCAACGAGGGTCCAAAATGTAGTTTTCATGGGCAGCCCCTCAAAGATTCATATTTTCAGGTTTTTAACTGATTATGACGTAATGAAAGCGGATTCTCTCTTTACCGCATTCTGGTGTTTTCAGCAAATTTCAGGATTTCAGTTGTTTCGATATCAACCCCTGGAGCTCCACCATATTATCGACAATCCACTTAACACCAGCTTGCAGCCACTCATCCCGCGACAGGATCCCATAGGTTACCGCGCAGAATCGGGTTCCCGCTTTCTGAGAGAGTTCCAAATCCGGAAGATGATCTCCCACCATAAGACAGTCAGACGGAGAAATACCATGTCTTGTAAGGATCCAGTTCAATGAAGCAGGATCTGGCTTGAGAGGAAACTCTTCCCGGTGTCCATGGATTTCCTCCACTCTGGAGGACAGTCCCAGGTTGAGACAGATGGTCTGAACCAATGGATTTGCCTTGTTGCTCAAAACCACGCGAAGAAGTTGCTCTTTGCCCAGCCAGTCAAGTAAATCGGGAACTCCGGGATAAAGAGTGGAATAATCTGAGGGGTGCTCCGCATAATATCTCCGTAGTTCACGCACCGCCTCATCCAGTATACCATTTGTGCCGGGAGGGAGCAGGGAACGCATCAGGTTCTCCAGGCCTCTTCCGACACACTTTTTGACCTCATCCACGGGGTATGTGGGAAAACCCAGGGTCAAAAGCGAGTGGTTTGCGGCCCGTGCGATATCCTCAAAAGAATCCACCAGTGTTCCATCAAAATCAAAGATGACTGCTTTCATGATTTGCCATTCCTTGTATTCATCAGGAGGTCAGCTGTCAAAGTCCGCATTTCATACATCCAGCTGGCTTCATCAGGGAGCACACCAAAACGTGAATGATTATAAAGCTCAATAAAACGTTCACATTGCGCACGGCATTCCGGGACACTCGCGCCGACTCTTCCAAGAAACTTCTTGGGGGTTTCGCCCATTTTTCGGGAGAGTCCCTTCTTGGCCCATGCTTTCTCTACCTTCAGGAAAAAACGTGTCGCCATGTGTCCGCTTCGCCGATGTAGGCGGAGCCAGCCAAGGAATGAGGGAAAGTTCAATGACCATGATTGGAGCATCGGATTCACCTCTGGAGCCAGCTCACGCCCCAACCAGATGAGGAAGACAATGAAAAGAATGAAAGTCACAACAAGCCTTATCTCACGGAACCAATGCCGGATATTATGGATTCCCCCGGGGCGGAAAGGAGCGGAATCGAAGAGCTGACCAAGAAAATTTTTCTGGTCCTCCTGGCTGTAATCCAGAACATAGGAACTCCACTGCATCTGGAGGAAATCATAGGCATCCATGATCAGGCCTAAATGGCCTGTCAGAAAATCAAGATTCCCCCCACTGGAAGGAGTGGGATCGAATGTCATCCAGCCGTTTTCGGGGATGAATGCCTCCACCCAGGAATGGGCATCACTTTGGCGAATCATCAGGTAATTCCCGAATAAGCTTTCACGCCCGGATTGGAACCCGGTGATCAGCCGGGCCGGGATGCCGTAACTGCGCAATAACAGGGCTAATGTGGTTGCAAAATATTCACAGTTTCCGGCCTTTTTCTCGAACACAAATTCATCCAGTTGGTGAGCACTGCTCTCCTTGGTAAAATCAAGTGTATAATCCTGTGAATTCTGTAACCTGGCCGATAGAGTCTGGGCTACCTCCAGAGGATTTCCATTCCGGTTCCTGAAACCTGGGAGCAGTTCCTCTCCCCTCGCCTCCAGGCGTTGTAGAAAAGAATCCGGGATTGTGGCCAGCGACAGGCATCTCCGCAACAGGCTTGGCCGGGCATCATCGGGATGGGGACGGAATTCCGGGATGACCTCATCTTTCAGAAGGTTCAGTTGGTAATCAAAGCCACGGTACCGGAGGGTTCCACGCCGGTTGTCGCGACGTGGTTGAGCTGTCCAGGAGTTATAGTCAAAACCAATCCGCGAGAAATCTCCCTGGATCAATGCCACCATCCACGGCATCCTTCCATCCACCTCTGGAAGAAAAATCCGGGGATCTTCCATCGCCGCCACATTAACCCGGATCTCGTCCGGATTCAGCACATCCGCCAGGGTTCTTTTCTGGCCTCCCATGGAGAGGCGACCTTCGCTGTAGATTGGGATGCCCTCTTCCCCACTCCCAAGATCATCAACTGAAACCTCCGCTGACCATTTCTGGTCAATGGAGTCCCATTTTTCCAACGCCGCTCCACGCCACCGTGAGATTCTCCGGGCCATCTGTTTGGGCATAAACACACGGAGTGCGATCCGGTTGTCTGTCTGGACAGCACCCATTTCACCCAGGGTGACCTCATCGGCGAAACCGCTCACACTCTCTCCGGTCAGTTGGCTGGGTTGGTAGGAGATGCCCTCCACTCGCGGGAGCACCGGGAAGAAGAAGACCGCCAGCGCAATAGAAAAACCGGCGATCCAGTAACTGATCGCCCGCAGGCGTGAGATCAATAGCTTTTCATTCCGGCTGAGCTCACGCCGGTCGAGGGTCCCATCCTCGCGTGTCATCCCCGCGAGAAAGTCTGCTACCAATAATGCTCGTGTCAGTAGAACGACGTAAGCCACAAAGAAGACAGGGAAGAGCACCGACGACATAATCGTGGAGATCACCGCCAGGTGAACAAAACCGACCGAGGCAATCCAGAGATAATGGGTGGAACGTGCTCCTCCCCAATAGTAAGTCGCCTGAAAAT
>CAYZUX010000317.1:0-5501 GCA_964481775.1 uncultured bacterium | reverse complement strand
AGGGTTATCTCGAAACCTGGAACTATTTCGGAGAGACCGAGAAGTACTTCTCCCGGACACTTGCCCCTACTGGACTTATGGGGGTCTTAAGTGGTAGTTCAGGCTGGCGGCCATTCCGTCTCCCTTTTTTCACCAACGACAACGCCAAACATCCCTCCAAAATTGAGCTCAACCTGGTGCTTCCAGGAAGGGGAACGGTCTACCTGAGTGAGCTCCGGCTGGTTCAGTCAACCTCCTGGTGGAGTGACCAGCAGTCTGGCTGGCTGGGCGGGATCCTGGGGTGCCTGGGAGGACTCTTTGGAGTCTTAGGCGGGATTTCGGGAGCCCTGGCGGTCAAAGGCAAGGGGCGCGGACTCGCCTTCGGTACGCTTTATACGATGGCGGGATTGGGCGGCCTGCTACTCTTGCTGGGCCTGAGCGCTTTGAGCCTGTCACAACCCTACCATGTCTATTACCCATTGCTGCTCGGAGGAGTCCTGTTCACAGCCCTCGGACTGGGGCTCATCCCCAACTTGAAGCGAACATTCGAGCAGGCGGAGCTGCGCAAGATGAAGGCGATGGATATGGGGTGAGCCTCTACTCGCCCAGATACTGCTTGAGATCGGGCAGGAGAACTTCCTTGATCTCGGTTTGATCCATGTTTTCGGGAGTGACCATGACCACACCGGTATCGATGCGCGGTTCCACCTTCTCCCCACGAATGTGGGCCACAACAGTCTTTACAGCCAAATAAGACATCTTCATGGGGTTCTGGAGGGTCAGGCCATTGATTTTGCCCTCTTTCATCCCTTGGACCAGTTTTTCGCTGCTGTCGAAACCGACAAAGACAATCTTCCCGGCCCGTCCATCCTCTTCGAGGGCACGCAGGGTACCGAAGGTGCTGGATTCATTGGGGCAGTAGAACCCCTGGATGTCAGGGAATTGGCTGAGGAGTCGCTGGGCGGTCTGCATCGCGGTTTCCATGGTGGAGCCGGCGTATTGATTGCTCGAGAGCATTTTGATTCCCGGGAACTCCTTTTGCATGGTGTCGAGGAACCCGGCCTCTCGCAGATTCGTGGAGGCAGAGCCCTCCTGGTAACGCATCAGGATCGCATTGCCGGTTCCCCCCATTTTTTCCGCAAGACGCCGTGCCCCGAGGACACCGCCCTGGTAATTATCCGTGGCCACAAAACTGACAAAGTCCTTCCCAACCTCGGCTTCCAGGCCGGAGTCCATAATGACCACGGGAATCCCTGCCTGGGTGGCTTCTCTCACGGGGTTGACCAGCGCCTTGGCATCCAGCGGGGCCAGCACGATTCCCTTGATATCCGGGGTGATGAAATTCTGAACAACCTGGATCTGCTGCTCACGATCATCTTCTTTCTGAGGCCCTTTCCAGATAATGTCGATATCCAGCTCGCGGGCGGCTTTCACCGCACCGGCATGGATCGCTTTCCAGAACTCATGGGTGGTTCCCTTGGGGATGACGGCAATCCGCAGTTTCGCGGGGGCCGCCTCCTTGCCCTCGGTGGTTTCAGTTTTCGGGGCGCAGCCAGTGAACCCAACAGCCAGGGTCATAAGGAATGCCAAGGTGAGTTTGAGTTTCATGCCACCACTCCTTGCAGCGGATGTCTATTCACTCCGGGCCGAAGGTTACCAGCCCGTTTACAGGATATACCTCGAAAGATCCTGATCTTTCACTATGTCAGAGAGCCGTTCGCGCACCAGGTTGTCATCGATAAGATAACGTTTCCCGGGGGTTTCCGGACAGATAAAGGAGATTTCCTCCAGCACCTTCTCGATGATGGTATGCAGGCGGCGTGCGCCAATGTTGTCGGTCTTGTCGTTGATCTCAGCGGCCATTTCGGCCATCACCTCGATCGCGGAGTCCTCGAAATCGATCAGGACTCCCTCGGTTTCGAGGAGCGCTTTGTATTGCTTGGTTAGGGAGTTCTCCGGCTCCTTGAGGATCTGGACAAACTCCTCCTTGCCGAGAGAATCGAGTTCCACCCGGATGGGGAAACGTCCCTGCAACTCGGGGATCAGATCACTGGGAGAGGCCCCATAGAAAGCCCCCGCACCGATGAAGAGGATGTGATCGGTATTCACCAAGCCATACTTGGTTTTGACCGTGCTGCCCTCCACGATTGGCAGAATGTCGCGTTGAACTCCCTCGCGCGAGACATCCGGTCCGGCTCCGCCACCATTACCGATGATCTTGTCCATCTCATCCAGGAAGATGATTCCGGCCTCCTCGGCACGGGTGAGGGCCTGTTCAACCAGGCTCTCTTCATCCACCAGGCGGTCGAGTTCCTCCTGGATCAGGTGCGGACGGGCATCACAGATTTTCATGGTCTGCTTGCGTTTACGGGAGGGGACCATCTTATCGAGCATCTCCTGGAGGTTGGATTGGATCTCCTCCATACCGGCTCCAGGAATGAACCCCTGGACCATCACGGAGCGTTCAGGCAGTTCCACCTCGATCTCGCGCTCCTCAAGCTGGCCATCCTGAAGCATGGCCCTCAACTTTTCGCGGGTGGCCTGCATGTGCGAAGGAGGTTGGGCGGGGGTTGGTCCAGCAGCTTCCTGAAGAGTTGAGTACACCACCGGCGGCGAAGGGAGCAGAAGATTCAGCAACCGTTCTTCGGCAGCTTTCTTCGCTTCTTCCTCGCATTCTTCCTGACGGCGTGCCCGCAAATGATTCACTGAAACTTCAACGAGATCGCGGATCATCGACTCCACATCCCGTCCCACATAACCAACCTCGGTAAACTTGGAGGCCTCCACCTTAATAAAGGGGGCATCGGTCATCTTGGCCAGGCGGCGTGCGATCTCGGTCTTGCCCACACCGGTCGGGCCAATCATGAGGATATTCTTGGGATAGATCTCAGTGGCCTTTTCCTCCGGGAGTTGGAGACGCCGCCAACGGCTTCTGAGGGCCAATGCCACCGCTTTTTTGGCATCGTATTGCCCTACAATGTACTTGTTGAGCTCTTCAACAACCTGGCGTGGGGTTCTTTCAGTTGTTTGATTCATCTGGTTCTCATCGGATAGAATGGACTATTTCCGTCCCGGTTTGGTCCGGGAGGGTCTTACGGGAGCCTCCCCGGGTGCAACGGGGGAAAGGGTTTCAACCGAAATCTGGCTGTTGGTGAAGATACAAATCGAGGAAGCAATTTCCATCGAACGGCGGACCATCTCCTCAGCGGTCAGCTGGGGAGCATAATTCAAAAGGGCACGTGCAGCGGAAAGGGCGAAAGGACCTCCGGAGCCGATGGAGACGATTCCATCATCCGGTTCGACAACATCGCCATTACCGCTGATGATGAGTGAGTGTTCACGATCCATCACCGCGAGCATGGCTTCCAGCCTTCGTAAAGCACGATCCATGCGCCAGTCCTTGGCGAGCTCCACCGCCGCCCGGACCAATGCTCCGCTGTATTCATCCAGCTTGGCCTCGAAGCGTTCAAAAAGGGTGAAGGCATCGCTGGAGGCGCCAGCGAAACCGGCAAGAACCTGATCGTCATACAGACGGCGTACCTTGCGTGCACCACTTTTGACGATGGTATCGCCGAAGGTCACCTGGCCATCAGCGGCCATAGCCGATTCCCCGTTGTGGCGGATTCCGATCACGGTAGTCGAACGCCAGACTTTACGATCACTCAAAAGAACGCCTCCTAGGGTTTTCATGGGATATCGGAATTCAAACCGCTCCGCATTGTGTCAAAACAAGCAAGGAGGGACAAGGCATGAAGGAATCCTCTTGCTCTTGGCGGTTTGCGAACCCTCGTCTAGTCTATTTGAAATGGAAATGGGCCGTATTTTTCACGGTTTCCCGTTCAGCCGGTTGTGAAGTCGAGGGATCACATTCCCCTGGATTCCCGCTTGCGCGGGAATGATGATGATCAAAGAACACGGCCGGAGTCGTCATTCCCGCGCAGGCGGGAATTCAGGAATACATTATCTTTGACGGCTGCTCATCAGGAGGCTCACATGACTCAACACATCCCCCGCCTGCGCTACTTCGTCAACAATGAATGGAAAGAATCCCAAAGCAACGAAGTCTTTTCTCTTCATAACCCCAGTACAGGAGCCCTCATAGCCGAGGCCCCCTGCTGTACCCCTTCCGAGATCGATGAGGCTGTTTCCTGTGCGAAAGGGGCTTATTCGAAGTGGAGCGAGACACCTGCTCCAAGACGGGTCCAAGTCCTCTTCAAATTCAAGCACCTTCTTGAAGAGCAGCTGGATCAGCTCGCGAGCCTGCTCTCCAATGAAATGGGAAAGACACACGCTGAGGCATTGGGTGAGTTCGAGCGGGGATTAGAGATCGTCGAGTATGCCTGTGGTATCCCCAATCACATGATGGGGGAGTCCCTTGAGAATGTCTCACGGGATGTGGATGTTGTGACATTCCGGACACCCATCGGTGTCTGTGTGGGAATAGTCCCTTTTAACTTCCCGGCCATGATCCCGCTCTGGATGTTCCCGATTGCCATCGCCTGTGGAAACACCTTTGTACTCAAGGCCGCCAACCAGGTCCCTCAGTCGGCCATGAAGCTGATGGATCTTCTGATGGAGGCCGGAATGCCTGCTGGAGTGGTCAATCTGGTCACCTGTGGCAATGACTCGGTCCGTTACCTGATTGAACATCCCGATGTGAAGGCGGTCTCTTTCGTGGGTTCCACCCGTGTAGCACGCATTGTTTATGAAACAGCGGCAAGGCACGGGAAGCGGGTTCAGGCGCTTGCACAAGCCAAGAATCATTGCCTGGTTCTGCCAGATTGCGCACTGGAAAGGACCGCCAAGGCGATAGTCAACGCCGCCTTCGGCTGTGGCGGGCAACGCTGCATGGCGCTCCCGGTGGTTGTGGCCCACAATGCCATCGCTGAGCAACTGATCAAGGAGGTACAGAAGGGGTGTGAGGCGATCCGGCTGGGCCATGCCGATAACCCGGAGACCCAGATGGGACCGCTGGTGACTCGTGAGCACCGTGAGCGGGTGCTTGGATATATCGGGAAAGGCATCGCGGAAAGAGCCAGGTTGTTGTTGGATGGAAGGGGCGCTCAAGTTCAGGAATACCCTGATGGCTTTTACCTCGGCCCTACATTATTCGATCATGTCACGAATGAGATGGTGATCGGCCGCGAGGAAATCTTTGGACCGGTGCTCTGTTTCAAACGTGCCAACTCGTTCGAAGAGGGGCTGGCCATAATCAATGAGAGCGAGTTCGGGAATGGAGCGGCGGTGTTTACCCAAAGCGGCTACCACGCACGTGAGTTCGCCCGGCGGGTGGAGGCCGGGATGGTGGGAATCAATGTCGCCATCCCAGTCCCGGTGGGATTTTTCTCCTTCACAGGCTGGAAGAAATCCTTTTTTGGCGATCTACACAGCCATGGAAAGGATGGCCTCCTCTTTTACACGGAAAAGAAATCGGTAACCTACCGCTGGTTTGATGAAACTGAAGCTAAAGCCGCCCGGGTAGGAACCTGGGATTAGTGGCAAACGAAAACCTCACCCCCCTC
>CAYZUX010000316.1:0-5514 GCA_964481775.1 uncultured bacterium | reverse complement strand
CGAACTCTTTCACCCCTTCCATCACTAGCACTCCCACACGGACTGGGACGAACTCCTACACCCCCTCCACCACCAGCACCCTCACACAGACAAAGACATTTTCCCAATCGAACACACGCACCAACAGCAGAACACCCACAGGCACCTCAACTACAACCTGGACACCCTCTGGAACTCCAACGCTTACTCGTTCGCCGAGTTCATCGGCAACCTTGACACTTCTGCCAACACCTACTCAGACGGCCACAAGCACAAAACTTCCGACATGGACGCCAAATTGGACTTCCACAATGACAGAGACACCCACTCCCACCCAGCCAAGCTTGGGAGTTGATGTGTGGAGACTGTATTAGGGAAATAACAAACTTATAGAAATCAGGAAAGAATTGTGAAGTTTATCGATAAGAGCCTTGGTTTCTGAACATGCGGCCATCCCGGTAACGAAGAGACCGAGCATCTCTCTGAGACTGTTGTTCGCCGCGAGTAGGTGAGAGGCGGTCATAGTTCGAACGTTTCAACCGCATTGCGTTGAGAGAGTCCTCCCGATCCCCAGAGGGGGTATAATACCGCAGATTACCACCGCGATTTATAAAGTAGCCACCCCGTTGGGTGAGGTCTCTGAAAGTTTGAAGGTCAGAATCTTTAAGCATCTCCGAAGTGACCGAGGCGGGAGTTTCAGCAACGAGAACCTCTTTTTTGTATTGGTGGGTACGAGAAGCGCTTTTCAGATAGGAAGGGGATATCTGCCGTGGACTTGGCCTGGTCATGGTGATCTTACGCGGTCCAATCGGATGAGGCCGCAGCATTGGATCGATTGTGGGAGGCTTCCGGGAGAGAGGGGCGGTCACTGGTGTCTGCGTTCCTGGAAGCAGAGGCTTCAACAGGTCCACACTGGATGCATCCTCCACTTCAATTGGACCAATCTCCACTCTTTCGGGTTGCTCTTGAGCCACCGACAAGATTGGAAAAGTCAACAACGGAATTGTCAACAGGACAAACAGATAAGGTGATCTCATTGCCGGTATCTCCTCCAACCTTATTGTCGGCTGAACCCGCTCTTCAGTCTAGCAGTCAATGCAAAAACATATCACTTTTCAGGATCCCAATGCCGGAGGAGTTCCAGGAGATCCAGGGCATTCACTTTCCCATCGCCAGTCGCATCTCCCGGTACAGGTGGTGTGAAAGTTGGGTAAGGAGTATACGTGGGATAGGGTGTATTGGTGGAGAGCGGTGTTGGAGATGAAGTGGATGTGGGGCTGATGGTGGCAGTCCGTGTTTCAGTTGGCGTGGGTGTCACCATGGGAGAATACCCGCTGTTGATGTAGACCCGGATGCCCGGTGTAACCCCTGAGTGAGCACCGACAAGGTCCAGGTCCAGATCTCCATCCAAATCACCTGGAATGAGCGCAAGGGTATCAAATGGGGTGTTTTCAATAATCTTGGGTACCACCCCCTCGAAAGGATTACCTGTTCCATTATTCAGAAACAGGAGATCTGTCGAATTCCTGCGGGGCATGATCAAATCCAGATGGGAATCTCCATTCATGTCAGCGATGCTGAGACGGTTCACCGTACCGGTTACACTGCCAATCAAAATGGCAGAGATGCTTAACCAGGGATTTCGAGTGCCATTGTTGAGCAACAGGGTTGCCGGAGAAGTCAGCGTGGGGCTGAAGACAAGGTCGAGGAAACCATCCCCATTCAGATCTCCCAGCGCTGCACAGGTATGGTCTTCATTGGTAAGTGTCACTGGAGTGGAGGTGGCAAATGAAATGGGGTACTCTGGATTCCGGTAGAGTTTCCTTCCGGAGATGATATCCTGGCTCCCATCGGTGTTCGCATCTCCCACAAGGATGGGCATACGATCATTCACGCTGTCCTTGAGAATCACTGGAGTAACCCCGGCGAATGGATTGGAGGTGCCGTTGTTATAAAGAATCTCGGTGGAAGCGGAACTGTTCCCAGTCACAATATCAAGATCTCCATCCGAATCGAGGTCTCCATATGCCATTGAACTGCTTTGATGTGAGGGACCAACAGGTTGGTCAGGCCAGGGGGTAAACGGCCAAATGTTAAAATACAACTGGCGTGGGATGCTGACTGGAGATTCCACAACCAGATCGATATCCACATCAGGATCAATCGCAGCTGCCATAACCCCACTGACCTGATTCTCAGGGATCAGGAAAGGAACTCCCGTCACATCCTCCCAAGGCTGCGGAGTTCCATTATTCACAAACAACAAAAACGGTTTTTCCATATAGGGTGCAACGATATCGAGATCGGTGTCTCCATCCATATCTCCGACAATCGGCTCAATCAGCTGGTTCCCGGAAGCCAGTCCAAATGAGGGAGAAAAATCCGCTGTGGTTTCAGCTGCCTGTATATGAAACTCCCAGACGACTTCGTTTTGAAGTTGCAATCCCGGGCCACCAACGCCAACCGCCCGGATTTCCTGGGTAAGCTCCGCCTGAATCTTTTCTCCCGGCTTAAAGGGCTGAGAGGGGATAAACCGGATTTTATTTGTCCCAGATCCCAGATAGGTCCCGGTATATCTCCCGGTCAGTGATCCATATACAGGGAAGGTGTTTGAATTGATGTTGGTTACCCCTTCACCGAAGGTGGCACTGAGGACCACATCCGCAGGTACTCCAATGGAATTTTGCTTGGGGAAAACCGCTAATGTCACTGGCTGAGATTCCACGGGAAGAGATGAAAGAGGAATGATCACAGATGCCAAAAGAAGGACAATCAGCAGGCGTGAATTGGACATGAACTTAGAACTCTCTCCTTGCTAAAAGAAACGAATATGGAGGGATAAACACGGGCTTAATAACCGGCTGGTTTGTATAATGTTCCGGTGAACCACTTACCCCGTCAAATCACCACCCTATTGCTTATCGACGTGATACCCTCACGGTGGGTGTTATCACAGCAAATACTTGCTGTTTTCGTTTTGCGGCCATTCCCATGACTTCAGAGATGTCCTGCTTTACTAGATATGCTCTACTCGCAGCAGATCAGGTCATACCCCTGACCGCTGATGTGACTCAAGATTACCATAAAAACCAAAGTCTGTCAGCGGTTATTCAAGGTTTCCATGTCCCTGAATTTTTCAATCCGGTGGAAGGTCATGTAGTTGGCATCATGAAAATTGTGTGCTCCACCGGCTTCATCGTCATATGCCGTCCGGCAAACCACAGCGAGGTCATCGCCCTCAAACTGCCAGTCGAGATATTGAAAGCCATGGACTGTCACATCGGGGTGGTGAAGGATCTGTGCTTTCAGATTCCAGTTTCGCAGATCTGGTGAGCATACCAGGGCAACTGTATTCCGGGTCGCGGGTGCTTTGGTCTTCCGGAATGCCTCCGGTACATAATTCACAAGGGACCAGTAAAGCTTGGAGGCCGGGTCAAACCGGATCGTGAATTTTTTGGCACCGCCCGGGAAGTCCACAAAACCTGTGGCAGGATCGAAAGTGGCTTGTGTACCATCTTCACTGATCTCAATGAACGCAGCCTTTTCATCGTATGAGGGGGAATCCGCGCGGAGGATATTCACGACCTTTCCTTGCGGAGTGACCACAGCATTGCCCTCCAGCCAGCCGCCGAAAGTTCCGCCCAGCCATGAGGGATCCCTGCCCAACCGATTACTCGATACCCAGTTGCTGGCCTGGAGGAGGTCGCTGTCAATCGGAGCTGACATCATGAAAGCCCGGAAGTGAGAGCCCCAATCACCCGGACCTTGAGCATCTTCCATGGCACGCCAGAGACGTCCTTTGTGAACGATCACCGGAACCGGGGCGGTATGGTACTTGCCATCATCGAAGATCAGTCCATTGGTATGATCCGTAGGGATTGTCCAGGTAATACCCCCATCCAAAGACCTCCGGATGACACAGAAGCCATACTCACAGCTGGTCCCCATCAGGTAAAGAGCCTGCTGATGATAGAACAACGTGGACCACCACTGACCAGTAATCTCGGCGACCTTTGCCCAGGTCTTTCCCTGATCACTGGATTGGAAGACCACAGTTTTGTCGCGTGTGCTTCCCTTCCCGAACAGGTCGTGGGACGCCACATATTTTCCATCTGGAAGGATCGCCAGTGATGGCGATCCGATATACTGACCGGTCGAGGCGGGAACATGGTCAATGATCACGCCTGGAACCGTGGGCGAAACAGGGTCACAACAAACCGGATGTGGACAACAGAGTGTCATACAGAAACTCATGAAAACAAAAGGAAGCCATGCACGCATGGAATCAGGTTTCTCCTTTCCAGCTGCCATCATTGTGCTCATGCCAGGCCTTCCGTAGCCTTTCCACAACTTCAGGGGGCAATGCCCCCTTCCCTGCAAGCATCACATCTTCACGGATGTGATCCGGATTCTTCCCACCAATGATCGCGCTATGAACACCAGGCTGGTAAACCGTGAAGCGAAGCGCCAGTTCCAACCAGTCTCCCTCGAACCCAAGAGATTGAGGGGAAAGATTCATGGTATTAAAGCGCCGGGTATACGCGGCTGTGTACTCATCGTAGAAAGAGCCATACCGTGTCATATCACGCCAACAGGAATTGGCCAGCGGACGTTTGATCAGAATCCCCAGGTTGGCTTCGTTCGCACGAGCCAGAGTCCCATCCAGATTGACCTGGTCACAGATACTAAGGGATGTCTCAATGCAATCAAATATCCCCATCTGAATTGCAAATTCGAGCGCTTCATTATCACCGCTGTAACCCACATAACTGGCAAGACCCCATTCCTTCAATTTGAGGAAAGCAGTAATGAGATCATCCCGCTTCAGGTCATCGAGAGAACAAGAGTGCAGGAGCAGGACATCGACATGATCGGTTTTCAAACGGCGCAAGGATCTCTCGGCGCTTGCGGTAATACCTTCAGGAGACCACTCGGGAGGCTCATTGTCCTCGGATTTATGACCACATTTGGTGACCAGGATATACTCATCCCTTCTGCTCGAAACAGCCGATCCTATCTTCTCTTCCGCAGCTCCATAGCATTCCGCTGTGTCAATCAGAGCGATCCCGGCATCAAGGAAGCCATTGAGGAGTTTGTCACAGGTGGCCTGGGTGATATCCAGGAAACCGAGTTCGGCTGTGCCAAAACCCAGCGGGGTAACCTTTAATCCTGTCTTTCCCAGCAATCTTTTTTCCATGTTTCCCTCCTTCCCAGTGGTGGCTACGAAATCGAAACCAACCTGAATCCCAGACAGTGCTTTTGAAGTCTGCCAGCGGTAAGCGGTTAAGAAAAGAGGTCTTATCAGGTTTCCGGTGTCCCGAACGCCAAACTTTTTATAGATACAAGTTCATGATTATCTTTATGATAATATATTGAATATTGTCTTGATTTGTTTTCCCTACTCTTCTATTATTTCCAATTATGCAAGTTCTTTCGATGAAAGAGGATGGGGTCCATGAACCGGGTAATCCGTGTCAAAAGGGCCTGCGTCATGAAAGTGGGTAAGGGTCAGGCGGCGCGGTCTTCCCAGTAGTC
>CAYZUX010000315.1:0-5541 GCA_964481775.1 uncultured bacterium | reverse complement strand
AGAACTGAGTATGGGAAATTGTCATTTCCACTACTAGGACCTACTCCTGTTGAATGGGTATCGTCATCCGCATTCGGTCCAATACTAAGCATTAAGTAAGCATGGACGCAGCGTGCGGAGCCCCAAGCTCTTACTGAACTACGCCGATAAAGGTCCTTTCGTGAGACAGCCTTGTTTCCACATTGTGGTCCTTTCCCATCATAATTATTCAGCTCATCTGAACCTGATCCACCCTCGTAGTACATGGCTCGGTTCCTTGCCACGCCTCCGGCTTGATAGCCACCGGTCGTGACCTGTTGCCCCCAAGGGTCTGTCGGTAATTTCGAAAGATACTTTATGGGACTCGTCAGCTGGGTGTATCCGTCTTGATCTTCCGCAACCGGATGAGGCCAGATCGAGTCATGGTCACGCGGATACCCACCGTAATCAAGTCGGTATGATTCAAGACCATTAACATAAGTTTTCAGCTCGCTTTTCGCCTTGGCCACCTTGGCGCGCTGCTGAGCCTCCAGGAAGTTCGGGAGCGCGATGGAGATCAAGATGAGGATGATCGCGATGACAATCAGGAGCTCGATGAGGGTGAACCCACGCGATGTGGGTTGGATAAAATAGGACTTCTGGTTCATTGGGTAGTACTCTCCCTTTCTGCTTTTCCGATAGATCGAGATGGCTCCCCCAAAGGAGACTGTTCTCGTAATGGACTCTGATCTTTCGGCCTCGACCATACAAGTGGTGAACCATTTCCCCCAAGTCGTGACGAACCTTGCAGGAGCCCTTCAAAAAGAAGGCAAGTGTTAAGGTCTTATAATATCCTAACATTTGCGGCTTGCATGATAAAGGGGTTAGTTTCGATTAAGATTGATAAGCCCTGCCCCCCTCCCATTCACCGGGAGGAGGGCAGGGAAGTCAGGTTTAGTACTGGCTCCACTCCTCGACTGGGGTGATTCCCTCGACATACAAACAGAAGTTGTCGATGGCCCAGAACCAGTTGTTGGTACCATTGTAATAATGCCACTTAATCTGCAAGGTCGAATCGGTAGGGAGGGCTGGAACGGAAAGCTGAATGGTCGTGTTCTGAACATCCACGCCATCGTTGTCACCCCCACCATCGGCCTGAAGAACCCCATCACAGCAGTAGTGCAGGAGTTGCAGGTCCGCGCCACCGTCTCTCGAAATCAAGACCTCGGCCTCCTCGGGATCTTCAACACGGTAATGGCTGTCAAAGAAGATGTAGGATCTTTGGTTGGCAGGGATATTGAAGACCGGTGAGAGTAAAGTGGAGTCATAGGGTTCACTGGAGGGATTTCCATTAGCCTCACAATCGTCAAACTCATCCGAATCAGCGATCGCGAAAACACCATTTGACAAAGTAAAGTTGGCGCGCTCCTGGCCATCCGCATCGGTCCAGAAGCTCATGGTTGAGAAGGACCAGCCATCCCATTCCACAGTTCCCCGAATAGAGCCCATGTTGCTGTTGTCAATCGACCATCCCGTAGGTGTCTGGTGGGTCCAACCCAAAACCCCCTCCGCAATCCCTCCAGTGCAAGAGAATTCAGAGGCAGCAGGCAGCAAGGCATTGGCAAGTTCATTGAAGTTCTCACATACGAGGGGACCACTGCCGCCTGGACCGCTGACACCAAAAGCGAAAGGCGCACCGTAGGGACCCGGGGTCCCTCCTGTCGTGATATGACGCGCGCGGACTTGGAATGAACCAGGACCACTGATTCCAACCACCGCAAACTGGAGGAGATTCCCGGAGGTGACAGATCCACTCAGGAATGGGGCATCAAAACTGCCCCCCTCATTAATGACCTGGAAGTCGGTCCTTCCATGCGTCTCCCCACCGGTTGGATTAAAGGCCGATGTGGTGAAACCAGTGCAGCCAGCGGCGCCTGTAGCTTCCTCAAGGGTGAACAACGTCTTGGCATTAGTGACTGTGGGTGCTCCTGGGGGAAGATCGCCAGCCGTACCTGTCACGGTGACATTGTCTATACCCCAGAACCAAGCGTTCCCAGGGCCCGTGTAAGCAAAACGGAACTTGACCTGTGTCATTCCACCAATACCATATGCAGGCACTACATGGCGGAGGAAATTCGACTCATTTCCGGGTTCTGGTTTACTATCATAAGACCAGATCGGAGTTGCCTGCCAAGTGGTCCCATTATCCAAACTGACCTCCACCCGCTCGCTTGAACCTCCATGCTGAACGATTTCGGAATCAAAGATCAGGTACACGATCGAAACACCCGTCGTGTTGATCGCTGGTGTGATCAGGAACTCATTGTCCGGGCAACCATCGGGATCCTGATCCGAGTCAAAGATCGCATACTTGGTGTCGAGACGATTGACGGTACGGTCATAGACGCTACCACCACTATCTGGGTTGACCGTGTAATGGCGGAACAGGTTGCCCACCTGCCAGGGATTCTCATTGCATCCCGAGGTTCTTTCCCAATTGGCTGGAATGGCTCCATCAGCCACGGAGGAGAAAGTCTCGGTGGGCAGTAGAGTGGTCGCGCCGGTCACGCCAAGATTGTTGTTGTCCACGACCACATCATCCACCAGGATAAACCAACTGTCGGAGTTCCCACGACAGATGAAACGAGTTTTGACTTGGTTCTTGTTGGCGGCCACCGAGCTGATGTCAATATCGACCACACCATAGATTCCATCCGCGTTCTCGGGGGTGGGATCAGGACTTCCAAAGCGCCAACGCCCAGGGCAAACACGCTGAAACACCATCGTCCAGCTAGCGCCATTATTGCCAGAAACGTAAACCTCGAAGCAGGTGCCATCTGGCTCATTAAGCGTGGCATCACACGAAAAATGGAGATAGACGTTACTCGCACCGGTTGTATTGAAGGACGGAGAGGTGATCGAATAACCTAACTCATAATTGTCGTTATCGTTGCTACCGGCTTTGTCGGAGTCACAGGAGATTGACTGGCCAGATGTGGGAGAGCCGTCCCGCCCTGGCGGGTTAAGCCGTTTACCGTAGAGAGAGTTCAGTTGCCAATCGGCATTCTCAGCGGCACTGTAATCATTCTGCACGCCACCACCGATTGCGCCTTCCTGGGTGTACAACTCATCCAGGTTAGCCTTGGGCCAGGCGGCCCATAACTCCGCGTTCGTTGTGTACGAGTTGAAATCATCCTGGAAATAAGTTGCGGCAAGAACCGGTGAAGCAAACGAAAGAACCAACAACAACGAGACAGAAAATACAACAGACATCCAAACACCACTTCTACCCATGTGTTCACCTCCTGTTAGATTTGGGTTAAGACTATAGCTTCGCCGTGGAAGCCTGTCAACAAAAAAAACTGATGATTTTCTTAGAAAAAACGCATAAGGGAGCTCCTTTCCGTTCTCGTGACGCATCCTGATGTGCTCCTCGAAAATCCAATAGGCAGGCATATCCTGGCCATCATACCTCTTCGACTGGATTCATGGATGAGCCAAGCCTCTGTTGGCACTGGGAAACCCATGTCCTCGTAATTGAACAGAGGGAGTGTTAGGGCAGTTCGAGGGAGGATTGATTTATTGGTTAGGGATCGATGAGAGTTTTATTAAGGCGGTTATTCTGCTCGGAGTCCACGCTTCAGCTTGCAGATGCAAACTGAAGGTGAACTCCAAGCTTGATCTCCATGCAAGTCCTTACTTCTCTGGTATCGTTACCCGGTTGACTGTATTCGTGATCCGATCTGTGATCCACACCTTCCCATCCTGTCCTACAGTCACACCGAGGGGTTCGTTCTTGTTGCTGCCAATCTCAAAGTTCCGGGCATTGGCTCCACCAGGGGTGAACACCCGGATCATGTTCTTCCTGGACATGGAGACCACAATATTTCCTGTTGGGAGAAAATCGATGCTGGGCTCCATTCCCACCTTGTCCGAATTCCATCCCGGCACCAGCCATGAGTTCCTGAAAGTTCCTTGCGGGGTGAAAACCTGGATGCGTTCATTACCTGTATCGCAGACATACAGAAATCCATCCGGCCCAAAACGCATACCGACAGGCTCATCCAGTTCACCCTTCTTCTGGCCACCCTTGCCGAACTGGAAAAGCCGGGTTCCATCCCCCTGGAAGACCTCGATCTCCTTCTGTCCGGTATCGGCCACATAGACTTTTCCATCCGGTCCGATCTCGACACACCTCGGTCCATAGAACTCCGCAGTCCGTTTAATGCCCTCGATATTCCCGCTTCCCCAGGAAAGAAGATAGTTTCCGGCCCGGTCATACTTGATCACACGGTGTCCCCAGGTGTCGGCTACATATGAGTTGCCTTGAGCATCGAAGGCAATATTGCTTGGGCCTCCGAATCTCGGATCCACGGTCAGGCCTCCGGAGCCGGTCTCCGGACCACCATACGACCGTAGAAAAGTGCCCGCATTGTTCATCACAACTACCCGGCCATTGAGGCTGTCCACCACCTGCAGATTTCCCTCCGGGTCGAAACGGAGACCACGTGGTGTTTTGAAACGGACGGGATTCCCCTCAGGATTCTGCAGGCGCAGCTCGGGTGTCAACAGACGAGCCGGATCCAGGCTGCCCGGTGGCGCCTGGAGTGGTTCCAGCGTGGGCAGGCACTCCTTGCGGATATAGACATACCCCCACTTGGGATTGATCTCGCTCCAGCGTTCACGATGGAAAAAGTAATTCCAGAAGAGCAGACGGAAAGGTTTCCCCTTGAACTCCTTGTTGTTGTAATAGGCCTTGATGTTCTCCCACAGGCTGTCACCCCCGGGCAGGTCTGCAGCATCCATCGAGTTCTCGATCCAGGCCCCCCGATGGAGATATTTCCGGTAAAAATACTTGTCCCCCAGTTTCGCGCGCATTTCGGTAAAGGTGGAATCATCACCGAACTGGACCATGGCATCGGCACTCGCCTGCTTGAACATGTGCCGTTTGAAATGACGGAAATACCAGGGGAAGGGCCACTCGACCTCATCCTCTGTGGCGATCGGGAATTCCTCGTAGAGGCCGGTTTCCTCGGCCAGCCGGTAGACCAGCTTGACCATATCGCGGACATCACGATCAGCCTGCTGTTGCGAAACCAGCTCGGCGGTGTTGTCGGCCCAGTTCAAATTGACCTGGAGCTGGACTTTGAGTGTCAGAAGAAGAAGGGGTATCACCGTTACCGCCATGGCCAGACGGAACCAGCGGTTGGTCCAGACAGAAAGTCCCCACCCTAAAACCCCTCCAGCCACCACGCACCAGGGGACCGCCTGGTGGAAGGCAAGCCAGGGAGCCTTCTCATGGAGGTATCCGTAGATGATGGTGTTAAACAGGGCCATCCAGATCATCAACACAAAAAAGGGTGTGAAGGGACCCGCGGGCGCCATGTTTTTGGTCACCGGCTCAGCCACTTGCAGTCTCTTCACAATCACCGCCAACAACGCGATGACCACACCAAAGGTTCCGATCAACAGGAAAGCGAATTCATAAATGATCATGCGTGCGATATAGAACCAGAAGGGGTGGAACAGGCGTTACTCACCCAGCTGATGTCCGAACCAGTCCTCGATGTAATAATAAATGCC
>CAYZUX010000314.1:0-5542 GCA_964481775.1 uncultured bacterium | reverse complement strand
TAGCCGGATTTCTCCGCCAATCTCCACCAATACATCCCGGAAACCTCGTGAGATCAGCAATTCATAGATCTTATCAACCGCGTACCCCTTCGCATTAGCTGACAGATCGAGCTGCACACCAGGGATAGCCTTTGTGACAGAGTCCGCCGGCCCAATCTGTAATTTGTCAAAACCTACATTGGGAAGCACTGCCTTGATTTCCTGACTCGAGGGTGGGGTGCTCCGGTCCGGATCCGGTCCAAAGCCCCACAACGAGACCAACGGGGCAACAGTCGGATCGAAGAGGCCACCAGTGGATTCATACAATCCTCGTGCAGCTTCAAGAACCAGCAACAAGTCACTGGAGGCCCGGATCGGAGCCGCCTGTTTCGTTTGATTCAGGCGCGAAATCTCACTGTCTGGGTCATAGGTGGAAAAAATCCTGTTAAGATGCCGAAGTTCCTCCTCAATATCCCGAGCCATGTCCACACGTTTGGATTCGTCATCGGGGAATCCGCTGATCCGAACTGTGTAGGTGGTTCCCATGGTATTTCCCTCAAAGATGCGGGGAGGGCAAAAAGACTCATCGGTGCAACCCGTGAGGAGAGAAGAGGAAAATACCAAGAGGAAACTGGTAATCCACCACATGTTCATCCAGCGAGTTTTTTTGGGAGGCTCTTGAAGCAATAGCGGAGTGTAGAAAGGGGAGAGAAGACCTTGCACATGATTCCCAGCCTTTCACAATCGATTCGATTCTTTCCCAACCATTCCAAAAAAAAGGCTCTCACAACAAACTGCTAATCGATCACCTTGAGGTCAAATCCAAACATGGCCGTATCCTGTAGACGAAAATCGAGGTTAAACGGACAGTCACGCAAAGCTTCCAGGCTTTCTCTTCCTTCCCAGGAGACCGGCAGGTTGAAACCTTCCTCCTTTCACGGTCTCGGCATTCAAAACCAAACGAGGATGATTGTACCGGACAAAATAGAACAGTGTAATCCGCTTTCAAGATTCACCGGAACATCGGCTGGTTGTGTGTGATAAAAATATTGTGGTTACCAGCAAAGATATTGCGCTCAAGCAAAGGCTCCGAGTTTTTCATGATATACATCCCACCGCCATCATCGGCTCCCCTGTTCCCGACAATCCAGTTTCCCCTGATGATCGCGTGGGCGTCGTATTCCAGATAAATGCCGCCACCATCGCTGTTGTCATGCACCCGGTTGCCCAGCAGGATGTTGCCGGAAATCTCTGGATGGCAGTTCTTGCTGACGGCGATTGCACCCCCATTCGAGCTTCTTGAGCCTGCTTTTCCATCTCGTCCGGTTACTCCCGCCTCATTGCAGAGGAAGACATTGTGCAAAACCCTGGGATTGGGGCACTCATCACGGATTGCAAGCCCTGCCCCCATCCCGATTTCCGTCCGGTTCTCATAAATCAGGTTGTTGCGAATCATGGGGCTCGCGCCTCGCAGAACCGATATTCCTCCACCATCGTTTCCATACTGGTGGATCAGGTCTCGTTCAAACCCTTCAGGCTCAAGAGTTTGGTTGTGATGGATAATATTGTTGGAAAGGATCGGTGACGCATGATCGCAAATGATTCCTCCACCACTTGTGCGGCTGTTGCCGCCAGTCACCACGAAACCATCCAGGCACGCATCTTCCGCGCACACCACAACAGGTCCCCTGCCTGAGCCCTCGAGGACACTGGGGAACCGGTGAATCTCTCGTTCCTTGAAAGCCTCATCGAAACCCCCATACAAGTCGGTATGAGGAATCATGCGTAGCGGAGGACCAGTGTATTTTCCAACACTAACCAGCATAGCAACTCGAGCATCTTTTCTCGCTTCCGGGTTCGCGGTTTCGAGGGCCAGTGACAGGGTTGTGAAGGGTTTCGCTTGAGTTCCTTCCCCTCCCGAGGCTTCTCCCTCACCGGCTCTCACATACAGGACTTGGGCATAGCCTGAGAGGTCGATCGGCTCGGTTTTCGGGCCGACAGCTTCAATCGACACTTCCTCCGCGAGGAGGGGGTGTTCTCCGGGAACCGGTACTGGCCAGATAAGGAGGATTCCGATCCAGACAATCAGTATGGGTGAATACCTTCTCACTATCATAAAGACTCCCCACAACGATCTTTCCAGGCTTGATGAGCCTGTTTTAATTCGGATGATGACTTCATTTGTAAACGTTTTCATCAGGAGAGTTAAGCAAAAACCCTCAAATCAAGGAAGATCCATTCGTGTTTGAACTAAGGAAACTGACCTGTTAGGGGCCACCGGATGATTCCATCGGTCAAAAGAGGCTTTCCGGAAGGTAATGAATACGGATTCCGGATACCTTCAGATGGGTACCTATTATAACAATACACTAATACAATTAATGTAATGCATCATTTGGTTAGGCCAAAGGTATGGTTCTCCACCTTTCGAAAAGGTGGTTTCACCCGGTCAGGACTTTTCAAAGCGGCCTCTGGTTTGTCAGCCAACCTGGAGGCCGGGTCCCCTTGACGAAGTCTTGCCGGGGGCTAAATATCCTCCTTCAGATAGGTTAACAGTCCGATGAAAACCATGATTCCTGGGGGGAGATTAAGCATTCTCGAGGATACTCAGATGCGGGAGATTGTTTCTTGAAAGGGATGGCCTGGTGGTTGTTACCGATGACCATCCTGTTGGTGGGTTGTCCCGGTCCCGAAGACCGCAAAAAACTGGAAGTTATCGCCTCCTTCGAGGAGTTCATCGACCAGCTCCTTCAGAAGATCGGTCCTGACTTGGAAGCGGGAACGGGCTTCTCCCTGGAGGAGGAGGGAGGAGAAGCGGGAACACTGTGGAGCCTCTCCCTGACCGATTATATGGTCAGACCCCTCGCCCAACCAGCTGATTCCTGGCTGGCCGACATTCATTTCAATGTAATCAGAACAAGTGAAAAATGCTCTCCCGATTCCAGGCCCATCGAGGTCTATGCCGATTTCATTGGCGATGCGACTCAGTGGACTCTTTATTCCGTTCTATCTCGATTCAGCTCACCAGGCATTGAGACCAACAAAAACTCCTGGAGGTTCTGGGAACGAGACTCCGAGGATTGGAAATACCTGAATCAGAGCGTGACTGCAATCCAACAGCGGAAGTTTGGAACTAAATCTGATTCGAGACACGTTTCTCCAGTAAGTCCAGAGGTGAGCGAGTGAAGTTTATCGTCTCGACCTCACAGTACCTTGGCACTCTCTCCAAGCCGGTCTGGTGGATCTGCCTCCTGCTGCTAGCGGATTTTTTCCTGTTGAACCGTTTTGATGTTCCATACTCCATCTTTATCGATGGATGGCGGATCGATCCCATCTCAATGGCGACCCTGGTGATCTTCACCGGATTGTGGTGGTTCTACAGGGAGCAGTCTGGACGAGCCTGGACAAGACCGGAAAAGGTTTCCCTCTGGGCACTCCTCGCCTGGTTTCTGATCGCTTTCCTAACCACGCTTTTTCACCCCAAGGAGTGTTCCCTCAACTACGGGGGCCTTGCTTGCCTGGCCACGATCGGGATGTGGATGCTGCCGGTGTTTGTGATACCAGGGCTCCAACTTTCCAGGCAGGATGTGGTGGCGATTCTCTGTGCCTATCTGGGCTTGGCTTGTATCGGTGTGCTGATCAATGTGTTTGTTCTTCTGATCCCTCACCTGGTTTCCTGGTTTGCGGGATGGGAAAAGCCTCCGGCAGGCGGGAGGGCTTTTCTACCCTTGGGGGTTGCCACTGTGTTGGGGTGTGTCTTCTCCATGGGGATTCCATTGGTAATCGGGTTGTACTATGGCTCTAACCGTTCAAGACAGATCCGCACCGCCTCAATGGCAACCTGTCTACTCCTGATCATCGGGGTGTTTACAACTGGGTCGAGGGCATCGGTTGCCGTCACGGTCCTCGCGCTTGTCGTATCATTTATTGTGATTGGCGGAGGAAAAATTTCCTCAAACAGTATGAAAGCCGGTTTTGTGGTTGGGCTACTCGCGGTGGTGATCGGATTTCTCCTGCTTGGAGAGAGAAACCGGCTGGTCTCTTTTTACGATCGATCCATCCAGTGGCGCCTGAGAGGAGTGACCTCCGCCATCGAGATGGTGGAAGACCGCCCCCTGTTGGGATCTGGGGTAGAAAGGTTTTTCCACCGAATCTCAACAGGCAACCCCTCCTATCTTTTTGGTGATCACGGGATGGAGACGATCTTCTACAATAACCGGCTGACTGCGAGGGAGCCGCATAATTTGTATCTCTTGACAGCTACTGAAACTGGGATTGCTGGGTTTCTCTGCCTGTTGATGTATTTGGGAGGAAATCTTTGGTTCATTCTCAACACCGCGCTTCTTCCCACAAGTACAGGCGAAAGTAAACTCCTGAAGGGATTGGCTATCAGTATTGTGGTCGTCCTACTTCAATCTTCTACCGAATCTATGCTGCTGGCCAGGCCTAGATTTACGATATTGGTGGGGATTTTGTGGGGGAGCTACAGAAGATACACGGGGATTTCCAAGGGGTAACGATTGATATGCCATTACTCAGTTTTTTTTCGATAATCCGACTGTTCAATTGAGATACAGCAACCGGGAATCAGATTAACACTCGATTTATAACAGAAACGAGTCTTTCAGCTGCATTTCCATCCCAATACTCCGGCACAACCACCGAAATCCTGTCGATGAACTTGATTCTCCGAAATGCATCGTGAATATCATTTGGATTTGTTCCCACCAACTGATTGGTTCCTCTCTCACAGGTAACCGGACGTTCTGTATTCTCGCGTAGCGTCAAACAGGGAACGCCCAGAACCGTGGTCTCCTCCTGGATTCCCCCAGAGTCAGTCAAAACCACCCTAGCATGGCTTATTAGTTTAAGGAACTCCAAATAGCCAAGTGGGTCCACCAGTTGGAGTTGGGGCATCTCAGTAACGCGGCTGCCAAGTACACCATCATAGAGCCGTTGACGGGTTCTGGGGTGCACTGGAAATACGATGGTGAGTTCTTTCTGGATTACTTCCAAGGCATCGAGTAACCGTCCAAACACTACTATATTATCCACATTCGATGGACGATGCAGGGTCAGGACTGCATATTTTCCCGGCTCGAGGCCCATCTCCTCAAGGATTGTGGTCAGCTCAGCTCTGGTACGGTTCTTCATAAGGGTATCCACCATCACATTGCCCACCAGATGAATTTTATCCGCTGGGATGCCTTCACGTAGAAGATTATCAACCCCGCTCTGTTCAGTGCAAAAAAGGATGTCACTGATCGAATCAGTGAGGATACGGTTTGTTTCCTCCGGCATTTTCCGATCAAAGCTGCGTAAACCAGCCTCTACATGGATGAGTTTTACCCCAGCATCCACCGCCACCAAGCCACAAGCCACCGTACTGTTTACATCGCCTACCACTAGCAGACTGTTGAAAAACTCCATCGGGGAGCTATGATAGATGTAGTTGGAGGAGAGAACGGAGACCAAGGGGGGAGAAGGGCATGGCGATGGGGGAGCAAAGGGGAGAGCAGCAAGAATTGTGGGTGGCGACACAGGATTTACCCAAGTCTCCAGG
>CAYZUX010000313.1:0-5568 GCA_964481775.1 uncultured bacterium | reverse complement strand
AAGCATGCCATGGATTCAGGAGGTATAGGTGATGGCGTCTACAAAACGGTTACCCATTTTCAGAAGAAATGGTGGCCAGTTCGACCGCGCAGAAGTTTATGCGCCTGTTGGTGGACATGCTGGACATCCTCCAGAAGTTTCCCGGCCCTGCGTTCCCAGACAATAGCATGATCAATCCACTTGATGGCATCTGGCTGACGCTTCGTTTGAATGGCATAAATGACCTGTTGGATCGCTCGAAGGAATGCGTCGTTATACTTCTTGACCTCATTGCGCAGTGATTGCATGGCATCTTCATAGGAGAGCCGTTGGACCAGTTGAGGTTTGCCTGAGGAATCGACATTGCCGAGACCCCTCAATTGAACCTGTGTCTTTCGAAGCGTCTCCTGATCTATCCGCCCCAGTTGCTGCACAGAGCGTGCGAGCCGGTCGAGGTCCAGCATAAGCTCATGGTCTGCTTTGAGCAGGGAGCGAAGCTTCGACTGAATATCCTCCACGCTCGATTGACTGATACTACGGCGCTGGAGATCCGAACGGATACGCATCAGGAACTTGATGACTCGATGAGATTGCCGTCGGGCATCTCGAACCTCACGCTTCTCCTCATGATCGAGGCCATTGATTTGCTTGTTCTCCTCACGGGCTGGCGCGGTCAGGTCAATGTTGGTGCGGTTCTGGAGGCCACGTGCCTTGTCCAAGACTGAATGACCGGTGACTGCTCCGGAGGCCAGCCAGAAGAGGAGCACTAGCGGGAGGACCTGTCCGATCATTTGGGCCAGCTCGGGCATCAGTTGGGGAGCCAGCGGGACACCGAGGAAAACTACCAACGCGATGGAACCACCGGTACTGAATCCGAATGCTTTGCCGACATGGAAGAGCATGAAGCACATCAGCAGCAATACAATTCCCGCTGCCATGGGTCCGAAGGTCTTGAGCGAGAAGCCGTACTGGACCTCAGCGAACACCATTCCCAAGGACAAAGCCAAGCCAACCCCCATGATCATCGCTTTACCGCCTTGCCCGGGAAAGCGCTTCTCGAACACCACCCGCGCTAATCCCACGAAAATCAGCAGGAAGACCAGCGCATCGACCAATGGCCACGAGGTCTCATAGAAATTGGGGAAGCCTTGAACAAGTGTTTCAATCGAACCTTTGAATGTACCGGCGGAGAATGCCATTAAACGATCACCTCTCCTGCCTCTCCAGCGGCACATCTTTATATGCTTTGCGCTTCTCCAGAGGCACTAACCGCGATGCCATTCCAGTGCATCCTGATCCTCACCCAAAGAAACATATATGACGTCGTGTTCCCATCGCATTGCCTCAACGAGGCAGATCTGGCCATCAAAAACATCGAGAGAGGAGGTGGAAATCATGAACCTGGACACTGGCATCAGCGAGATCGCCAAGGCCATCCTAGCCTTCCCGACAGCCGCCATACTTCTGGTTGTGTTCTGGCTTTACGTCGTTCGTGACCGGCGCACCTGGTGGTAAAGGGAAGCGGGACGTCCCCAGGCAGATAGTCTCTCGAAGGGTGGAATGGCCACCCGGAGGGCGTCGCAAGGCGCTCTCCAAACTTTCCGCCGGAATTCTATTGGGTATATTCGTGCTTCCAGTCGTCAAATCTGAGTGGATTGAACCTCTAACAATCCGATCATTTCAATCCCCTTGAAGCGATTGAACGAAACACTATCGCTGAAAACTGTTCCAGTTCTTCCTCTTCCTCGCGCAGCTGAACAAACACGATGAAATTTCCAAAAGTCTTTAGCCGATATGGCATACTCCAATCCATCTGGTTTGCGCTAGCTTCCTTTGCATCGGCTTCGCTTGGGAAACAGATGTATGTAACGCCCCCTGTAGCATCCCCCATCTTCACTTGCTGAAAACTCACTGAGAGAAACTTGTCACCGAAGTTCTTCAGATACCGAGAATGAGATCTTGATTGGGAAGGGGGGAATTCGATTTCCTGGAGCACTATTATTTGATCCTCGTTTCGTAACTTGATTTGTTGGAATGTCCCCTGTTCGCCGTCTGGCTCCTTGAAAAACTCCTTTGGGATTTCTTTAGAGGTAAGGTCCGCCTTTATGACATGGTAAACTTCCTTGTCGCCACTCCACCACCAACAGACAATCTCGTTCGGAGCTCCAAATACAACGTTTTGTCCGATATATCGCCAACCCCCACCATTTGTATTAAGTTCCTTCACCACGAAAGAGTAGGCTTTCATTGCTTGTTGTTCTAGAGTCTTCCGCTCATCGACCCTAAGTTCAGAAAGTTTATTTAGAAGTTGTGAAGGGATCATCACCATCGGATTCTCGGAGAACAAATCGGAGGGGAATACTCCATCATTGAGATCCACAGCAAGCTTGATCCAATCAAGTAGATCGCGTGCGCTGTATTCGGAGGGTAAAAGGATCTCTCCTGGATATTCTTGAATCTCGTATCCATCCGGGGGAACCAGACTGAAGAGGGAGTCGTCCAACTCCATATTGTACTGGAAATCACGGGTAATCATGATGTGTTCATTAGGTTTCCCAATGGCCTTTCCTGTGTCCAATTCAATTCGAACGGGTAATCCTGTTTGTGTATCAGCCCACACGACAAATTCTTGGTCCAATTCTTTTTGGATGATCCGAAAAACGTTGACTTCTCCATCTTCAAAGACTCGCGTTTCAACGAATTCTGCTGAGTTTGGATCAAGTGTCATGAGGCTCCGCATAAATCGCGTAGTCAATTCCGAAAACGCATCTGAAACTTCTAGAACAAGGCCTTCTTTATCCTTAGGAGTAAGGTAGAGTGCCATTTGTTGTTTCATATCAGTTATCTGAATTGTGCCATCGTAACTCTCGGTGCGAGACAACCCGGGTTGATTCCAGAACACCTCATTCCAGAGGGTCTCCTGATCACCTCGTTTCCAGTAGGTTTTGGCTTTAAAAGACTTGACTGACTTGAGTTTCTCCATGACTTGACCGAAAGCAGGATGATTACCGCCTCTTGGAGAGATCAACCAAAAGGAGGGAAAACCAACGAGTGCAAGTGCCAGGATAGCAGCGAGTGCGTATCGGAATGGCCCCCGAAGCCGAACAAAAGAGTCGTCTTCGTGTAGAGGAACGCGACACTTAGGTGGATTCGCTTTCGGATCAGCGTCTTCGACCAAGCGATCGAGGAATGCCACAGAGTTTTCATGAAGATGTTGGGCCGTTGAGGCAGGGACGTCTGATCGGAGTGTTCGGTTGAGGATTTCTTCGATTGGGTCCATTAACTTTTCTCCTTCAATTCATCAGGGTGGAGGTGCGCGAGTTTCTTCGCGAGACAAGTACGCGCCCTGGAGAGCCTCTTGCGGGCAGCGGTCTCTGAGCAATGCAAGACCTGAGAGATTTCGGCATACGTGCTTTCGTCCATGTGGCGCATGAGTAATGGAACAGCCTCGTTTTTGGGCAATTCGGATATTGCCTTGAGAACTTCTCTTTCTTGCTCCTTTTCAAGCAACTTCTCGGAAGGCGAACCTTCATCTCCATGAAGATTTTCGATACCCTCCCAGAAGAATTCATGGTTGGCAGCCCGGATTCTTGTCCTAAGGGAATCGTAACCGCAGTCGATGCAGATCTTGAGAATCAGCGCCCGGGAATTGGGATGCGTGAGAACTCGGTCCAGATTCTGCCAAAGCCTGAGAATTGCCTCTTGCAGTGTATCTGCAGCGTCGTCTTCGTCGCGAACGAGACGCCAGATGGTACGCCCCATCTCATCCAAAATCGGCTCAACAAGGTCTCTGAACCGCGCTTGCTTGGAATTCAATGTGTCTCCTTTGATAAAACTGGACAAAGGTTTGCGTCCTTCACTTCACCAATGTAACCGGAGAGGACGGCCTCTTGTGACCGAGAATTCTCGTGCTGTCCGTCTTTGTACACGCAAGCCTTGACGAATCAATAGGATGTGATTGCCAGAAAACATTTGTCATGTCGGCAGAATAACCAGTTAAGAGGCCAAGGCAACATGGTTCCGGCCCCAAACGTTCAAGTCCAGCCACTGGTTCTTGTCTATCATGTCTCGATTCGCGAGGCAGACGGATAAATTCGAGAAATGAAGTGGAAACAATGAACCTGGACACTGACATCAGCGAGATCGCCAAGGCTATCCTGGCCTTCCCGACAGCCGCCATGCTGCTGGTTGCGATCTGGCTGTATGTCGTACGCGACCGATGCACCTGGTGGTAAAGGGAAGCGGGACGTCCCCCCAGGCGGACAGTCTCTCGAAGGGTGGAATGGCCACCCGGAGGGCGTCGAAAGGCGCTCTCCAACTTCTTCCGCCGTGCCTTCCTCCGGACCGGTGATTTCAACACCGCGATTGCCTACAAACTGGCCAGTGCTATCCTTCTTCTGACAACCTCCTTGGTTAAGCATAAATTTTCGGCGCTTTGCGGCAGCTTGCTATCAGGAGCCAACTCCCCAGAAAGAAATTATCTGGAGGCCATCCAAACAGAAGTTGGCAAGAGAACATGGAAACAAAACCGGACATAGCTCCACGGGCTTCATGGGCACTGCAATCCCCAGTGAAGTTTGGGGCCGCGATGGCTCTCCTGATGATTGTTCTGAAAACGCCAGCGATTCCGCTGATCCTCCTCCTAGGCGGCCATGACACGACGGGCTCGGTGCTGAAGGGCGGTATCCTCTCCGTTCTTGGCTCCTTCGCCTTATTGCTCATCGAAACCTTCCTGGGACAGGGATTGCCAATCTGGATCTTTAAAAAGTGTGGGGTTCACAGGTGGGTGACTCAGTGCATCGTGTCGGCTATGTTCTTCGGTCTTTTGCACCTCCCAACCGGCCCGGGAGCCTCTGTGGTTGGATTCATCGGAGGGATAGTCCTCTCGTTTTGTTGGCTGTCGTGGCGCTCGAAATCCCTTGCGACGGCGTTCTGGTCCACAACGGCAGTGCACGCCACCCACAACGCAATTTGTTTACCGCTGTTTCTGATGATACACATGATCGGATAGGAGCCCAACCAACATCTTTCTGGCGACCTCAGAGTATATTACCTCCTCCTTGGTGGCACATTCTTTAAGAATCCCCTCTGTTTCCCCTTCCGAGTAACAACCCAATGGAGGTGGGAAACCATGTGTAAGATCAAACGTATTCGACGTTGGCTGCGACGGAAAATCAGCCATAAGATGGAGACAAATAAACACCGAAAGAGACGTGTGAAGCCAATCGTGCTGATATTTATTCATGGGTAGCAGCAAATCTGTGAGAGCATGGAAGTGGATGACATATGCCGCTACCTGAAGCCTTTCCTGGGGGAGAAGGCAGACCGGATGTGGCAGGCGTACCAGGTGGCGGATCTGCAGGGACGGAAACAGATCGAGCAGTACCTGAGAATTCTCAGTTTGCGGTACTTGCAGGAGTCACCAGGCCAACCACTTTCCATGTTTCTTCCACCTCCGCCTGAGGTACTCAAAGGTGGTTATCCAGTCGGTGAGGTGATCCATCAGGATAAAGTCTTCGGGTAACCGGTTTGTGGACGCCATCACCTATACCTCCTGAATCCATGTCATGCTTCCGCAAAGGGAGGTGT
>CAYZUX010000312.1:0-5590 GCA_964481775.1 uncultured bacterium | reverse complement strand
TCTAGCGGAGTTGAACTCCGCGGGATGTTACGCCGGAGTGGAGCCGCGTGGGAGTGCAACTCCCACAGAAGGGCCCGGTCCAGGAGTGCAACTCCTGGACCAGCTAGTATGGGCTATTTTCATGCTTTGTGGGTGCCGGAAACCGGCATGGGGGACTGCTCTATCGATGAGGAGCCAGCAAAATTCTTGAGAAAAAGGGGCTTCCAGGGGCTGGGCCGGTTGTGCCATTCTTTCACTCAAATCCATCGATCTCCAGCGAGGCTGAAATGTCACAACCCCCCGATGAGAATCCGAGGTCAGCCGAGGCGATACACAGTTCAATGCAGGTAACAGTCCCCGCCCCGCCCATGGGGTGGTCCCTGTTGATGGTCCTGGGCCCGGGACTGGTGTGGTGCGGAGAATACATCGGATCGGGGGAGGTCATCCTTGCCTCGCGTACGGGGGCGATTCTGGGGCTGGTGGTCCTGTGGGTGCCCTTGATCGGCATTTTCGCCAAGTTCTGGATCGGTCTGGCGGGGGCTCGTTACACAGTCTGCACCGGGGAGGGCATGATCGACATGCTCAGCCGCGCCCCCGGGCCGAAAAACTGGGTCATCTGGTTGACCTTCCTCGGTCAGATTGCATCCGGCGCTATCGCAACTGGTGCCTTGGCGAATGTCGCAGGAATATTCGCGGCTTATTTCATACCTCTCCCTCCATTCCTTCTCGGTTGGGTGATCACTCTGTTTGTCATTACCATCGCCTGGACAGGTAAATTCAATCTGCTCAAGTCGGCTATGTCCTTTCTGGTGTTGCTGATCATTATCGGGGCGGCGGATGTGGCTCTTTCGACCTGGCCGGGGATCCGGGAAGTTCTGAAGGGGATGTTCGGCTTTCAGGTGCCGGAGATTCCCGAGTGGGCCAAGTCCTCGATAAAAGACTCCTCCTCTCCCTGGCGTGAGATCCTGCCTTTGCTGGGATGGGCCGCCGGGGGCTTCGCCAGCCAAGTCTGGTATTCTTACTGGGTGTTGGGAGCGGGTTATGGAATGGCTCACGGACGCGAATGCGGATGTCCATTGGATGCCAAGGTTCTTCGTGAGTTGGGTCCTGATGATGCGCATCGGCTGAAGGGCTGGTGCCGTGTGGTAACCTGTGATGCCAGCATGGCCATGTTGATCGGTATTGTCGTAACAGCCTCATTCACGATGGCGGGGGCGGGAGTGCTTGGACCCGCCAAGTTGGCTCCCGAAGGCGCCCAGGTGGCTTTGGAGCTTTCGAGGATGTTCGCGGAGCGTTGGGGGCAGATTGGGGCCCACATCTTTGTCCTGGCGGGGTTGGCGGCATTTATCAGCACCATGCTGGGACAACTGGCTGGCTGGCCGAGACTCCTGGCGGATTGCGCCCGTCTGCTGATTCCGGGGGTTTCACGTTTCTCCTGGAAAGCCCAATTCCGAACAATCCTGGTTCTCTTCACCCTCTCGAACATGGTCCTGGTGTATTCGTTCGGGCTCAAACCGGTGCTGTTGGTGAAAACTGGGGCGATCCTGGATGGGCTGCTTCTGACACCTCTGCAAGCGGCGGTGGTGGCTTGGGTGCTGTATCGTGTGATGCCGGGATTTTACCGTGAGGAGACCGCCAAAGTCCTGCGTCCTCCCATCTGGATCGCCGGAGGGCTTCTTCTCGCGTTCGTGGTGTTTGGATACTTCTGTGTGTTCCAACTGCCGGCGGTGATCATGGAGTGAGAGATATAGCGATTGACATGTAACGGGGGGCCTCTCCCCCCCACCCCAACCCTCCCCCGCAAGGGGGGAGGGGGATTCCTTGGAGTGAGGACCTACTCCGGTACCTCTCTCAACCAAAGGCTTTCAAAGAGCAGCAAGTCGAAAGCATCAATCCGTCCGTTTTCATTCAGATCCGCACGCTCCAGGAGCATCTGGGTCGGATCGGGTGTGGGTGTGTGAGTTGAAGTAACTGTCGGTTCCAGGGTTTCAGTGGGTGTGGGAGTTGGTTCCTGGGTGTCCGTGACAGTCGGCGTCGGACTCGGTTCTGGAGTCTGGGTCACTGTTGGGGTCTCGGTGGGAGTCGGCTCGGTCAACACCGCAATCGAGAAAAGGGAGAAGTGAGAAAGCCCCTCTACACGTATCTCATTGCGGTCTGTATTGAGGACCTGGTGGGTACCCGCATGTTGCCAGGAACCGGCCGAACCATCCGGCGAAGTGAAGACCTCCAGCCGCGACTCATCCGCTCCTCCCAGTTCGGCATCGGTATACCGGAAAATCGCTGCACCCTCAAACTGCTCCAGGTTGGTGGCCAATGCCCATTGGACAGGAAGCACGGATTCAGCTCCCTCGGGGGGATTCTCGGGTGCGGAGCGTTGAATCGTGACCGTGGTCTGGTTGATCTCACCAGCGGTGGCATAATCGATCAGGCAGCGCGACGCAGTCCCAAAACGCAGCGGGGGAGGATCGGCGCTACTGGAACGGCGCACCCGGCGGGCCTTTGCGGAAATGCCATCTCCCTTGATGAGAGCCACCATCCCGGCCTCATTCTGCACGGGAAAGAGGATGGCTGGATTTTCGGCAAGGGGGGCGCTGGCCGCAAATTCTGCAAAACCATCACCGTTCATGTCATCGCCTATAGCAACTGTATGCCCTAATCTATCCTCCTTATGGCCTCCATAAATTCGGATTCCCGCATGGTTTTCTTCCAGGTCGATCACAGTTCCCTCAAGGTCAGTGGCACCATAAACCAGATCAGCAATCCCAGCTCTAAAAATGGTTTCATCATTATTTGAACCTGGAGGAAATCCCAAAATGCCGCCCCCTATGACATCATCTAATCCATCGCCATTCACATCTCCCGAAGCGACTGACCACCCAGTTCCTCCTCCACGAAAAACTTTCTCGTTGCCAGATTTAAAAAAGGACCTGGCTCCGATGACATAAGTCACGCCAGGTATAGGAGTATAGTATTCAGAATCCAGGTCGATTGTCGCACCACGGATATCTGAACCACCATATACCACATAAATAGAACCCGATCCGTGAACTTTATATGTAAGAACGGACGAGTCTTTGTCATACGTCGTGCTTGGTGCGCCCAAGATCACATCGAAGAACCCATCGCCATTGATGTCACCCGAAGCCACAGAGAAACCCGTCTTGTCTCCGGATTCATCACCGAGTATCTTGGTTACCGTCCCGTCATATTGCCCCAAATCCACTCGTTGACCCACCAAGGAAGGACCACCATAAATCACAAAGGCTCCACCATAGTCGGGATAATACCAGAACCTATCCATAAGAGGGGCACCCAGAATGACATCATCATAGCCATCCCCATCGATATCTCCACTGGCCACAGAAAAAGCCAAACGGTCTGTAATCAGCGCACCATCGCTGGCCCGGTATTCCACGATAAGTGTCTGGCCTTCTTGCGCTGTTGTTTCACTCACCTGCAGAATTTTGCCCGGGAGATCCGGGCCACCATAAACGATATAGGCCTTCCCTGCACCCGCGAGTGAATTCTCTCCCAAAAACATCGCCCCGGAGATCACATCCGCATAACCATCACTATTCACATCTCCTACGGTCACCGACCAGCCCAAATGTTCCCAGGCTGTTGCGCCATTGATGAGGGTGGTTGCTGTGGCGGAGGAAAGATGGATGGTAGCACCATGAATACTGGAACTTCCATAAAGGATGGTCACCCTCCCAGATTGTGTCGCACCGGGCAGGCTGGCTTGAGCAGAACCGATCACGGCATCATCTATCCCATCACCATTGATATCTCCGGCGGCTACAGCAAAACCATTTCTCTGATGGGACTCAGTTCCCATAATCCGAGTCATGTCTGTGGTGTTCTCACCCGTGTAGAGATTAATGGTTTGACGTTCCAATTCTTTCCTTCCGAAGATGATTGATATGATCCCCGTTGCGGTTGCTCCCAAGATGGAAGACGCTTCTTTGCTCCCAATTAAAAGGTCGCTCAAACCATCGCCATCCAGATCTCCAAAATCCACCGATTTTCCTCCAGCCCCCATCAGGTTGAAGGAGGTTTCATCATACACACGGATGACATCAGTCGTTTCGGTCCCCGTTGCGACACCGAGATCGATCTGAGGGGGCAATACCGAGGCAACACTCATAGGAGTCAGAATAAGTAAAGAATAAAGAAACACAATTATGAAGTACTTCATTTTTGTGTGCTTCCTTTCTGATAGGTATTCCCAACCCATGCAAAATGCATGAAATCCAAGAAGCCTTCTCCCCGTTGGTAATCACCCATCAACCGGTAGATATCACCCCAACTTTCGCTTCCGTTAGTGGGAGAATAAGAAACGAGATAACTCATTCGACCAGATGGATACCAGTGACCATATGGAAAAGTTCCGACGTTAGTATCGCTACGTTTATTAGGCCCATATCCCACAATCAGATATGCATGAATACATCGATTTGACACTCTCCCATTTGGGCAAAAGTAGGATTCGTCAGAGCCAGATTCACCTTGATATGTGTAAAACTGTCCATCTGGTTTCGGTTCTCGGAATGGGTCTGCCATTATTTTCTCAAGATACCGAATCGGAGAGGTCAGTTGTGTATAACCACCTCTCAGATAATAAGTTCCATATAACCAATCAGCTAGCTGATCCCTGGGATATTCACCATAATCCATGAAGTACGAATCCAACGCATTTTGTAAGAGTCTTTGGTCCTGATAGGTTTGCGCCAACTTCGAGAGAAGCTTCGACTCGACCATCTTGGGGGCGGCCACCATGGCGAGAATCGCCACAATCGACAGCACGATCAGGAGTTCAACTAATGTAAAGGCTTTATACTTGTCATACATCACGATTGTTCCCTCCCTTGAAAAGTTGTAAGCATAAGGACTGATTTACGCCACTATTCGGTTAGCCCTGAAAAGAAGATATCCACGCGAAAAGGAAGCGTCAACAAGAAATGAGGTGATTAATTGAGGGAATGAAGGGGAAGTCCAATGTCATCAAGGATACCGAAACAATGCGGGAGGAGATAAGATGATGTTGGTTTCAAGGCAATGGAGTACGACTCAACTCCAAAAGATAACCACCATGAAGAAGAAACCTTTTGACTGTGTGGAAATGATGCATGAGGGTGCTCTACGAATCTATCATGAGACAAAAGGCATGACCCTCCATGAGGAATTGGCCTATTGGAACCGGCGAAAAGATGAAATACAACAACAAGAAAAGGAACCTAAGAGTAACAATCAGACCAACCCCAATTGATTCCACTTGTCTTTCCCATGACTATTCAACGCAACCCAACCCGTGAAGTAAAGGTCCGCGATTTACGTATCGGAGGTGGCGCGCCGATCAGCTTCCAGAGCATGACCGCCACCCGCACCCAGGATATCGAGGCCACCATCGCCCAGACCAATGCCCTTGAGAAAGCGGGCGCAGACCTGGTACGCATCGCCATCGACAATAAGAAGGATCTGGAAGCGCTGGTTGAGATCCGTGCACAGACCACGGCGCGCCTCGTGGTGGACCTCCAGGAGAACTACCCCCTTGCGGAACAGGTGGCCCCGCATGTGGACAAGATCCGCTACAACCCCGGCCACTTGCATC
>CAYZUX010000311.1:0-5617 GCA_964481775.1 uncultured bacterium | reverse complement strand
CTCATCCTGGTTTCCACCGGGTGTCCCTCTCCCCGTGATCCCAGCTTCGGCACGAGCGATGGACTCTCGAGCGGTTTCCTCATAATACTCCCCCAGGCGGAGGCTGTGCTCCTGGATGCGTTTGCTCTCGGGGAAACGTGTGATGAAGGATTCTATCGCCTCGCGGTAAATGGTTTCACCCACCTGGCTACGGCGGGATTTCAGGCTCAGGAACTCCTCCAACGCACGGTTTTCGGCGCATAGCATCGCCAGACTCTCATAGGGGGTTCCCTTGTACTTGGTGACCGCTTGTTCGGTACGGTCGCGTGCAGCCTCCATCAGGGTCTCCTGCTCCTCCGGATCATTTGATGTGAGTGGAGGACGAAAAAGGGCATCCAGGTCCAGCATCACCTTCTTTTTTTCAGCTGCCTTGGGAACCAGGTCCGGATCGGAGCCGTTCACAGCTCCATAACAATCCGCTGCTTCCTTGAGATGCCCCAGTTTCTCATGGCAGAGGCCTTTCGTGTAGTTGAGGATGTCCAGGTATTGACCCGGATGGACTTTGGACCAGGCATCCAGGCGGACAATCGCGTTGGTGAAGAGGTTCTTTCCTCCGGCATCGACCGGGAAAGGCAGACGGTAAGTATCGGTGGATTGGTGGAGCAGAACCTCGGTGGTGATCGTTTCCAGGGTCTCATAAGGCTGGTTCACAGGGGGCGTCTTTTTCCCATAACAACCCATCAGGACGAATGGGATCAAGAGGAACCAAACCAAGCTCGCCCATGAGTTGGACTCGTGGGCGGAACCCTTCTGGCGGAGTTGTACTCCGCCCCCGGGCCAGGAGTTCAACTCCTGGCCCAGCTGGTAATGGCCCCGCTGGCAAGAACTGTCATTCCCGCGAAAGCGGGAATCCACTGAATTCTTCCAGCCTTCCATCAGGCCATCAGGCCCGGATTCTGGCGTAGACATCCTGGAATTGAGCGCTGGTGGCAATCCCACGATGATAGTCGGCCAAAGTAAACTTCTCATTGGGTGCATGAGGATTATCATCCGGCAAGCCGAATCCAAACAGCACCACCGACATCTTCATCTGGTCCACAAAGTATCCCACCACCGGAATGGAGGCTCCCTCACGGATGAAGAGCGGCTCCCGTCCGAATCCGAGATGGTAAGCCTCGCGCCCCGCTTTCATGGCGGGATCATCCACTGGAATCACGATGGCCGGTGAGTTTTGATAGCGGATGACTTCAACCGAGCAGTCAGAGGGAATCCGCTCGCGTACAAAGGTCTCGAACAGGTCTGCGATTCGTTCCGGATCCTGGCCCGGCACCAGTCTCATACTGACCTTGGCTCCCGCCTGAGAAGGAATGACTGTCTTGGCCCCTTTCCCTGCATATCCGCCATACACTCCATTCACATCCAGCGTCGGACGATACCATTTGCGTACGGGAACCGGATACTGTTGCTCACCTGAGAGGTGAGGTAAGCCAAGCTGACTGGCCATCTCCTCAAAATCCCATGGAAGCTTCTCATATTCCTCGATCTCCCAATCTTCCGGCGGTTTGACACCGTCATAAAAACCGGGAATGGCGATACTCCCATCTGGATTCTTGAGCGCCGCGATGATGGTACCGGTCACCTGGGCAGGATTGGGAACCACTCCGCCGAACATCCCGGAGTGGAGATCCTGGTTGGCCCCGGTGACGATGAACTCCATGTAGGTCAATCCACGCAGGGCATAGCACAGGGCGGGATACCCTGCGCCGAACTGGCTGGTGTCGGAAATGATGACCGCGTCGGCCTGAAAACGTTCCCGGTGCTCCTCGATGAATCGTTCGAGGTGAGGGCTGCCGACCTCCTCCTCACCTTCCATGAGAAATACCAGGTTGATAGGGGTTTCCCCGGTGACCTGGATCCAGGCTTCAGTGGCCTTGAGATGAGTGTAGAGTTGCCCCTTGTCATCGGTGGCTCCACGCGCAAAGACCACGCCATCTCTGACCACCGGCTCGAAGGGGGGAGAACTCCAAAGATCGAGGGGGTCGACCGGCTGAACATCGTAATGGCCATACACCAGCACTGTGGGGCGGTCCTTGCGGCGTTCGGTTTCTGCCACCACGGCTGGCTGCCCCTGGGTGGATAGGATCTCCGCGGACAGACCCAGTTCCCGGAAACGTCCCGTAAGCCACTCGGCACAGGCCAGGACATCCCCTGCATGGCTGGGGGAGGCGCTGATACTGGGAAAACGCAGAAACTCAAAAAGCTCCTCCTCGAAACGGTTACGATTTTTCTCAAGATACGAGATCACCTGTTGAATGGCGGACATGGAGATCAGTTTCCTTTCAGGATATCAAGACAGAGAATCGAAACGCCGGGGTGGCCCACTGTGACGGTTGAGTTCACGCAGAATTTCATGCTCATCGGCGAAGGCCGGAACAAGGGTCATGCGTTGAAGGTTCACCACTGAGGCTCTCACCGCCTCGATCGCCTCGGTATCGAAAGGATCCGCGAAGGCGATTGTTAGCCGTCCCCCTTCCAGCTTGACTGGAATCGCTTTGCTCCTTCGGAGAAGGTCGATTGGGACCAGGGAAACCAACGCGGGATGAATCGCATCGATTCGGACCGCATCGATGCCATGACTTCCCTGTGGCTCTCCAAGAAGGGGGGGGGGCGGTTCCGCATCCACCTCCAACCCTTTATCAACTCCGGCCACATCCTCCGTTTCCAGGAAGCTCGCCAGATCATCTTCCTCGCCAGGAGTCTCGCCCGGTTCAGCCACGGCTAAGGGACTTGTATCGAGTAAATCTCCCAGATCATCTTCGGCGAGAAGGGCCTCAACCTCCTTGGTGGGGTCCATGAGAGGGGGCAACCCCTGCTCTCGATGAAGGTTGATATGGCGCCAGATATTGCCCAGGGGGATACGGATACCGAGGCGGTACCAGCAGTCATCGCAGAGATGTGCCGTCATCTGAATGGATCCATCAAGAACTTCATCCAGATGTAGAGTGGCTCGATTCAGTCCACAAACATTGCAAAGATGATAATCCTCGGTCAAAGGCGCAGCCCCTCTTCCATGGCGGAAATGAGTATTCAACAGACAGTTTCACTCTAGTTTACGCATAGATCGGCCTCTAAGGAAACGTGTCTCAATAGAAACAAAAAAAGGCACAAAAACCATTCACATATCCAGCCATCATTTATCAGTCAAGAAGCAGGTTCAGAGCGTTATTTCAAGAATGACCTCCATGTGATGAGATGCGTTTTATATAAGTTATCAATAATTCTCACGGATCAAGCCGCTTTTTACTGGGCCAGGTGAATCTGAAAGGGGCACCCCGGAACAATCCGTGGCGCATCTTGACCAGACTGTCCTGGAAAGAGACTATGAGTCCCTGCCGGAAGGGCCCTTGGAAATCACGGGTATTCACTTGACCGGCCCGTTTGACCTCAAAGCTTATAGAGGAGTGAGAAACCACCTCTGTGTTCAGGACCGTCTCAATACCCGCTGATTTACTCAGGATTACCAACTCAGCCACATGGGCCTCTCCGGATCCAGCGAGCGCTCCGGTTGTGATCCTCACCCTCTCGGGAGTGTTGACCTTGGCCGGTTTGGCCGGATTACTGGCTTACCGTTTCGCGCAGGCCCATGACTTAAGCGTTGAATTTTCAGGCATCATAGCCCGGATTTCGCGGGCCTTCAGTTCTACATTGATCGTCCGGCTCTGTCTGCTTCAGATGCTTTTGGTGATTCCCCTGATCTTCTATGTGAACACCAAGGAACACTATTGGACCTCGAAACACACCACCATGCTGTTTATGACCTGTCTGGGACTGGCGGCCTGGCTGGCGGTACGACAGGGGGTTCCCCGATTCCGGTGTCCCTACACCTGGCCGATGGCCTTGATCATGTTTGGGGGCGTCTTTTCAATGTTCCGTGCGGTAAATATCGCCGAAGGGATGGGAGACCTGTTTGCGATCTTCGGTTCCGCAGCCCTGACCTTTCTGGCTACCCAGGCCTTCAGCACTTCCAAGCGGATTCACCTGATGGGAATTGTGTTTGCTTCGGTGGGTGTGGTCATGTCCCTGTATGGCCTCGCCCAGGCCTACCTTCTGCTGCCGATGGATTACGTCTATGCCTTTGATACACGTGCCCCTGTTTCCACCATCGGGAACAAGAACTATGCCGCCTACTACCTTGATCTGGCCATCCCGATCACGGTGGCCCTGGCGGTCTCACGACGCAACCCGATGCAGACACTTTTTGCCCTGATGGTCTATTTTATCTGCCGTTGGCATTTCGTGCTCTGCGATACACGGGGCGGTACCATCAGCATGACAGTTGGTATCCTGCTGACCACGGTGGTGGTGGCAAGATACCATGGCCACCGTTTCCGCCTTTTTCTCTACCTGATTCTTCTTGAGCCTCTCCTTTGGGGGGCAGTCAACGCGGCAGATATCCATTATGCCGATACCCAGCAATGGGGAGCCATGGTGAATCGAGGCTCAGCACGTGCGCAGATCACCCAGGCAGCCTCCAAGGCCTGGTCAAGTGCTCCGGAGGAACTGCGTAATGTGATTCCCTCCAAATACCTCGCGGAATGGTTCATGAAGGGAAATGAGTACCTGCTGGGACTCCAATGGCGGATTCCTGCTCTGATTCTTGGGATTCTTGTGGCGCTGGGGGTATTCTGGTGGCTGGTAACCTATCTTAAAGACTGGCGGATCCATCTCGGCAGCGCGGCAGTCCTTGCATTTCTCCCCTATTGGTTTGTCATGTGGGGAACTATCCCACAGGAATCTCCACGAAATGTGACCCTGCTGGTCGAGGGAATCAAGCAATCGGGGATGCCCAACCAGGACATAGCCTATCAGGTTATGGAACAGTATGCCGGTCAGATCCTGCCTGCCGCAAGCGCTTACAACCAATTGATCATCCGAAAACACCAGGTTATCTCCGCCATGTTCTCCTTCTCTCTCTTTGTGTGTATGGCCATGTTTTTGCTCTTTCGCTGGTTTGACCGGGAGGATGGCTGGCTGCCTGGATTTGCCATCATTGGGTGTATTGGGCTTTGGTACTTTGTGTATTTCCTGTTGGGTGCGGATGGAAATCCTGTCAGACACCTGCTCACCCGCCTGTTCCTGCCGTTGAGCCATGCCTGGCCCATTGAGCTCAAACATATTACCCAACATCATCCGGTCATGGCGCTGCTCCTGAGTGGATTGGCCTTTGGATTGGTGAGTCTGCTATCGTTGTTTGCCTGTGTGGCCGCCATGCAGTTTGTTCCTGCACGTCTCCCTGATCAGGAGGTCAAGAGGCTCACCGCCCAGGGGATCACCTTCGGTAAATGGGCAGCAGGTGTTTTGGCGGTCCTGCTGGTTATCGGGATGTGGACTCACCCAAGGATCCAGCGTGTCCGTGGAGAGATCTATGAACATTGGGATGAAGGACTTGTCCGGGCCCTCTTTTATGGGGCCCATGCCTATTTCAACACCCAAGGCGAGGTCAAAGGCGAGGATATGGATGGTCCCATCGGTTTCCGATTGGAAATTTACCAGGGAACCCTCCGGAAAATGCGTGATAATCCCATCCTTGGCGTCGGTCCCGGTAACTTTAAAGTCATTAATCCCCACCCAAAATATG
>CAYZUX010000310.1:0-5645 GCA_964481775.1 uncultured bacterium | reverse complement strand
ATTCCACCCAAAAACAAAAGATCCCGTGCCAGACCCCATTTCATGACGCAGGCCCTTCATCTTCCTGACCCTCCAATCCTGTCATACCCTTCCTGTATTCTTTGATTCAGATGAACGAAGAACCAGCGGGGGAGGGTAATTTCTTTGACCGATTTCAAATTCATTCATGCCGCCGATATTCACCTCGATAGTCCCCTGAGGGGGATCGAGCGCTATGAGGGCGCGCCGGTGGATGCCATCCGAAATGCAACCCGGGCCGCGCTGACCAACCTGGTGGATCTTGCCATCGAAACGAAGGTTGGGTTCGTTCTCCTTGCCGGTGATCTTTATGATGGAGACTGGAAGGATTTGAACACTGGGGCCTTTTTTATCCGTGAGATGTACCGTCTCCGCGAGGCCAGGATTCCGGTTTTTCTGATTGCCGGAAACCATGATGCCTGCAATGAGATGACCAAAACACTTCGTCTGCCAGACAACGTGAAATTCTTTTCATCCACCGCGCCAGAATCCAAGTTCATCGATGATCTGGATGTCGTGGTTCATGGTCAAAGCTTCGGCGGAAGGAGGGTCGCTGAGAACCTTTCCGCCAGATATCCAGAAGCCATTCCGGGATTTTTCAACATCGGGCTGCTCCACACCAGCGCGATGGGTTTCCCAGAGCATGATCCCTATGCGCCGTGCAGTGTGGATGAACTACGCGCAAAGGGATACCAGTACTGGGCTTTGGGGCATGTTCATCAGAGGACTGTCTTAAGCAATGATCCACCGATTCTTTTTCCCGGCAATATCCAGGGACGACACATCCGCGAGACAGGGGTGAAAGGTTGCACATTGGTCCATGTTGAAAATGGGGAGGTTACTGTCTGCGAGGAGTGTCCCCTTGATGTTTTACGCTGGTTAGATGTCAACGTCGATGCTACCGAAGCCGCAACACCCGAGGAGGTGGTAGACCGGCTTCCCGAATCTTTGTTCAATCACCTCCAGATCCATGAAAGTGTCTTTTTGGCGGTCCGTCTCCATCTGGTTGGAACCACTGATGCGGATACAGCCTTGCGTTCCGATCCGGTACGATGGATTACAGAACTCCGGTTGAAAGCGGGATCCGTGGGAGAGAATCGGGTTTGGATCGAGAAGACGCTCATCAAGACCCAACCGCAACCCACTCGATTGGATGACAAAGATGTCAGCTCCTTCCTGGCTGTATTGGGTCAATGTCTGAATGAGATTGAAACCAAGGGAGAACTTCCTTCCGCATTCCATGAACCCATTCAGGATCTTCAACGAAAAATCCCCCAGGATGCCCTGAAAATGGAAAAAGACTTGTTTCCCGATACCCCCGACAGGGTGCGCGAGACACTGGCCGATGTTCGTCAAATCCTCTTTGGACGGCTCCTGCCGGGGAAGGTGAACCGATGAAAATCCTCCAACTACACTTGCTCGCCTATGGGCCCTTTACCGATCTCAGTCTCGATCTTTCAGATGGCAACGAGGGATTCCATATCCTGTATGGTCCCAACGAAGCGGGGAAGAGCACAGCTCTGAGAGCATTGGGCTGTCTGCTGTATGGCTTCGAAAAATACTGTCCAGATGCTTATTTGCATAAAATGGACAAGCTGCGTGTTGGCGCCACGATCCGTGGAACAGACGGGATCGAACTACCCTTCATTCGAAGAAAGGGTAACAAAAACACGCTCTTGAATCCTGAGGGGAATCCTCTTCAGGACGATGTCTTGGCGAAGTACCTGGCTGGAACCAATCTGGATGTATTTTTCTCCCGTTTTGGAATTGATTCGACCGCACTGCGTGAAGGATCCACTGGAATACTCGCAGGTCAGGGAAATGTGGGAACCACCCTCGTATCCTTGGGACTGAGCGGCTCGGATGTACGTGAGGTTATCAGGAGCCTGAAGGAAGAGGCTGAGGAGCTTTTCAGACCCCGTGGACAGAACCAGAGGATCAATGCCAGCCTAGGGGATTATAGGAACCTCAGCAATGAACTCCGGAACCTTTCCTCCAACCTACGCGAAATCACGGAAACGGAGGCCTTCATAGATTCACTAAAGAAAGAAGTGGAAAGCCTGCGGTTAAGCCTGACGAGACTCAACCATGAGAAATCGCGGCTTACCCGTCTTAATTCCGCAATCCCCAAACTTGCCCAGAGGAAATTATACCTGGCCCAGGTTGCAGCCATGGGAAAGGTTAAAATCCTGTCCGAGGATTTTGCCGAAAGGAGACGAAGTACCCAACAGAGTCTGGAAACCACTCGGGTTTCACTGATGGAAGGACATACGGACCTGGAACGACTCAATAAAGAACTGGCGGAATTGAACGCTCCTGTTGAGATCTTGGAAGAGAAAGAAATAATCAATGAATATAAACAAGAGTTGGGGGCTTTCATCAAAGCCCAAAAAGATAGACCGAGGCTGCTCGAAGACAAGACACGGGCCCATACTCAAGCAGAAGAGGCTGCCAGGAGAATTCCTGGTCAGCCCTCCATCGATGCCCTTAAGGAACATCAGCTCTCCCCCGGCCAGAGACAATTGTTAGTCCAACTCGCGGATGAGTCAGGCCGTTTGGCGGGACTTCGTGAGTCTATTGAGGCTCAAATGATCGCTCACACTCAAGCGCTCAATCGGGTTTGTGCTGAATTGGAATCTTTACCAGCCAGGAGGAATAGCCAGGGACTGAAGGCCTTTCTGGAGTCGGTAGCAGAATCAGGAGATCTCGAAAGGATCTGCTCCGAGGTGACCTTGACCCTGAAACAGAATGAAGAAGCGGCAAAGACCTCGGCCTCGAGTCTGGCAGGTTGGAAAGGATCATTCGAAGAACTGGTTTCTTTACCATTGCCAAGCCTTGAGACAGCCACACTTTATGTGTCAAGGTTTCAGGAAAATCAGGCCAGGGTTTCGGAATTATCCCGTCTGAAGTCCGAGACTGAGAAAAGGATCAAGCAGAACGAGAAGGATCTGGCCAAGTTGCTTAAAGAAGGCGAAGTTCCCACGGAAGAAGATCTGGAAAAAGCCCGCCAACGCCGTGACTTTGGCTGGACACTCGTCCGACGGGCCTGGTTGGATCAGGAAGACATATCCCAGGAATCCCACACCTATGACTCAGCACGAGCGCTGCCGGAAGCCTACGAAACCTCTGTCAAAGATACGGACAATATTTCTGACCTTCTCCGCCAGGAGGCTGCGAAGGTGGAACGCCATGCCACCTTGTTAGATCAACGCCAGGAACTTGAATCGGAGCTGAAAAAAACCTCAGATGAGCTCCAATATCACTTGAAGGTTCAAGCCGACACTCAGAGTGAGTGGGTCCAAGTCTGGAGAGAAACAGGGATAACCCCTCTCTCCCCTCAGGAAATGATGGGCTGGCTGGGCAAAGTCCCACCCATCCTGCAACGATGGGAGAAAATCAAGGATTGCCAGATTCAGTTGGAACAACTCGGCAACCAAATCCATAAACACCGTGAAGGACTGAGCCGCCACTTGACTCATCTCGGTGAGAAGGAAGTGACTGAAAAGGAGACTTTGCGTGAGTCCTTTTTGCGAGCCAGGGGAGTGGTGGAATCCATAGAAACAATCGAAAAAACCCGCGAGGAACTCGACCAGAGGAAGCGCAGTCTCAGCATGGATCTGGACAGTGCTCAAATATCTTTGAATAAGATTGAACAGGACGAAAAATCCTGGAGGGAGAAATGGTCTGAAGCGGTGACTGCCCTTGGGCCATTGGATGGTGTCACTCCCCAGACACTGTCAGAAATCCTTTATCAAAGGGATGAGGCACTGGGTAAAGCCAATGAGGCCAGTACTCTTGCTGAGCGTATCCGGCAGATTGATGAGGATGCACAAGCTTACCGTGAAAAGGCCTTGGACCTGGTCAACCGAATCGCCCCGGATCTGAAAAGTCTTTCAGCCCAGGAAGCCATCCAGATTGTTTCTCAAAGACTCGAAGCCGCCCTCAAAACCAAAACCCGCCAGGATGCCCTCAAGGAACAGATTGCCAAAGTCGAGAAATCCGTCGAGAAGCAAAAGAAGGCTATTGAGGAATTATTGCACCGGATCAAGTCCCTCCTGCAGGAAGCCGAGTGCACCAGGGAAGAAGACCTTCCCAAGGCCGAGGAGCAATCCGCTGCATTTCTGAAGCTCCAACACGATTTGGAAAACATCAACAATGAGCTCATTGCAATGGCCCCCAATGGGGATCTGTCAGAACTCATTCGTGAGGCTGGAGAAACCGACCGTGACTCAATCGAGGGAAACCTGGCCACGATCAATGCGGAGATCATCAGTCTGGAGAATGAGCGTTCTCGACTGGACCAGGAAATCGGACGGAATACTCAAATCCTTTCCGCCATTAATGGTAATGATGATGCAGCACGCATAGCCGAGGAGGCGCAATCGATTCTGGCGGGGATATCCACGGATGCCCAGCGATATATCCGTCTCAGTCTGGCTGCGGGCATTCTCAAAGATGCGGTGGAACGTTTCCGCCAACAGAATCAGGGTCCTCTCCTGGAACGTGCAGGAAATATTTTCAAAGCGATCTCGCTGGGTTCTTTCTCAGGACTGGAAACTGATTTCGGAGAGGATGATACGCCAATCCTGATCGGGCTGCGGGGAGATGATGGCCGCTTGCGAGTTGAGCAGATGAGTGATGGTGCACGCGACCAGCTTTATCTGTCACTACGCCTTTCGCACCTTGAGGCCTATCTTGACTCACAGCAGGAGAAGATGCCCTTCATCGTGGATGACATCCTGGTGCACTTTGATGACCAGCGGGCGGCCGAGACTCTTAAGGTCCTCGCGGACCTCTCTCACAAGACCCAGATCCTCTTCTTCACCCATCACCAACATCTGGTGGAATTGGCGCAACAGGTCCTGAAGCAAGAGGATATCTTCGTGCATGAGCTTCCGGCCTCATCCTGCTCTCAACGTGGCGGGACATAGAGCGTGGGCTGAAACCAGGTATAGGGGGGCACCTCCCAAGTGCCCTCTGGACTAAGGACATCCAGTGAGATGGATGTGGGCCGTCCTTTGTCCTGCCTCAGGATCTCCAGTATTTTCCCATTCACCTCTTGAGCTTCCAGGGAAAAGGAAAGGGTTCGTTGCTCCTGTGTCGCATCGAATATTTCCTTCACGCCAACAATCCGTATTTCGAAATCGCGTGGCTCACCCAGATTGAGCATGAATGAATGGTTCCCAGGTGGAAGCTGTGGTATCGACCGGTACCGAGTGAGAAACCTGCTTGCGGTTGAATAGATGGGTTCCTCGTTAATGTTGTGTGTAAAGAGGACTGGTGTCACCGAAATAGACGTTTTAGCATTTTGAAGTGGTTCATTGGCTTTCATCTCGATCACCTTCTGGAGCCATCCATGCAAGGGAATGGTGTAGAGATCCCCAGGTGCCAGGATGTGTTCCTGTGTCTCTCCGGATAATGGCTTGTAAGCGAGATGTATGTATTGCGGTGGGGGTTGGTTCCTGTAAGAAGGCAAGAGGGAAAGACGGTTTAGACCTCTCAAAACCTGGAGCCTGGCCGTTCCCTCGGCTGTGGCGGAAGAGATTGGGGCTTCCATTAAGATCCGGCAATCTTTGCAGGTAAGGAGCACATTTCCGGAGTGGGGAAACATGAGAGTGCCACTGATT
>CAYZUX010000309.1:0-5654 GCA_964481775.1 uncultured bacterium | reverse complement strand
CGGCCTGATCACCCTGGCCTACACCTTTGTGGGAGGTGTTCAGGGTGTTATCTGGACCGATGTGGCTCAGGGATTCCTCATGGTCCTCTCAGCGGCCCTTGCGATTGGGTTCCTTCTTTTGGGTTTTCCTGGCGGTCCCGATGAGGCGATTCAGGTTGCCTATGAGGGGAGTAAATTCAAACTTGCGGATTTCAGTTTTGATTGGAATAAAGAGTCCGCTTACATCCTGCTCGTTTTCGGCTTTATCCAGTACATGGGAAAATATTCCACCGACCAGACCGTGGTCCAGAGATACCTTCTCTCCCCCTCCACAAAAAAAGCCGCGAGCGCGTTGTGGTTATCGGTTTTCCTGCTGCTTTTTATCTGGATTGTATTCATGTTCGTGGGGTGCCTGCTGTGGGCCTTCTACCATGTGCATGCGGATCTGCTACCGGAAGTAGTCCGCAGGAAACCGGATCAGGTCTTTGCCTACTTCATCGGTCACCAGATGCCACCGGGACTTTCCGGTCTGATTCTCGCTGGCATCTTGGCAGCTTCGATGTCCACTATCGCCTCCGATCTCAACAGCCTTGGTTCAGTGCTGCTGGATGACTTCTATAACAAACTGAGGAAACATTCCACCGAGAAACAGAAACTGTGGTTCTCTAAAATGAGTGTGCTGGTGGCGGGAATTCTGGCGATCTTCATCGCCATGGCATTGACCAAAAATGAGTCCATGGTCGAAACCGCTTTTTCATTCAGCGCGGTCATGGCCGGCGGCCTCATGGGGCTTTTCTTCCTGGGATTTTTCACACGCCGTTGCAGCCGCAAGGGAGCTACAATTGGACTTGTTTGCGGAGTCACTTTCATCACCTGGGCCACTTACACCAATAATATGGACCCCACGTCAGCCCCCTGGCTGCCAAAGTTCACGATCCATCTTTACTGGCTGGGACTCCTTGGCAATGTCGTCGTGTTTGTGACGGGTTACCTGGCAAGCCTGATTTTCACACCAAACTTCCGGGTTGATGAATCCCTGACTATCTACTCAAACGGAGAGCCAGCCACAGCGGGTGAAGGAGTTCCAGTAAGACCGTGAAACAAAGCTGGATGTGGAAGCATTCCTTGTTTTTATTTTGCCTTCTTGGATGGGTGATCCAAGTACCGTTCCGGGCATATGGCGGAGGCTTTACTCCCCCCGTAGGGACAGTCTGGGAAAATGCCATGCAGGAACAGACTTCCATCGATCTTGAGTGGGGTAAGGAGATCGAAAACGACGGCATTAAAATACGCAGCCTGCGTTACACCGGATCGGCATGGAAGGGTGAACCGCAACGCGTGTATGCTCTCTATGCTCATCCCGAGGGGAAAGGACCTTTCCCGGCGGTTCTCCAGATTCATGGGGGTGGACAGACCTGCTATCCCTCCAACGTGGCGTACTTTGTGAAGCATGGGTATGCCTGTCTTTCATTCGATTGGGCTGGTCCGAGAGACCAGCGTCCGATTGAGGAAATCACTAACTGGCACAAGGACTTCGCCACATCGATCATGGGTCCGGATGACCAGGTTCCAGGACAGAATCTTGTCTTTCACGCGGTCCTTGCGGCAATACGCGGGATTGATGTCCTTGCAGCTCAACCCGAGGTGGATAAAGACCGTATCGGTGTTCAGGGTATCTCATGGGGAGGCTACATCACCTGGCTGGTGAATGGACTTGATCCGAGAATCAAAGCTGCTGTTCCCACTTATGGTGTGGGCGGGTTGGTTGAACAGTGGAGTGACATAGCACGCTCCATGAAAAGGGGATCACCCAACTTCATCAAGTTGTGGAAGGCGAACTATGAGCCTGCGTCGTTTGCCTCCAGACAACAGGGGGCTGTGTGCTTCGTTAATGCCACCAATGATTTTTTTGGACAGCTCCCGCAAGCAGAGGAACGCCTCGCGCAGTTAACGATCGATCATCGCCGCAGCTACAGCCCAAACCGGATGCATAGCCTCGCTCCAGAAACTGTTTCCGCGGGCATGGCTTGGTTGGATGCCCACTTGAAAGGTAATTTCCAGTTTCCAAAAGAACCAGTCCTTTCTCTGGAAGAAGACGAAAAGGGATTATTGAGGGCGGCCATTCAGGTGGATGAATCCCGCCCGGTTGTCTCCGTGCATGTCGATTACACGAGGGGTTCACTGCCCGCATTGTTGAAATGCTGGTTATCAACTGATGCGGTCCGGGATGCCAGCAGCACCTGGTCTGTGGCTCTTCCCGTTGTGGAGGCTGCACAATCACTTTCGGCAATCGCGCAGGTGGTTTATGAGGGCGGATACATGGTCTCATCCCCAGTTACAGAAATCGTTCCCGCAATGATCGCTCCCACCGTGCGTGGAACAGAACTGGTCTCTGATGTGATCAGTGATTGGTCACAAGGGCCTTCGGGTTGGTTCATCCAGAGGGGAACCGATTTCATCCATGCGGACAACCCCAAGGCCGAGCTCGCATTGAAAGTTGTGGAGGGGCATCCCTGTCTGGCGTACCTTTCATCAGAGCCGGCTGCAGAGATTCATCTCGCCACCCGACTCATAGCGGATCCGGCCCGTGCGAAGGGAAATAAAAGGCGATTGGAGATATGGACGCACGATCTGGCGCAGGTTACTTTGCGAACGGACTGGTTTCTACGTCAACCAGGAGCGAAAGTTTATCAGGCACGTTTCGAGTGCGGAGCAGGCTGGAAACAGACTGTCCTCGCTCTCGAACAATTCGGTCTCTACGATGAGGATCGGAACCAGGAAATTCAGGATGGTGAGCCACTTGCTCACTGGAATGATGTTCACCAGATCAATCTGATTGCCAATACCAGTGACAAGGGCATTCCAGCGATTGGTCGGATACGATGGGTTGACTGAAAATCCTGCTGACAGGAAGGAGAGACATGATGAAATCACCCGCAGTTTTATTCACCGCTAAAAACAAAGTCGAGTTTGGGACTGTTGAGACACCCGACCCCGGGCCGGGGGATGTGGTGGTCAGGACAAAATACTCCTGGATCAGTAATGGCACGGAAGGATCCTTTCTCAGGTTGGAAAGATTTGATGGAGTGACTCCCTGGCAGCCATACATGCCGCTACCGTTTCCGATGGTTCCGGGTTATCAGAAAGTGGGGATTGTCGAGTCAGTGGGGAAGGATGTGAAAGGATTCAAAGAAGGCCAATGGGTTTTTGTCACCATCACAAAGGCCGAGAAAGTTCAGTTCAACTTTGCGGGACATATTCTGGTTGGTCCCGCTGATCCCAACGAGGTGTTTGTATTGCCGCAAGAGGATGACCCGATTCCTTACAGCGGACTTGTCCTGACTCAGGTTGGAACGAACACCGGTTCGCGTCCTGGCGTGGAGGACGATTGCCATGCCTTGGTCGTTGGTGATGGAATGGTGGGTCACTGGGCGGCGCAGACACTCCAGATGCGTGGAGCAAAGGTGGCTCTGGTCGGGAGGCATGATTTCAGGTTAAACCTCTTCAAGAAAGCAGATGGGGACCTGGTTCTGAATTCCCATGATCCCGCGTGGCTGGAGGTCGCGAAGAAGTGGGCGGGGGGCGAGTTCCATATCGTGGTGGACACGGTGGGGAATGAGGTCAACTATGACCTCAACATGAAACTGGTTCCCATGCTTCGTTGGGGTGGTCATTATGTCACTGCCGGTCATGAGGGCCTCAAGTCCTGGATCGACCTGCGTCAATTCATTTACCGGGAAGCCACTATCCATTGCCCTTGCGGTTGGACCCGGAAGAGGCTTGAATGGACACTCGATCTGCTTCATGAAAAGAAAATCGACACACAGTCTTTGATCACTCACCATTTCCCCGCACCGGAAGCAGCCAAGGCGTGGGAAACCATTTTCACTCAGAAAGATTCCACCCTTGGGGTGGTGCTTGATTGGGAAGGTGTATCCTGAAGTGGGAGGACAATCATGAACGTACTCATCACTGGCGCGGCGGGATATATTGGACGTTTTCTGACATGGAAGTTGGAGCAGCGTGCGGAATTACGGCTCACCGATACTATGGATCCGGATCCGGATCGCATTCCCTGGGTTTACCAGGCTCTGGAGATCGAAAGAACCCCCGCATTCACCCCAAAGCCCTCTGCTTCTATCCCGTTTTTCAAGGGGGACTTGCTGGATCCCGATTTCATGAAACGCATGACAGAGGGTGTGGATGCGGTTATCCATCTGGCGGGGCATGTCAAACCCAATGAGGAGCCGGAGGAGTGTTTCCGTGTCAATGCATTGGGAACTTTTGTAGTACTCCAAGCCGCTGCATCCAATGGAGTTCCAAGGGTTCTTGCAGCCTCCAGTATCAATGCTGCTGGCTGGTTCTATTGCCGTGTGACTGACCGTCCGCGCAACTGGCCCTATCTTCCGGTGGATGAGGATATCCCGCCGGACCATGAAGATGCCTACAGCCTGGCAAAATACTGCAATGAGCTCAACTGCAGGGCTTGGACCAACCGGACCGGGATGACAACGGCCGCTTTCCGTTTCGCGGGGGTTTTCCCTCCGGAGTGGACTGAAACCAATCAGGAACGTGCGAAACCCACTACCGAATGGCCGGGAGAGCTGGGTAATTATGTCGACTTGCGTGATGTGGTTGATGGGCTGATCCAGGCCCTGGAATGCCCAACGCTTCCCAAGACCGGCGTTTATCAACTCACCGCACCGGACACCACGCTGCTGGAACCCTCGATGGAAATCATCGAGCGTTTCCGTCCTGAATTGCTCAAGGTGGTTCGTTCACCCTTGCCGGGAAGGACAACGATGCTTTCGCACCAGCGTGCCAGGGAGGCCTTTGGCTACAGTCCGAAGCATCAGTGGAAAGAACTATAACTTTGCGACAGGCGTGAGAGCACCGCTATTGTTGGAGGAGAGAATCATCGCCTCCATCACTGCGATCGCGGCGAAACCCTCACGACCGCCTGTCTCAGGCTGGGTTCCTGTCCGGCAACAATGCGCGAACTCGGTGTATTCCTCTTCAATGGTGTCGGTTGGAGAAGTCTCGATATTCCAGCGTGGGTTGGCTCCGAGCGGTTGGTGAAAAACCTCTCCCTCGCGATAGGTGAGCAGGGCTCCACCTGTACCGTGAATCTCCAGAGAACGTGCCCGAGGAACTGAATAAGCATTGTTGAAAGTTGAGGAATATCCACCTGAGTGAAGGAGGCGTGCCAGGCAGACATCCTCAACGTCATCCTCCATCCCTACATTTGAGATCCAGGCCTGGACCTGTTTGACCTCACCCAGCAGATAATTCAGCAGGTCAATGGCATGAATGCCGATCTGAGAGAGTGCAACCGCAGGGCAGAGGTTTTTGTCGTATCGCCATCCACCGAGGCGCTTTCCCAATCCAGCTTCAGAGGTGAAGGTACAGGAAGCCAGAACCGGTTTCCCAATCTCTCCCTTTTCCAGCATGGTCTTCATCAGGCGGAAGCGTGACTCCCGGCGAGTGTTGTGTCCCACGAACAGGATTTTATTGGCCTGTTGGGAGGTTTCCACCATCTCACGGCATTCTTTCACACTGTTTGCCATGGGTTTTTCGACAAAAACATGAAGACCATGGTTCAGGGCTTGGATCACATGGCCATGGTGGAGGTGATTGGGAGTGAAGATACAGACAGCATCCAATCCTGGCGTACC
>CAYZUX010000308.1:0-5680 GCA_964481775.1 uncultured bacterium | reverse complement strand
AAATATGAAACCGCTTTGGAACGGAGAATTCTCGGTAAGGAGGTCCTGGGACGTCATCCCCACAATGATTTTCTGGAGGATGCCACGGACAGCGGGGGAATTGCCCTTCTGGGGATGATCTGGTTGTTCGGAATCGCGGGTCTGATTCTCTTCCGCAGTTTGCGATTCATTCATATCCCCCGGGATGGCACCGATGTCTTCATGAATGTGATCACCTGGGGGCTGGTCTGGGCGATGACCGCGATCGTCATGCATGCCCAATTTGAGATGCCCCTCCTGCAACCCTCTTCGACCTATCCGGCCTGGATGCTGCTGGGAGTTTGTTACCAGGTCTGGCGTATCCAACGACGCCGCGCCTTGGCCGTTTCCATCCACTCATCCCTTCTCCTCTCCCATGAAAGCCCGTCGGTGACCGCCGAGAGGGTCCTAAGAGGAGAATCTCTGCGGAGTGCGGCGGTTTATGAACTCCCTCCTGTCCGTCCCTGCAGACTTGGATCATGGAGTACCTTCCCGGCTTATGTTTCCTGGCCAGTCCTGGCACTTGTCGTGACCTTGTTGATGGGAAGCACGCTGATCCGTCAGTTTGTCGGTGAGATGTGGTTGCGCTGGGGAATGTTATTCAGTGAGAGCGGGATGGAGCGCTATGACTATGTCTTCGCCTGTATGGAAAAGTCACAGGATATCTATCCGCTCGAAATGGAGACCAACTACATCCTGGGAAGGTACTGTATCGATGCCACTGCCCTGGTTTTCCGTCCCTGGCTGATCAGGCACCGTCCGGATGTCTACAATGAGGCTGAACGCCAGGAGAATGAGAAAGAGATCGCGGATATCCGGCGGACCTATCAATTGGATGTCGATAAACTGATTGATTATGCTGAACTTGGTATCATGGTCCACAAACGGGATATCTTTATGAATCCCAACTATAAATGGGCCCATAACAACATGGGTGTGCTCTATGACAAGCTCAACCAGATTTACAGCACGCTTTCTGAAACCGCCAAGGACCCGGCGGAACAGGCACGATATGCCAGTCTGGCCTTTGAAGCAGAGCAGAATTCCCGGAATTGTTACCATATCGCCCTCGAGGTGGATGACCTGCAGGTGTATGCCCTCTACAACCTCGGGCATGGAGCCATGCGTGATCAGAAACTCGGCCTTGCCGAGAAATACTTTGAAAGAACCCTGCTGGCCGATCCGAGACGGCAGGATGTCCACTTCTTCATCGCCAAATGCCGGCTTGGGCAACAAAAACTTCCCGAGGCGCTGGAGTCATTCCGGAACCTGTTTGCCTGGTCGGATGGTGAAAAGAAAAAACAGGAGGACAGCGAACGGGCCCGGAGAAAGCGTGAGGGAAGAGAGAACGAAAAGTGGACCTTCAAACCCAAGGAAGTCATCGATGAATATCAGAGGCGGGAATCCGAGACACTCCTCTTGGAGATCACACGGTTTGCACTTGGAGAGGGAGATCCGAAGGTCGGATATGGTGCGGCTGAGCTGTTGACCAGGCAGTATAACCGCTGCAAATACCTCCCATTGATGGCCCATGGCGCGGCGGATGCAGGCCAGCCACAGGAAGCGCTGGAACTGGCCAATGTGGCCCTTACCGATTGTGGACCGCGAGTCTCTTCGGAGGTCGTGTTTGCTCAAGCCAAGGCATATTCCCTTTTGAAAAATGCAACAGCAGCCTTGTCTTCCCTGCAGACCTTAATGCGGTCAGGAACAGGAGATGTTTTCCGGGATGAGATCAAGAAAGATCCCGCATTTGATTTCATCCGGGATCAGCCAGCCTTTACAACTCTTGTCAGCGAAAAGGTGGTTCCAAAAACCGCGCCAAAACCAAATACTTCATCCATAACGCCAGCTTCCAATTCCACCCCAACAACCCCACAACCCCCTCCGGAATCCGCCCCGGATGCTCCTTCTCCGGCCTCAGGCCCTCCTGGAGTGCCTGGGCAGAAGGTTGGAAGTGCGACACCAGGAGCTCCATGACCCGGCGTGCCATCTATCTCGATCACAATGCCACCACGCCACTCGATGGAAGTGCTCTCAATGCGATGCTCCCTTACCTCACTCACGAGTGGGGGAATCCCTCGAGTGTCCATGATTGGGGAGTACAGTCCCGGTATGGAGTCGAGAAAGCACGTCTCCAGGTAGCACAGCTTGCTGGAGTTCCTGAGAACAATCTGGTTTTTACCAGCGGAGGTACCGAAGCCAACAACACCATCCTCCGTTCAATCGCTCTCCGCTTTACAGGACAGGGTTGCCATTTCATCTCCTCCTCCATCGAGCATCCGTCGGTCAAGCGGTGCCTGGAACAGCTGATCAAGGAGGGGCTGGCTGAAGTATCCTTCCTCGATCCAGATAGAACAGGCGTGGTGGATCCGGATGCTTACCGGGAAGCAGTGAGACCTTCCACACGGCTTTTCTGTTTGATGTATGCGAACAATGAGACAGGCGCAATCCAGCCGGTATCCGAGGTTTGGCAGGTCGGCAGGGAATACGATGTCCCGGTCTTTTGCGATGCAGTCCAGGCCCTTGGCAAGCTCCCCTTGAAAATTGCCTCACTGGGTCTGGAGTTCATGTCATTCTCAGCACACAAGCTTTATGGCCCCAAGGGCATCGGGGCCATATATGCCAAAGATCTCAGCCATCTCTGTCCTCTCTTTCATGGTGGCGGACAGGAGATGAACCTGCGTGCGGGAACTGAGAATGTGGCTGCTATTGTTGGTTTCGGAGCATCAGCGGAGTTGGCCGGAAGGTTACTCGATTCGGAAGGGCAATTTCTGAGATCTCTTCGTGATGAACTTGAAACCCTGTTGATCAGCCGTATTCCCGGTGTTCATGTCATGACGCGGGAAGTGGAGCGTCTCCCGGGAACTCTGTGTGTGTGCTTTGAAGGAGTCTTTGGAACCTATGTGGTCCTTGATCTCGCTGAAGAGGGGATCGCGGTATCCAGCGGTTCCGCCTGCAGTGCGAACAAGGCGGAGCCCTCCCATGTGCTGCTTGCCATGGGAGTCGAACCGCAGTTGGCGCAAGGCGCGGTCCGCTTTTCGCTTGGGCGCTCCACGACTCCTGAGCAGATCCGCGCAGCCGTTGAAGTGATAGCACGTGTGGTGGCCAAACAAAGGATGCATCCACCGCGCTCCGGTGAAATGATCGACCTCCGATCCATCTGCGATTGAGAGCGTGGCTTGCCGTCCCTGGACGGGGTGGAGAAGCTCCTTCCCACGGTCGATACCTGTAGAGGAAAGTCTTCACTTTTGCCTGGGCATCCTGTATCGTATGGACGTTGTAAAAATGGGGTTAGCGGTCGAAGCGCTCCAGCAAATCTGTCTCCGGTTAAGGGAACCGAGAGGAAAATATCGCGAGGCTTTATGAGAGTCGGTAAACGATCCCATGGATCGATGAGTCCGCGTTCATACGGATATTACGGTTAGCTGAGTCTCCTTCCATATCTGGGACTTGTCTGCCGATCATCCGCAAGAGCCCCGCCTTCTCGTTCCGCTTGTTCGGAGCCATCTCATGAGGAGGTCGGTAGACGAATGGTCACTGCGCCCATCCCAAGTGTGTTGTCTCTTCGTAATCGGGAGGCATCACCCCTTATGGTCTCTCTTGGTAAGCATTGGATTATCGAATGCTACGAGTGTAACCCGGAAGTCATCAATAGCCCTGAACGATTAGAGGAAATCTTTCTAGAGGCGGCCCATAAGGCGGGCGCGACCATCGTGGGATCGCATTTCCACTCCTACGAACCGCAGGGTGTCAGCGGTGTGGTGGTCATCGCCGAAAGCCATTTCAGCGTCCACAGCTGGCCGGAGTACCGTTATGCCGCGGTGGATGTCTTCACCTGTGGGGAGAGTATCGATGTGGATCGAGCCATCCGGGTCTTCCAGGACAACCTGGGGACAGATGAAATCATCATCGCGGGCGACTTGAATCGGGGTATTGTCAGCCACAACGGTCTCGAACGCGCCAGCGCGGTTTCGATCAACCAGGTCGATGCAGTCATGTCCTGGCGGGAGAAATTTGAGCGCGAGGAGGCCTGGGGAATCCTGACCTCGGTCGACATCACGGATTGTGATCCCGCTCTGATTCGTGATGCCGAATATGTCAGGCAGTTCGCGATCGATCTTTGCGATCACATCGACATGCGCCGGTTCGGCGACACCATCGTGGTCGATTTCGGCGAAGATGAGCGTGTTTCCGGTTTCAGCCTGGTTCAGTTGATTGAAACATCCCTGGTCTCCGGGCACTTCGCCAATCAGAGCAATGGGGCCTACATCGACATCTTCAGCTGCAAATACTACGACCCCCAAGCAGCGGCCGATTTTTCGAAGCGCTACTTCCGTGGCCGCGCCTATACCATGAAAGTTGCTCTGAGGAAGTAAGGAATGCCCGAGTTTCCCGGTTGGTTCTTTGAGAAGACCCCCTTCGAGAAGGGGGTCTGTCTGGGTGTCAAGATCAAGAACAAGGTGGCCGAGGAGAAATCCGCCTTTCAGTTCATCGAGGTCTTCGACACCTACGAATATGGCCGCATGCTGGTGCTGGATGGGGTCATCCAGCTCACCGAATTTGATGAGTTCTCGTATCACGAGATGTTCGTGCATGTTCCCATGCAGTCTCACCCAGACCCGAAATCGGTCCTCGTGGTGGGAGGCGGGGATGGAGGTATGGTCCGCGAGCTGGTCAGGTATGATTGCCTCGAACGGATCGACATGTGTGAGATCGATGGGGGGGTGGTGGAGCTTTCCAAGCGCTACCTCCCCTTCACCGCTTCGGGACTGTCCGACCCGCGTGTGAAGGTCTACCTTGAGGACGGAGCGGTCTTCATTCGGAATCACCAGAAGGAATACGATCTCATCCTGGTCGATTCCTCGGATCCTATCGGTCCGGCGGAGGTGCTTTACAAGCGTCCCTTCTATGAGGGGATCAAGGGAGCGCTCAAGCCGAATGGCGCGGCCTTGTGCCAGTGTGAGACGATCTTTTACTATCTGCCGCTCATCAAGTCGTTCACAACCGCCATCCGTGACCTGTTCCCACGCTTGCAGTACATGAACACTCTGGTTCCGACCTACCCCTCAGGGATGATCGGGCAGCTGGTATGTTCGCTCGGACCGGACTACACCGCTCCGGTTAGGGACCTTCCGGCGAAGGTGGCGGACACACTCCGCTACTACTCGCCCGAGGTGCATCGTGCGGCATTCCATCTGCCGCGCTTCGCGGCCAAGGAACTGGCCCTCGGATAAACAGTCCATCCCCGCTGGAACAAGAATCCTTTCTCGTTCCAGCGGGGTAAAACGGAGTGGCGAATTCATTCGCTTTCTTTTCACAAGCCCGCGAAATTGTCTGACTGGGTGATACAAGGCGAATGAATTCGCTACTCCGTTCTGCCCTTCTCCCCTTGGTGAGGTTTCACCAATCTGGCATGATCCTACTTGGAACCGGCCCGTACTCATGGAACGGCTCCGAGGAGGAGCAGCATGTCTTGTCCCTTTACCGCCAGGTGCCTACATGGCGGCGTCGAGCTTGTTGAGAGTTAGGGAGGGGTCGTGTCATGGCCGCAGCCAGTAAAGATTCAAAATACCGTGTCACAGTCGGTCCGTGGAACGTCCACGAGGGCGCCGCTCGCTTTGACCCACCTACCCGCGAGTCATTCACGTTCGCGGAACAAATC
>CAYZUX010000307.1:0-5711 GCA_964481775.1 uncultured bacterium | reverse complement strand
ATACGTATCGGGCACATCATTCTCAATCTTGCAGGCTCGTACACAAGAACCACAGCCGATACATCGGGTGGTATCAACGATGTATCCCCACTCAAATTGTTTGAGCTCCTCGATACTTGGTGGCGTCTTTTGAGGCGGAACACCGAATGCGATGAGTGAGCCAATAAAAAAACCCGAAGCGTTATAAAGAGAAAAACGCAGAAATTCACGGCGCGATTGTTCTTTAGGCCTATCATCCTGCATCCGCTTTTTTTTCCTCCTTCATAAGGCTGCTGTCGTGGATAAAGTCGAAATGACAGTCGATACAGGCTCTCGGATCTTCCATAAGTGTGGTGAAATCGGTGCCAGCGTCTTTTGCCATTTCCGCCAAGTGGTTGGCGGAATCGATCTGAGGCAGTGTCGCCTCATCTTTGAAGGGCTTCTTCTCATGACAGAGGAGGCAGAACTTTCCATTCCCGTTTTTGAAAATCCGGCCGGCATTCTCATTCTCATAGTGGAACAGGTGACAGGATGTACATTCCATAAAAGCATGTTCATGCTTCATAAAGTCTTCGACAATGGCTGGATGGCAGTCACGGCAGGTGAAGATGACGGGATGTCCCTTGACGTCTTTTGAATCGCCTTCGGGCTTTGAATTATGGCACTCTTTACACTGATGGATGATTGGGTGAATGCGAGCTTCTTCAACTCGCTTTAACAAATAGATGGGTTCATGAGGACTATGACATTCGGTACAACGAGTGGTTGGATCCTTGACTTTCAGGAAAGCGAAGTGTTCGAGGGGATCAATTTGCGGAAAGCTTGGTGGCCGGGCCACCAGCTTGCGGTGACAGAACAGACACCCCTCCAGCGTGTATTCTTTTGAAAGAACAGCCATCTCTGCTGGGATGGTTGCATCCTCACCCGAATGATGAAGGACATGATTCCTCGCCGGTCCGTGGCAATCCTCACACTGCACACCGTAATGGATATCTTTTTCGTGGAGTTCGTAAATATCAGCGTGACACTCCTCGCAGGAGGACTTCCCCTGATGGACTGGTTCACGTACCATGATCTCGGACAGGCTTTCAGCCCGGTAGTTCCCAATCTCGCCAAAGGTAGCTGGCTTCAGATACTGTTGTGATCCCAAACCACATAATCCCAACAAGGCTATGACAACGAGGAGCCGCAAAACGTGCCTTGGTAATCTCATTTAAGTGTTCTCGAAGTCATTAAATTAGTATCAAGAATACCACAAATAGGTGTCAGGTCAAGCAAGATTTTTTCAAGATTAAGTTTACTGATTTGAGGTAAGGGATAAGGAAAGCCAAATGGGCAGCCTGAGCAGTGTTCTATCATGTCAACCATTTAATGGGTGGTCCCCAGAACAGGGCCAGAAGAGCTGGGAAATGGGAATCATGAGGCTGGTTGGTTACCTCATCCTGATCAGTATCTGTGCCATGTCGAATGCCAGAGCGGGCGATAAGGGTGTGGAAATGAGCCAGGCCGTTCTCTTCTCGGCGGGACAGGAGGGTTGTCATACCTACCGCATACCGGCTTTAGCGGTCACCCCCAAAGGAACTCTCCTGGCATTCTGCGAAGCTCGCCGCGATGCGCGCCATGATTGGGGGAATATCGATCTGGTGATGCGCCGAAGCCTGGATCATGGCGCAACCTGGGAGCCCATTCAGGTCATCTTGGACGATGAAGGTCACACCTGTGGAAATCCCTGCCCTATTGTGGATAAGCGCAATGGGTCGATTGTGCTGCTGATCACCAAGAATAAGGGAATGGAAAATGAGGCCCAGATCATGCGTGGAGAGGCCGCTCCCCGCACTGTCTGGGTCACCTTCAGCCGGGATGAAGGACTCACCTGGTCTACACCCAGGGAGATCAGTTCGCAGGTCAGGCAGCCTGACTGGAGATGGTATGCCACCGGTCCCTGCCATGGGATCCAGCTGAAAGATGGCCGGTTGATGGCCCCCTGCGACCATTCCACCGGTCCTGATCGGGATGAGATGCACTCTCATGTCATTTTCAGCGATGATGGAGGAGAGACCTGGAAGATTGGCGGATCATTGGAGGGGCAGACCGATGAATCCACAATCGTTGAATTGGAGGATGGTTCGATCTACATCAATGCCCGTAACACTTTTGGCAATCACCGCCGGGTCCAGTCAGTAAGCCGCGACAGAGGGATGACTTGGAGTCCCGTGGCCGAAGATCCAGTCCTGGTCGAACCTGTCTGTCAGGCAAGTGTGCTCAGTCTGACAGGAGGGTTGTCACGAGGGCGGAGCGGAATCTTCTTTTCCAATCCAGCGAGCCATAAACGCGAGAATCTCACAGTCCGGCTCAGTTATGATGAATGCAGGTCCTGGCCAATTTCAGGAATCCTTTGGACAGGACCTGCAGCATACTCAGATCTTGTTGTCACTCAGAATGGAATGATTGGCTGCCTGTTTGAGCGAGGTTACCAGCATCCCTATGAGACCATCACCTTTGCCCGCTTCACTCCAGCATGGTTGGAGGGAAAGACCGGTCAGTGAGGGGTTTTCAGACCCCTCACTGGGGTGTAAAAGGATTCGTTATTAAACCGCAACCCGGCTTTCGCTGACTACACGGAGTTGCTGGGCAACATACTGTATCTGTTCCTCGGTCAGTTCCGCATACATGGGCAGTGAAATCAGTTCTTTTGCGGCTTTCTCAGTCACCGGGAAGGCTCCAACATTGTATCCAAGGCTTGCATAAGCGTCCTGAAGGTGGACCGGCAATGGGTAATGAATACCACATGTGATTCCATGCTGCTTCAGAGTCTCCATCACCTCGTCTCGTTCCTCCATCAGGATGGGGTAAATGTGGTAGACATGCCGCGCGTAGTCTGCCTCAACCGGGACTGTGACCCCTTCAATCTCCTGTAGCAGTGAGGAATAAAGAGAGGCATTCCTGCGCCTTTTTTCAGTCCACTCCTCGATATGGCGCATTTTCACGGTGAGCACCGCTCCCTGAATTCCACACATGCGGGCATTCCAGCCGATCACCGAGTGATAGTATTTCCTGGACTGTCCATGATCCCGCAACACCCGCATTGCTTCCGCCAGGCTCGCATCATGGGTCACAACTGCACCCGCTTCACCATAGGCTCCCAGGTTCTTGCCAGGGTAAAAACTGAAACACCCCGCATGTCCGATGGAACCCGCCCGTCTTCCCTTATATTCCGCTCCATGAGCCTGGGCGGCATCCTCCACCACGATCAATCCGTACCTCTTGGCGATCTCCATGATGGGGTCCATATCCGCCATCTGACCATATAGATGAACCGGGACAATGGCACGGGTATTCGGCGTGATGGCTTGCTCGATCAGCTCTGGATCTATTGTATGAGTTAGAGGATCGATGTCGACAAAGACCGGTGTGGCACCGCAGAAACTGATTGCCTCAGCGGTTGCAATGAAAGTATTGGGAACGGTGATGACCTCATCACCTGGCCGGATCCCCAGGCATTTGAGCGCAACCCATAGAGCCGAAGTTCCATTGCTGACTCCAACTGCATGTTGGCACTGGCAATAGGGAGCAAAAGAATCCTCGAACTGCTTGACAAACGGGCCTCCTGCAAAGGCGGTGCTTTCAAGCACTTGTTCAATGGCTTCCCCAATCTCCGATTTGATGGTCTGGTACTGTGCCTTAAGGTCAAGAAACGGAACTTGCACCGTGATGCCTCCTGTGAGAGCATGATTGCTGGATCTTGTGTTACTTTGCTCAACAGGAAGCCAGGATTCATCCGTCACGCATTCCAATTCGAGCATCCCTTAATAGAGCAAACACTGTACCAATGGGTCACGATCACGGTACTTCCCGGTTGGTTTCCCCTCGTATTCCTGCCAGAAGAATCACAAGAACTAGATTCCGATCTTTTGTGGAATCCTTGGCCCATCCTTTGACCGGTCAAAAAATGCCGGTATCAGTCATTAGTTGTCGGTTACGTTTGTTGTCCACCGCCTTTTGCATGTTTGAATCCAGTTATTGATCTGCAATCCATCGAAAGTATCAGACCGGGGTGGATACGAAATCCATCTGGCAACTACTCAAATCCTCAGTCTGTCATCCCCCTGAGGAAGGCCAGAGGCTCCATTTCCATCTCGATAAAACCGGTTTTCACCAAGGTAACCTTTTGATCCCCTTTCTCCATCGGGGAATCCGATCGGTCTACTGAGGTCTCATCCGGCCAAACTGTGGATATCCGGAGTTTGTATCTGCTGGAACAAGCTAGTTGGCCCTAACGTTGCATAAAGAGTATTGCAATTATCATTCGTTTTTTGGACAACGGGGTAAATTGAAAAACTTCGATGACACAAAGCAGTGATCACCTGATAAATTTTGAACAAGCAAAAATGCAAGACCAAAGCCCACCCCCTCTGCCCAGTAATGTATCATCAAAGCCCGGAACCTGTTTGTTGACAGTAAATGTGGCTGATTACTTCCAGGTGGGAACTCTCCGGAGTGTCATCAAACAGGATCGTTGGGTGCGATTTGAGACACGGTTGGAGGCAAATACCGAGAGAACTCTCGACCTGTTGGATCGCTACCAGACAAAGGCCACCTTCTTCATTCTCGGGTGGATTGCCACAGAACTTCCAGGCGTGGTTCGTGAGGTAGTAAGACGTGGACATGAAGTCGCCAGCCTCGGTTACCTGGTCAGAAGCCTGAAAGAGATGCCACCATCCGAATTCCGGAGAGAGGTAACCAAAGCAAAGGATTGTCTCGAAGAGGTTACCCAGAACCCTGTCCAGGGCTACCGGATTCCACAAGGCTGGATAAGTTACCGCGATGAATGGGTAACCAGGGTGTTGGCCGAGGTTGGGTATCGGTATGACTCCAGTCTTCGTCCTTTCATGCGGATTCCCCAAAAAGAACGATGGTGTTTTTACACTCATTGCAGGAAAGTGGGGGATAAAGATTTCTGGGAGTTTCCACTTCCCAGCGTCAATTTTGCCGGTTTTCATCTCCCCATGGTTGGAGGAAATTACCTCCGGCAGGCCCCCCCGTCTTTGATGCGTCATGCAGTATCCAGTTGGTGCCGAAAAACTCAATCACCATTCATCATGTATTTCCATGTCTGGGAATTGGATCCCGATCAGCCCCGTGTAACAGGAGCTCCATTCCTCCAGAAAATCCGGCAGTACCGCAACTTGGAAAGAATGCCCCACCTCATAGAAGATTACCTGCAGCATTATTCTTTCATGGGAATCGGGGAATATCTGGGCATTCCATCTCTTCCAGCCCACCTTGATCAAGGTGAAACGGAAAAAAAACCAATCCCTCCAATGGAACCCGTGTGTCTCTCGGCTGATGGGGATAGTGATCATGGGACATACAAAGACCAGGAACCAGATTGTTCCGAAGTCTCATCCACCCAGCAAATCACAATTGTTGTTCCCTGTCACAACGAAGAAGCCAATATCGTTCCCCTCGTTTCAAATCTCCTACAGTCCTACGGCCCTTACATTCACGAAATCATTCTCGTCAACGACAACAGCACCGACGGCACGGCCGCGGTCATCCGCGAGGTCGCTTCCCGCGAGCCGCGTGTCAAGCTGCTGGACCGCAATCCGCCGAACGGTGTCGGCCGCGCTCTCCGGGACGGGTTTGCGGCCGCCTCAGCCCCGTACATCCTGTCGATGGACTGCGATTTCCTGCACATCCTGCCCGAGCTTCGCAGCCTCTTCGACGCGGTG
>CAYZUX010000306.1:0-5723 GCA_964481775.1 uncultured bacterium | reverse complement strand
CATCAAAGCCGCGGATGATTTCTTCGGTACGGTAATCTTCATCAAAATCAGGATCGGAGAGACGCCGTCCCTTGGCGGTCAGGGTCCATTCAGGACCGAACCTCTGGAAATGCTGGAAAGCAATCTTCCCGCGTGATCCCTCCGTGTTAGTCCGAGCCAGATCACTTTCGTTGAAATCATCCTGCTGGTTGATGTAGTAACCATGAATATAGCTGTCCGCTTCGGGCCGCTGGAGGTAATTCCAACGCGCCCCAACACCCACACCCTGTTTGGTATACCCATCCACAAACACTGTTCCTCGTGCCAAGGGGTGGAGAACCTTGTCGTAATGGAAATAGAAACGGTTCAGAAGGACAAAGCCCTTATCGCTGTCAACACCGGGTTGGAAAACATAGGCAAAGGGTTCTTTCCTCAGAGAACGTGTCAGGTAAGGGAAATAGAAAATCGGAACCCGCAGGACCTGATAAACGGCACCGTAGAGCCACACACGGATGTCGGGAACGACACGGAAAAAGTCTGCTGCCAGGTGGTAATGAGGTTCCGCATAACCACAAGCGGTTACTGTGCCATCATGAACTTCATAGCTGTACGCCTGGGAGACCCCTGTCTTTTCACGGACATCGATCTCACGTATCTCGATCTTCCCGCCCGTAACCTGGATCTCACCGGTACGCATGTCGGCATTGGTCAGGATCCCCCGGCGGGAATCCAGGTTGAATTCCAGGTGATCACCGGTCATCAGCTGTGGCCCAAGGGTCACACGAACCCGGCCAATCGCTGTGATCTGGTTGGAAATCTCCTCAAAGGTGATCCGGTCCGCCATGAAACTGGCCTCACCATAGAGGATCGAGGGACGTACTTTGCCATCGCTGGAGAAGGTAAAGAGGCTGTATTCCTTGTCCTGATACTTGAAACGCTCAATATCGAGGGGGACCGGGGCTCCGACTGTGAAAGGGAAAGAATAACTACTCTGGCTGGCAAAGCCGAGGCAAACGAACACCGCCAGGAATGACCGCATCATCCGTTGTCCAGCCATGTCTATAAAATAGAGTCCCACGTGAAAGCGGTCAAGCTAACCTTGGTGTTTACGGGGGAGTAGGTGAGGTTGGGGAGCCCGCTTCTGTGTCCTTTTTGAGGGCACTTGGCAATTCTTTTACAAACTCCGGGGTGATCCGGTGGAGCGAGAACAGGCGTTCCCCCTGGCAGGTTACGGTATCAAGGGCAGGGAGCTTCTCCAGTACCAGATGCGCTTCCGGTCCAAGATCCCCATACCGGCTGCTGAGAATGGCGAAAACCGACCGGTTGGCAAAGGAAATCTCCCTGAGCATTTTGAAATCGATCGGAAATAATCCCTGTGGAATGGGCGGCCACCCCTCCGGTCCTGCGTGGTAGACCAGGGCGTTGCAGCCCGCCAGGAGGAGGATATCTCCGGCACGCGCCACCTGATTCAACCTGGGATTGAGACGGTGCATGGAGACTCCCAGGTATTCCAGGTCGAAACCCTTCTCTCTCGCTCCGGTAATCCCACCGATCAGAGGCGAGAAGTACACCAGGTTGTAGGGATAGATCCTCACAGAGGGGAGAAGGATCAACACACCCAGAGTGGCCAGACACACCCTGCGGAGTGTGGTGCTGATCGAGCCTCCCCACCTTTCCATCAGCCATCTCCACCAATAACCGATCTCGAGTGCGCACAAAAGCACCATGGGACCATAAGCGGGCAGGAGGAGACGCACCTCATCGTACTTCGGGGCTTGGGGCATCGAGCTGATCAAAAGGGGTAGCAGCATTCCGGCCCAGAGCAGGCCCTCGCACCTCACCCCCCCACCCCAACCCTCCCCCGCAAGGGGGGAGGGGGCTAGTTTCTCCCTCCCCCCTTGCGGGGGAGGGTTGGGGTGGGGGGGCAGGTTGTTAATCCGGCTCAGGGGGGTGAGGTGGTAGGACACGCCGAGGAACCGGATTACGACCGGCACGGTCAATGTGAGTGGCAGAGCGATGGCAGTGTAGATCCATGGATAATGCCAGGGAGGGATATCTGGCCCCTTGTAGAGGGTGCCGAAATACAGAACCGGCACATTGCTGTGTTTGGTGATGAACCGAAGGTACTGGATGATTCCATGCGGGAAATCGAGCCATAGCGAAGGCCACAGGAAGAAAAAGGTCAGCCCTGCCAGGCACGCCACACCCGCTGCTTTGGCCAACTCGAGAAACAGAAGACGGATGCGTGAGCATCCCTTCGGGATGATAACTGACCATGCCAGGTAACTTACCCAAACGAAAAGAATCGGTACCAGATAGAAGGCCTGCAACTTGGTCAGGAACCCCAGGGAAAGAGCGAGATAAACCGCCGTTTTTCCTTTCCAACCCCGGTCCCAATGGACGATGGCGAGGATCCCCAGGCCATAGATCGAGGCCACCAGCCCATCGATGTTGAGCAGGACCGCATGAACCCAGAAGCGTGGGCTGCCCGCCAGCAGGGTGACTCCGATGAGCGCCAGACCACGTCCCAGTCGAGGTTTCAGGAAGAGGTAGACCGCCGTACACCACAAAGCCGAGAAGAGGATGATGAACAAGCGGCAGGAGCCGAGCTCTCCGAGTGCACCCTTGAGAAAGGCATGGCAGACCGCCGCTCCATAGATCATCAGCGGCGGGTGCATGGCCTCATCTTTCGGGAAATAGAAGCGCCAGTCATCGAGCCGCGGAACAATCCCGCCATCCCACCAGGAGGAGACCCAACGGCTGAAAGGTTCCGCGTGATCGTGGTAATACCAGGAGTCCCAATAAGGCCCGAACCCACGTCCGAGCCATGAAAGCAGAAAAACAACCGTGCCACCCAGCAACAGGGCTTCGACGAGGGATTGCCGGGTGGCGGACTCAACCTTCACTGTGTCGTACTCTGCTCATTGAGGGATTGGCCAGCTTTCCAGAGCAGCCAGGAAGCTGCCATTCCCACAGGAGTGTTGCCTTTGTCATCACGTTCGAATGGATTCCCGCCATGGGCCATCATGACCCAGGCCATCTCATAGGCTTCTTTTTGAACCGCCATGTGCATGGCAGTTTTCCCCTCCGGCCCCTTGATATTCGGATCAGCCCCAGCGGAGAGCAAGGAACTGAGCGAGTCAGGCTTTTTCTCATAAGCTGACAACATGAGGGGTGTATATCCGTACGCATCTTTTACATCCACCTCGGCACCCTGATCCAAAAGTGTGGTCATCACTTCGCAGTTGTTGGAATACACCGCCTGATGCAAGGTAGTTCGTCCCCACGCATCCAGGGCACTGAGGTTGGCTCCCCGAGAGAGGAGCAATTCGGTCGTGGCGGCCTGGCCATTCCCCGCCGCGAAATGTAAAGGTGTCCTCTTGTTTATGTCCCGGGCATCGATGATGGCCCCACCTGCGATGAGGAGATCGCACATCTGGGTGTAGCCACGATGTGCTGCGAAGTGTAAGGGGGAGCGTCCAGTGGCATCGGCGATGTTGGGATCTGCTTTGAGACGCAGGAGTTCTTGAGCTGCCTTCTGTTGATTGCTGACGGTCGCGGCGATGAGAGGGGTGCCACCGATAACGGTCTGTGAATTGACATCTGCGCCGGCCTTAACCAAGGGTTCCACAACCTTGGAAGCACCGAGACTGGCTGCCGCATACAAGGGTGTCCATCCTGCCGCACCGACCCGGGTTTCGACATCCACACCATGCTGTAGTAGAACCTCCGCGACCTGCAAATAGCCATGGCGGCAGGCTTCATGGAGGGGAGTTCTTGTGTGCTTACAGACCTTTAGCGGATCGGCTCCGTGATCCAAAAGCAGTTGGGTGATATCGGCAAAGCCTTCAGAAGCCGTCCAATGGAGAGGGGTGTCGTCCCGACAATCGGTGGCGTTGACATCCGCTCCGTGTTCGAGGAGAAGCTGTACAATCTGGGTTTGACCTGCTCCGACTGCCCAATGAAGAGGTACATACTTGTTCTTATCGAGGGTATTCACTCCGACTCCATGATCGAGTAACAGCGAGCATGTGTGGTAGAAGCCCTTCTGTGCCGCGAGATGAAGGGGGGGATTCCCATCTTCATCGGGAAGGCTCAAATCCATTCCTGATCGAATGAGGGCTTCGAGGACGTCCTCGTTGCAATTTTCGCTTGCCAAGCTGAAGGGAGTTGTTCCAGAGTCTGTCTTTGTATTCGGGGAAGCTCCTATTTCCAAGAGAACCTGTAAGGCCGCAAGATTTTCATATTGAATGGCCACATGAAGAGGAGTAATGCCCCCCTCGCTTGTAGTGTCCACTGGCAGGCCCGCATCAACGAGGAATCGCAAAACCTCAGGATCGGGGTTGACCACCGCATAATGGAGAGCTGTCAGTTTCCGATCTGTCCTCACCCATAAGTCGGCTCCCTTGGAGAGGTGTTCCATGATTTGTTCGAGGGAACCAATAACACAAGACTCCAGGAAGGCTTCATCAAGTTTTTTCTGCTCGCTTGACACCCCCACAGGTGATTGGCTCCTGTGAAGTGATAGGGGGAAGATGAGACATGCCAATCCCAAAACCACATACCAGGCCAACCTTCTCATGGTCCACCTCCGAGGCAACGAAGATGCAAAGACAATCCCAACTCACATAAGTCTATTCCCAATGATGTATTCCGCCAATGCTTGAGCGGCGATGCGGTGTCCCTCCTCGTTGGGATGCTGGTCGGTGGGATGGACCCACAGAGATTGATAGGACTGTCCCTTGAAGGCTTCGAGCAGATCGAGCACCGGAATCCCATTCTTACGGCAATGCTCCGCGACCATCTGGTGGATCTTGGTGAAGGGGTGGTGGTCGTTGAGCTCAACCATGAAGGGGAAAATGCAGACCATGTAACGGGATCCGGCGGATTCGGCCACCTGCTTCCCACGCGCCAATTCGCTCAGGCAAGTCTGCCACTCCTGGCTGAATCCCAATGCGTAGTCATTCAAAGCACGGGTGTAGCGCCGTCCATCCAGCTCGCGTTGGATCGTGTTGTAGACCCAGCTGCCGAAATAGGACCACCCCATCCTGGTGGCTTCATGACGGATCCAGAAGTTGTCCCACAGGTCCAATCCCCCCGCCCGTTCGGCATCATTAAGCACGAACACCACCACCACCAGGTCTGGTGAGAACATCACCCCCATCTGCTCCATGTAGTGGATCTCATCCAGCGTGGTCCAGGCGCTAGTGGCCATGTCCAGCACTTCAGTCTTGGTGGATGTGCTCTCTTGAACCAGCCTTGCTACATGGTGCGGGAAGGCGTCCTCCCACTCCACCCCCTCACCGAAGGTGAAGGAGTCTCCCAGCAGGATCAACCGTTTTGTTCCCGCTGGTTTCTCGATCTGCATGTCCGGCCCGCGAAAGCCATAATTGTTGGTGTGATAGACCATGGCGTTGCGTTCATTGAAAGTTCCGCGCGGGTTGCTGTCATAACGCATCTCGAACTCGGCATGGGGTTTGAACTGGATCGACACCCCTGGAAGGAGCTGTTCCTTCGGAACCAAGGCATGTTCCCAATCCCGCACCCGCGCCTGGTGGAACCCACGCAGATCCAGCGCCCGCCAGATTCCCTCCAGAATGAGCAGAATCACAAGAATGGTTCCCAAAAAGAGGAATGTGTTGATCAGTATCTTACGAAGTGTGGGATTCATTATGGAGATATTCCAATTGTGCATCCATGGACCGTAATAGACAGTCGGAGTAACGAATTTATTCGCATTGAGT
>CAYZUX010000305.1:0-5834 GCA_964481775.1 uncultured bacterium | reverse complement strand
ATACCGACATGGGCTGCCATGGCTTTCAAACCGGCTGTATCAAGGGCCTCACGGATCTTGTCGGCGGGGAGATCAGGCATTCCACTCCACTGGACATATTCCCAGCCCATCTCATGCACCTTCTTCAATGTCCCGCCAAGTCCTGTTTGGCGGGTTCACGCATGGTGTAGAGCTGCAAGGCGATTTTCTGTTTTCCTTTTTCTTTGGCTGAAGCCGCGCCATAGGCCACTTGGCTGGAGGCCGCCAAAAGGCCCAACACTGCCAGGGATTCCCTGCGCGTGATCTTCTCTTCCATCAGACCTTCCATGGGATCGTTCTCCTCATTTGGTAGGATTCATACAACAGCCCCATAGTATATCGTGCTGTAAGCTCCTGTATACAAGTAACATCATCCGCTGCCCCCATGATTCATCCTGCCAAACTGGACTCACCAAAGGGATTCGGGTAAAGGCAGGAAACAAACCGATCCTTTTTAACTTGGAATCCCAATGTCTTCTGGATCAAAAGGACATATGAGTATTGACGTATACGTTTTCGTATTTTACGATCCTTTGATACCTGTTAGGTGGAGCAAATGGGCAAAATTTCTTTAATAAGGAGTTTTTTCATGAGGTTTTATTCGCTATTTAGTTGCATGCTGATGATGTTGTGTATTTCGGCTTCTGCAGAACGGGGTGGTTGGGGTGACCCGGTAGAGGGGTGGTACTTTGTAGAAGAATGGAACAGTGTTTCCCATATCCCCCCAGGACCGTCGGATGAGAATGCACCAAGCGCCATCTGGGTACACAACAATGGTTCTGATTCCTATTCGGCCAATGCTTACTCCGCTCAACACATTACGGATGGGTGGCAAGGAGGGGATGTTGTCCGCTTGGATACCGTTGCCGGTCAAGGCGATACCGAAAACGGAAGCTCACCCGCGGCAGATGCCTCGGTCCTGACATTATTCGATCTGGGCGATCCTCGTTCGCTGGGAACAATCTCAGGCGATCCATGCGACCGAAAGATCTATTTCCAACATGTGATGACGGATGCTCAGGGTGACCCAATCGTCAGACCTCTTGAGTCGGATGGGGTAACCCTCCTTTTCCGGTTCCGTGCCTTCACCCCCAACCTGACTACCCCCTACAAGGCCGGAGCGAATTTCTCTGTCCTTCCGCATGATAACAATGGGGATAAACCCCAGATCGGTTTCAGTTATTTTGACATGGAGGATCCTACACTTGAAATTTCAGTCGGAGTGGCTGTCTATTCGGCAAATACCATCAATTTGACCAATCGTGCAGGCAGCACCGGTAACCCAGTCGGCCCCGCGATTGTCTCCGGAATCGATCCAAGTCAATTCCACAGTGTGTGGATGACAGCCAAAGCGGTGAACCCGGAAACTCCCGACTACATCCGTGTAAAGGCGTGGGTTGATGGAAGCCTGACACCCAATTTCGAAATGGATGTCTTCCGTGCTGGCCTCGAAGGAGGAACAGTGGATGAGGAGGGCGATCTGTACCAGGACAAGACCCAATCCATGATCAGCTTGGGATCACAGGGGACTGGAGACATTCTGGCCATGCAGATCGACTACATCTGTGCCAATCCTTACAAGGCCATTGAGCCGCAATCTTCATCGGATGTAGACCACTGGCAGCTTTATTGATCCACAGAGTATTTATGCCGGACCCATGGGGCATTTCCTGTGGGTCCGGTGTATTTCATCAGTGAGCCGATGTCTCTCCCTTCAGACCACGATCCAGCCACTCAAAGGCATCTTCCTGCATCTCCACATTCAGGCAGTGAGGAACATCGTAGTATCCACATTTGAAATTATCCGGAGACCCCATCTTCTCATAGATGGCTTTCAGGTGTTTTTCCGCTGCCTGTTCACCCTCCTGGGTGAACAGGGAATCCTGTAAGCAATTGAGCACCATCAACGGACGTGGGGCATTAAGCGAAACCACATCAGGTAGATCGAGAAACTCATTCTCGCGCGGGACATACAGCATCCAGGTATGGGAACGCAGGTGGTCAAACAGGAGCGATGAAAAAGTCGTCATCCAGCCGGCAACCACCCCTACTTTGATCCTTGGATCAAGCCCGAAGAGATGGGCCGACCGATAGCCCCCAATGGACAGTCCGATACATCCTACCCGCTCCGGGTCAACTTCCGGACGGGATAAGAGGTAGGAGAGGCTGATGCGGTCATCACTGAACATGATTCCAGGCCAGGTGGAACCAGCAGCGAAGATGGTTTTGGCGATCAGGGACTCATGCCGGCTCGCAAACCCATTGAATGCCCGGATGTAGTCATCGGTTCTCTCTGTGAAACCCTCCAGTTCTTTGGTGAATTCATTAGCAACCTGTTTGGGATCCAGGCGTTGTGACCCGAAATAGAAACAGTCAGGAACCAGCACCACATATCCTCGTCGTGCCAGCTCATCCGCATAAAAGCGTCCCCCATAGGTTCCATTCACCAATTCCCTCAAGGGGGCTGACTGGCTTCCCGAATCCGAAATTTTCTCTTTACCCGAATAGTAAAAACCACTGTGACAATGCAGTGCAATCACTGCAGGAGCGGGTCCAGAAATTCCTTTGGGGATGAGAAGGTAAGCCTCAGTCTTCCGGCCAGGAGCGACTGAATAACGTACCTGGTGACGCGTAAAGCCCTGCTCTTGTCTGGTCCAGAGTACCTCGCTCTCGAGTGGAACACCGTCCGGATTATAAGCGAGCAACTCATGCATCCTGGCACGTCCCATGATTTTCCATTGCTCGATATCAGGCCAGGAACGCGATAGGAAGGAGAGTGAATGAGGACTGGCATCTGAATAAGACTTCAGAAAAGGATAGAAACCACCGACGTCACTCCTCATGGTTTGAGCCTCCACAGAAACAGCAATCAACACCATCAAGATGGCGATAACGGAGGTGAGGGTTTTATAGGATAAAATCTCTTTGTACCTCATATGATATAACCCCTGGTCATGGTCCTGTCAGCCCGGTCACCCATCTTGCGGCATTCCGGTAAAGGGCACGGGTTCCTGGAGTACTGAGCGCATTCCTGTCATGCCCCAATGTGCAATGGACCATACGGGGTTTTTCCGCCTCCAATGTGAAAGCGACTGGATACACCTTCCGGTCCACTACCGAGGTGGCCTCGCACAGCACATGGATGGGTGTCTCTCCATCGAGACAGGTGTACATCTCATCGGTAGTTGTGAAAGCAGTCAAACCTTGAGTGACTGGATGAAGAGGGTCTGTGAGGCGGACCTCAAATGAACCATAGGGATCATGCGCCCGCATTGAGGGATTCCAGACACGGCCGGCATACTGGACAAACTGACTCCATTCCTGGAATGCGCCACACCCGAAGTGCGAGATGAAAAGTCCGCCTCCATTGTCCACATAAGATCGGAGTCCACTGCGGGCTTCCTGCCCCGGAGTAAAATGCTCGGGATAATCCTTGAAATGGATCATCACGGCATCATAATGCCGCAGCAGCGGCGATCCGAGAATCATTGGAGACTCGGTGATCGACACTTCGAGTTGAGGATCTTCGCGTAAAGCAGCTGCCATGGCTGGAGCAGTTTCACGCCAGAGGTGACCGGGATATTCATCGCCGGTCACGATCAGGATGGACTTCCGTGCGGTCTGGTCCTTTTTATGCAAAAGCCAGGCCCCATTCAATACTGCATTCGGACCGCTCTCACAGTGGATTTCGAAACGGGCTGATTGTGGTGAGGCGCCAGTGGCTTTGATCGGGAAGAGGATTACCGCCGGGGAGGGCTTATCCTGATAGAAGGATTTGGCAGGTGTGGTGGGAAGAACTTTCTCAGAGATGCCACCCGACATTGTCAGAGTGACTGACTGGAACCGGTTCTGGTTGTCAGCGTCAAACCATTCCAGTGCTACCACATATTCCTGCGCAACCGACAGGCCACCGGCCTCCAGCATAAGGTCTTTTCCACCGAGTAAGGCTGTTCCCAAGGGGCCTTCTACACCGGGGAAGATGAATGGCTGGCCCTTTTCTACATGAAGGCTGATTCCTGCTTCACCATCCACATGCTCCAGATCACCACAGCCAAGGTGCACCACCACGGAATATCCATCCGGCCAGTTCGGAGGATTATCCCTCCAAGTTCCTTGTGCGGGGACTATGCTGGTCATGATCCCTGCCACGAGACTTGTTTTCAGTAACAATCTCAGTTCTTTGTTCATGTGAGGCTCCAGGGAGGGCGCATGGTACGAGACATCAATTTGACAGCTTCAGGGTCATCTTCAATCGACTCAGTTTCCGGATTCCAACGGACTTTTCCTCCGCGGGCCAATGCGATATTCACCAGGTGACACGCCGTAGTCGTTCGATGAGCAATCTCGACCGAGGCGATGGGAGTGGTATTGGAACGGATACAGGAGAGGAAATTAGCGAAGTGATCATCACTAACCGGCACACGGATTTCACCCTCGGCAAACTGCTCCTTCAATAATGATTCAGGTTCTGCAGTGAGTTCTTCACGATTGACGAAAACCCATCCCTTGTCTCCCTCAAATCGGATTCCATGCCTGTTTTCATCCGCGCTGGCGTAGATGACAGTCACACCATTGGTATAACGGCACTCGGCATGCCACTTCCAGGCGGTGTCATAGACTCCAGAGGTGGGAAACTCTGCACGGGCCTCGACCTCAACCGGCCCTGAGTTATCACTCCCATTTCCCCATTGGGCGATGTCGACATCATGTGATCCCCAGGCAGTGATCCATCCACCGGAATAATCACGGATATGGTACCAGCCAGTGCCTCCCGATCCATCACAGCGGCCCGGTGTGTAGTCATGATAGGGGGCTGGACCGAGCCAGAAGTCATAATTCAATCCCTCGGGAACCGGCGCAGGTTCCGTGCTGCCACCTTGGGGACCATTGGGAGATCCAACCCGGATGGTATGCACCTTCCCAAGACGTCCATTGAGCGCCAGCTCGCAGGCCAAACGGTAATTTGCATTAGAGCGTTGCTGGGTCCCATGCTGAAAGACAACCCTGTATTTCCTCACGGCATCTACGATGGCTTTCCCCTCAGCGATGGAGTAAGCCAGTGGTTTCTCACAATAGATATGTTTGCCGGCTTTGGCGGCGGCTATGGCTATGAGGGCATGCCAATGGTCGGGGACGGTAATGGTGACGGCATCGATTTCAGGCCGGGAAAGAAGATCCCGAAAATCCTCAAAGCAGGATACCTGGTCCTTGCCATACATCCGGGCAACACCTTCTCGGGTCCTCTTAAGATTTGCAGCATTCACATCACAAAGGGCGATCAACTCAGCCTGTTCTCTAAGACGATAGTAATTCCCATTGTGATGGCCACCCTGACCACCAGTGCCGATCACACCGATGGCGATCTTGCTGCTGGGGGGTATTCCGCTCCTTCCCAATGCGGCTGATGAGATAATGGTGGGAAATCCCGCAATGGCTGTTGCGCATTTGAGAAAACTCCGCCGGTTTGTTTTCTTTTTTATCACAGTTAATTTTCCTCCTTAATGCCAAGTTCATCCAAGGTCCTCCGCAACCATGCCAGAGACCTTTCAATCATCGGCCCACCCTGACCCTCGCATTCCATGCTCAATACTCCGTTGTAACCATGGTCTCTGAGAATCTCGAGACAGCGCCGTATATTCGCGGCGTTGACTCCATCGCCAATGGCACATTGACTGACCGCGATCCCAGTCTGCCCGCCCCGCATCGCAAGAGCCAGTGATTCGCTGACATCCTTGATATGGACATGCGTAATTTTATTTTTTACATTGCGTCTTAAATGATTGCGCATAATCTGCGTAGCATAATATTTGGTTGTC
>CAYZUX010000304.1:0-5850 GCA_964481775.1 uncultured bacterium | reverse complement strand
AGGAGATGCTTTCGGACGAATACAAACTCCAGTTCGTTTTTGTGGATGACTGCAGCAAGGATCGTACGTGGGAGGCACTTAAGGAAGCTTTCGGATCGCGAACAGATTGCACTCTAGTCCATCATCCCTTCAATCTGGGTGTGGCCGCTGCGATTCTGACCGGTATCCGCGAGGCAGGAACAGAAATTGTGTGTTCCATGGATTGTGACTGCAGTTATGACCCCCACCAGTTGCGAGAGATGCTCAGGATGATGGGACCGGGGATTGACCTGGTGACTGCTTCACCCTACCACCCGGACGGGGCAGTACTCAATGTTCCTCGTTGGCGGCTGGGTCTCTCACGCACTCTTTCCGGAATTTATCGTCTTGTCCTCAAGCAGAAGCTGGCCACCTACACCAGCTGTTTCCGGGTCTACCGCCGCCAGGCGGTGATAAATCTGAAGATCAAGCGGATGGGATTCCTCGGAGTCGCTGAGACACTGGTCCGGCTCGACCAACAGGGTTCGAGAATTGTTGAATGTCCTGCTGTCCTGGAAGGACGGCTGTTTGGCGAATCCAAGATGCGTATTATCAAAACAATCCTGGGTCACTTGAATCTGTTGGCTGAAATCCTTTACGAAAAAGTGAAGAGTAAAAAAGATTCCCCAGCCTCCCCTTCCGTCTTTCCGACAGAAATTGTCACTCCATCACACATGGGGGAAACACCGCATCCACAATGAACAAACTTTCCAGACTCCATGGTAAAATCCCCTTCTTGAGAAGAGTTCCGGGATTGGTTTTGTGCTTTTATGGTATCGACCTGACTTTGGGTTGTGCTTACCTGGTAAATATCGCCTCGGAGTGTCAGCTGGAGACATTGAACAATTTCCTCAACCTGGAGAGAGAGGCCAACCTGCCCACCTGGTATTCCTCAATTCAACTGTTTATCGTGGCAGCATTACTGGGAGTTTTTGTTTCCTGGAATATCCGCTCAGACCAGCCTGTTTCGTGGATACTTCCCCTGCTGCCCCTTTTGATTCTTGTGCTCTCGATTGATGAAAGCACTGAAATTCATGAATGGATCGGGTATAAATCAGACTCCCTGCTACCCGGTGGTGATCGTGGAAATACTCCTTTTTACTATACGGGTATCTGGATGTTCCTGATTGGGATCCCGTTCCTGATTGGATTCATTTCATTATTGATTGCCCTTCGAAGATATTTCCATCCGACCCCCGGCGCACAAACCAGGATTGTGATCGGTGGTCTGTTGCTGGTGGGCGGTGCGACCGGTGTGGAGACAGCATCGAATTTCATTCCCCTCAAGACCTGGCTTTTCTACTCAGAGGTCTTCCTGGAGGAGGTTCTCGAGATGACTGGAGCCACAACCATGCTGTGGGGGGCATATTCCCTTCTCAAGGACAATGGTTTCACGATGGAGATGACACCAGTCGGTGTCCAGACATCGGTCTGGTTGAGAGACGGGATGGTACCCGGAAGTGAAATTCCCATTGAAATGGCTTCCCATCGATCCGGCCTTGGTCCGGACCATGGATGAAACCCAAGACAGAACCTCAGGAACGGGTGTTCCTGGCCGATGGATTCAGAGCTCGGTGAACATGGATCAGGACGGCTCCGGGGAGAAGTATCCTTTCTTATGGGTGGCATTCATCATCATCCTCACTCTCGCGATGACGCTTCCACTCGCCTGGTACCTGAACATCTGGATCGATGAAGCCTATTCGCTGAATACCACTGAAGGGACTTTTGCACGAACCTTCCATCAAACCTTGAAGTTTGAACATCAACCTCCATTCTTTTTTTGCCTGCTCAATCTCTGGCGCACTATCAACGACAGTATTTTCTTTGCGCGATTATTGTCGGTACTCTGCATTATCATCGTGCTTTGTCTGTGTCCTGGATTATCAAAGCGTTATCTTCCCTGTTTCCATCCGGGCTGGCTTACAGCCTGTGTAGCCTTGAATCCATTTGTCCTTTCCTGCGCGATTGATGTCCGGGTTTACGCCCTTGCTTTGCTTGAATCAACGGTCCTGTTATGGACCTTCCATGGAGGCTTCCTTGCCACTTCTCCAAAGAGATCATCCCGCATCCTATTCACGTTATTCGCGGTTCTCTCTCTTTATACCCATTATTACACCGGTTTCCTCCTGCTTGCATGCGGAGTCACTCTCCTGATGCTGGGGAAGTGGAGTGCATTGAAGGCGTATACCATCCATATGATGGTGACCGCTCTCATGTTTTCCCCTTTTTGGCCCCTCCTGAGCGAACAGTTCACTGCGCATAATCCAGACCAGAGCATCCCCATGAGCAGGAGAGACATTATCCTGTTCCTGCCCAACCGGATCCTGGGATTCATTGCCCCTACCAACTGGTCAGGAGAAAACTCGCGGATCGCCCGACTGGTAACAGCAATTCTCTTTCTGGGAGTTTTTGTGGTTGCCATACGGAACTATCGGACCAATCGAAACAGCAAATGGATTCCTGTTGGACTCATTTTCGTGGTTCTTTCTGGTATCTTCTCCATACTGGCAGTGTTTCTCAATCATGATGTCCTGGGAAAACGTCATACCGTGACTCTGTTCCTTCCCTGTCTTATGTGTATGCTCTGGTTATTCTATTTCTCAGGTGGAATGAAAGCAGTCCGAGCAGGTGTATTCATCAGTATGGCGGTCTATCTGATTCCGAGCCTGGTGGTGGGATACCTTCCTTTAGCCAAGCCGGGCGATTACAAGCGTGCCGCGGAGTTGATCCAGAAACGGGAGAAACCGGGCCAACCCATTCTTTTCTTTACCGCCGAGGCGGCTCTTCCTTTTAAGTGGTATTACCATAGTGGTCTTAATCAGCTCATTTCGCTCCCAGCTGCCGAGGATTTCGTTCGGTATGATCCCAGCGAGATGGTCCTGAAGAGCGAAAAGGACATCAGCGATGTCCTCTCGAAACTACCTGATCAAGGACACGAGGTGTGGTTGTGCACTGATTATGTGAAAGTGAAGGAGCCTTTTCTGGGGATCGACTTTTACAGCGGGACACTTGAGGATTATGTTACCCGCCATTACCAGACTGTTTTGGACCAGCCCTTGTTTCATGGACGGGTTCGTTTTCTGGTTAGGAACCCTGGTTGATCATCAAACTGTGAATTTTTTTGTTGCCTGAAACACAGGAAGTATCTCGTAAACAGTTCGTTGAGCCAAACAGATTGTTGAAAAATGGGGTAACAATGGATTCCCGCTTTCACGGGAATGACGAGACAAGCAAATTCCCCCGGAAATCGAAATTCCCGCGAAAGCGGGAATCCATAACCTCATCGCAAGAACGAGTTTTTCAACAGGCTGCTAACGCCTCCCCCCTCCCTATAAACCATACAGGGCCTTGAGTTTTCCTCAAGGCCCTGATGTCTACCTCGACACCCCCGCGCATGGTAGGGGGGGGATTTTCAAGCGATTAGATCCCGAACCCGATGGTCGAGTTCCCCCTCTGTTCGGTAGCCGAGAATGGGGTGAATGGGATCAGACGATTGATGTACTGCTCCACCCATTGGTCAGCTCTTGAGATTCTCGATTGGGGAACATAAATCACATCATTGGGTGCAAGGTACAAAGGCATTGTCTGATTACACTGAACTTCCCTGGTCAGGTCCACAGTCGTGGCAACACGTGAGGCCCCCATGTGGCGAACCACCACAGTTGTGGATGGTTCAGCGTGGTCCCGAACCCAACCACCAGCTGCAACAACCGCATCCAGGACTGTCATTTTATCTCTCAGTTCGATCACTCCCGGGAACAAAACTTCCCCACCGACATAAACTTTTCTGCCACCAAGAGCACGTACCACAACGGTGATTTCCGGCTCTACCAGCTTGGTTTGATAAAGAGCAGTGAGGGTCTTGTCGAGGTCATCCGGAGTGATTCCCGCAGCCTGAACTTCATCGATGAGTGGCAGGGAGATTCTTCCATCCGGCCGGATGACTTGGATATCACTGTATTCCGGGTAAAAGGCGAAACGCACCTCAATCTCATCACCTGGAGACAGCAGAAGTTGTGGAACTGGTGCGGGGAAAGGATAGGTCATCGGAGTCACTGTCGCACAGGAAGTGAGAAAAAGCGCACCGACAGTCACTAACAGCAATGGAATGTACCTTTTGTATTCCCCGGCCATTTTCCGAACAGATTGTCTCAATCGCCTTAACATAGACTGACTCCTCGGGCATAGTTTAACCCAGAAGGGCTCATGTCAGGCCGGAAGAATGGTTTCGAGGAAAGTGTGGAGATTTACTGAAAGGGGATTGAATAAACACTTATCAAACTTCTCCCCCTCCCTCCATGAGGAGGGACCACCGCTCCACTTGCAGCCTACAAACAGTACATCCTCGTAAAGTACCAACCTTCGACCCCCACCCCAACTTCACTTCCCATTGAGATCCCGCCCTTCACCTGACTGAGATCCCCTCATAGAAAAACACACGCACCCACAACAACGGGGACTATGACAGGATTGTAAATCCATTTCAAGCCAGAAAGTGCATCCTTCTTGCCTGATGCCCCTTCATGGTCTATACCCCACTTCTTTATCGGAAACTTTCGCTCTGAAACTAATGTTTTCTTTTTACACGACCGTCAGGCAGGATAAATCCAAACTCAATCAACCAACTCTTTGAGTCTATGTTTCTCAATCCGTCGCCTGAGAGCACTATAACTAATACCTAAGTCCATTGCGGCTTTCCGCTGGTTCCATCTGGCCTTTGTCAAGGCACTGACGATCAACCTGACTTCTGTGTCGTGGAGCTTACTCTGGATTCGATTATCGACAGTTTTCGCTGCTTTCTGGCCAAAAACCTCCAGGATCGAATCCTCTCTGCCTGTCAGACAGAAACGGTCGATAACTGCTTTGAGTTCCCGGACATTCCCAGGCCACTCATACTGGATGAGCCGTGACATCATCTCTTCAGAAAGAACCCGTTCCTCGATCCCATTCCGCTCACATTCCTTCTTGATAAAGTGATGAATCAACGCAGGGATATCCATGGGGCGTTCCCGAAGTGGGGGAATGACAATCGAAAGCTGGTTGAGACGGTAGAAGAGGTCTGTCCGGAATCTTCCGGCGACAATCATCTCCTCAAGGGGGGCATTTGTGGCGGCGATGATGCGAGCATCGATGGAAATGGTTTCCCTTCCCCCCACCCGTTGAAATTGTTTCTGCTCGATGACCTGAAGCAGCTTGGCTTGCATCGAAAGGGGTAAGTCCCCGATTTCATCCAAAAAAATGGTGCCCTTTCCGGAAAGTTCCAGGCGGCCCGGCTTTCTACGATCCGCTCCCGTGAAAGCCCCTGTCTCATGCCCAAAGAGCTCTGATTCAATCAATGTCTCTGGAATGGTGGGGCAATTGATCTTTACAAGTTGCCCCTTTTTGTTCCGGTCAGAGAGTTCATGGATGGCTTGAGCAACAATATTCTTGCCTGTTCCGCTTTCACCACGGACAAGAACTGTCATGTCGGAGTTGGCAACTTCGACAATGGCCCGGCGTACTTGGGCAATAGCCGGGCTTTCTCCCACCAGTCTTGCAGCCGTGGTGAAATGGTGACCGAGAACTTTCTGGGCTTCTACCACCTCACGTTTGAGTCCATCCCGTTCCTTTTCAAGTTGCTTGATCAGCTCCCGATTCTGGATCAGCAAGTTGCGTCTTTCAGCCGCGTTCTTCACTGTCATGATGAGGAGATCGAAGTTGACCGGCTTACACAGGAAATCGAAGACGTGTTCATGGCAGGCGGATAAAGCTGATTCCAGTGTCACATCGCCTGTTAACACGATGAACTCCATGTCTGGATCGACCTCACGCAACAAGCGGACAGTCTCA
>CAYZUX010000303.1:0-5883 GCA_964481775.1 uncultured bacterium | reverse complement strand
GATCAAGAGGGGAACTTTCTCCGACAGATCAGGACACAACATCTGATCACCCACTAATGAGATCTGCCAATGAGCTGAAAGCGCATCCTGATAGAATCCTGTCCAGCGGGCTTGCCAACCCTCATGCAACCAGGTGGCATCCGAGAGATAAAGTCCCACTTTGGGCTGAAGGCGGCTCATTCCCATAAGGTAAGGAGAAGCTGATTCGATCTCGCTGAAGAGGTCACACGCCTCTTTCTCCGCTGGTGTGTCCCGGATGAACCACTCCCCGTCTCCCAGGATTCCCGTCCACTGCAGAAGCCCGATATGCCAGACCCCATGGCCAATGGCTTCATAAAAAAGGCGCCGCATCATAACCGGAGTAAAGCTTCTTCCCCCTCCCTTCGCGGAGGGATCGAGGGTCTTATTGCCAAGTCTGGGAGAAACGACAGGGACACCCCATGATGCTGTGTGAGAGAGTGTCAACAAGTTCAGGAACTCCACATCGGTGTCAATCGAGATCTGACCAGTCTCGAAACCATCACAGGCTCCAGCCATCAATCCGGGTGAATAACCCAATTGTTTTCTACCCGACTGCCCCGGACCGAAAAAGGGATTGCCATGGGTTGGGAAAAAGACGGGGTGCTCTGAATCCTTACCGAGAAATACGCGCATGTAGTCCGCAGTGCGGTCCGCCATGGCATGTTCACGAAAAAGGTACCAGGCCCGGGAGAGACGGCTTTGGGGAGAGGATCGGAACGCTTTTCTGTCGAAAGCCAATTCCCATCTCTGTAGATGAGAATACCGGTCAAACCGGTCTATGAATACTTTTCGGAAATCCCCCACGGGAAGGGTTCCAAAATAGTCAGGATAACACTCCTCCCCCGCTATCACGTAATAGCGGAGCCAAGGGGAATGACACAATGATTCCACACCCTGTTGTATGAGACGCTTCGAGAGACGCCGTATGTCGGGATCATCCACAGCTGGGACAGGATTGCTGATCTCAAGGATGGGATTTGAGTCGATCTGGATCAGATTTCCATCCAGATCACGCATGAAAGCGTCGGGAAAAGCTTTTTGAAAGGCTACCGGGTAATAAATGAAGAAGGGATTATTGTGTTCTCCCAGATCCACATTGAAATACATTCCAGCATCCATGGCCTCACTGGCTGGATCATTGCTCCCAAGTGATATCCAGGGCCGTTCCTGTTCATCCTGACGAAGGTTAGCAGTGGTTCCATCAGCATAGGTGATTGCAGCCAGTAGCGCGGTCTGCTGTTGGCGGGCATCTTTCCCCTGTTCGGGAAGGCTGATCCAGGTGTTCCTATCGGTTGAGGGGCCAGGCCAGACCTCCACTTTCAGTTTCCGGGCTTTCACTACAAGCACGTAATCGCCTGCTGGAAAGCTGGGGACTTGTCCATCAGGTTTGACAATCACCCAGCTGTCAACCCGTGCATTGACCTGTTCACAGGTTCCCACCCGAAGACGTTCTCCACCCTCTTTTATCCAGAAGAGATCAGCAGTTCCCGCGGCCCCTTCGAAAGCAGTGCTGACCAGTACACGGATCTCTGTCATGGGTTTAAGAGCCGAAAAACCCATCTCTATCGCGGACTGGCCAGGAGCAAAGGGTGAGTCGATCCGGAAGCCCCCTGGTTCTTTGGCATCCTCGATCAGTTGAAGGCTGATGTGAGAAGAGAAGGTGTTGGCTCCAGTACGCTCCTTCGTTTGCACCCGTGGATGTGCGGACCAGAAACCACGAAGTTCACCAGGTCCATGAACCCATCTCAGAAAAACCGGATCGAGCTCAGTCTTGAAAAGAGGAATGGTTTCCAAACAGTTCTTCGCCATCTCGGTTTCTCCCACTGCCATGGAGATAGGGTCGGTGCCTGTTAATAGCAGGAGGATGAAAAGAAACTGACCCATCACCTGCTGGAAATAACGGTTCATGTGTATTCCTTCAGCGAAGGGAAATATGGCTGGTTTCCGGCAGGTATTTTCAATAGCGTGCGAAGCTGTCCAACCTGTCCATTGCTTTCTCAATCATTTCCAGGTTTGTCGTTAGACAGTCCTCAACTTCTGTCCTGTATGGCATGGCAGCCTGGGCACCCAACCGGGTGGTCGCCAAGGCACCGGCGCAGTTGGCAAAACGAACCGCTGAAATGATATCCATTTTCTCACTGAGAGCGACTGCCAACGCACCAGCAAAGGTATCCCCTGCCCCGACTGCATCGACTGAATCAACCCGGATTGTGGGGACAAATTCAATGGTGTCCCGGTAATCGACCAGGGTACTCTCCTGCCCACGTGTGATCACCACATTGCTGGCCGCATTGGATACCAGGTATTCAGCCGCCTCGCTGAGAGTCTGTAGATCACGGCATGTAATTCCTGAAAGATTCTCAGCTTCAACCACATTCAATACCAGGTAGTCAATTTCAAGTCCCTCAAACTGAAACCGGGAATCGACGGGAGAGGGGTTCAGGATCACACGCACTCCATGGCGGTTCGCGATCCGGATCGCACCCTCAACCACTTCTCTTGGGATTTCCATTTGAAGGAGAAGAATGTGAGAGTTGGCAATCAATTGCTCAGCTTTCCTGAGGTCCGCAAGATCGAATCTCATGTTCGCGGAGGGGGAAACGACAATCATATTTTGCCCAAGTTCCTCTACCACGATCAACGCGGAGCCGGTCGGACAACCAGGTGCCTTGGAAATAAAGGATGTATCGATTCTCTCCTGCCTAAGGTGATTGAGGTATTGTGCTCCTGAGGGATCATCTCCCACTTTTGCCAGGAAACTCACCTTTCCCCCCAACCGTGCAGCAGCAATGGCCTGGTTGGCTCCCTTCCCCCCATAAAAGGTATTCATGTCCCCGCCGATCAGCGTTTCTCCACGTTGAGGTAAACGCGGGACTGAAACACAAAAATCCAGGTTGGCCGAGCCGACAACAACTATCGATTGAGCACTCGTTTTTGGTGTCATCTGAAAGATCCGTTCATTTCTGGACCGTTACTTTGCGTTAATCTTCTGCTTTTCCCCGGCGCCACATGTGGGATACGAATCCTGTGGCGCCGGGGGAGAAAATGAATGTTCTCCAAGCAGAACGGTTGCTGGCGGTGCCGGGAATTTTAGTAGAGGTCCCAGCTATCCACTGCTGTAACAGGCTCCCCATACCTGGCCACTTTGGAGATACGGACCTCATCTATGTACCCGGCAAACAACTCAGCATTCCAGGGGGGAGAGCACATCACCAGCCAATCTGTGGTTGTCGGGGTTCTGAGATTCGGTTTTCCTGCAAATTCGGTTTCGCCAACGAGCTGGCCATTCATGAAGATACTCAAGGTTGAGCTGGCACCATCCCATTGCCCGACAAGGTGAGTCCAGACACCCGCCTGGAAGTTGGCACCAGTCGTCCTGAATGCCACGGTTGAATCATCAGAGAACTTCAACCAAAGTTCGACTTCATTATCGACAAGGTAAAGGAAGTAGCAGTTATTGCAGCTGATAATTCGTTGGATGACACTACCAGAGGTGGGGACTGTATCCGGTCGAATCCAGGCCTCCAGGGTCAACTGGTTCTCCAGCGGAGTAATGGCATAAATGTCATTCACGAGAGCATGCCACCTGGGCCAGGAAGAGGAATTTCCGGAGGCATAAATACTGGTCACAAAGGCTGGTGATGGAACTTCCGTTGCATATCGCTGGCTTCCATGAGGGTCATTCGTAATTGGATCCGCCCAGGCACCCCATTGGCTGGGACCAGAATTGACCACAAAGATGGGATTCCCATTGTCCAGTTCAGTATGGAACAAAAAGACGGTGTCACCATCCGGATCGAATGGCTTGGTCCAATCCGTCAAATTGAGCGGCTCATATTCCCGTATTACATTGGAAATCCGGACTTCATCCATCAAACCGGCGAAATGTTCTGTTCTCCAGGAAGTGCAACCCAGCATCAGCCAGTTGACATTACGTGCATTTCCTAATGGTAATGCCCCACTTGTCTTTGTCTGGGTTGCCTCAAGATTCCCATTGACATAGAACTTGGCGACAGCGGTTCCATCTCCATTGTAGTGATATGTCCCCGCTACATGAGTCCATTTTCCAACCACCAGGGGACTGTTGGTTGTTGCAGGGAACCACATATTTCCTCCATCATTGCCAAACAACCACATGACCAGGTTGGAGCCCTCCGTATACAGGCTGACTGTTCCATGCATGTGCACGATCCTGTGGATACCAGTCAGGTTCGAGGGATTGATCCAGGCTTCAACAGACAGATCATTGGCATAAACATTGTGAGCGCCACTTGCATCCGGGGGGAATTCGCCACGGTCATCGACTCCATTAAACTGGAGACACTCCCCGAAACCAGCCTTGGAGGGAACATGAAGCGATGCAATTCCACCATCATTGATGGTCCAACCCCAGACATAAGGTGGCGCATAATCAACGATTTCATGATCCGCACCAATCACACCATCATAAAAATGATACAAGTCGATCGCTCCGGCATCCGCTTCATAGGGTTGAGTCCAATCGGTTGTATTCTGAGATACAGCCTGTCCACACATTCCTGCTACGAGTGCCAAGATAAGAAAACTGCGGTACATTGTGTCAACCTCCTGCATTGGATTCCTTTGTTACTGAATAAGTGAAACTCTGAACCACCCTCAAACAAAACCAATCACCTTCCGACTCCTCCGGAATGGATACCAATATCTCCGAGACTGTTTGTTCCATTGGTGGGCGAATAGATCAGGGGATGATAGGCGGGAATGATATCCTCCACCTTGTCTGGTCCCAGACTCACCAGGATATAATTCGCCTGATAGGCCCCCCACTGCTTGGTCATCAGTGGCCACAGGTAATTCCGCCAGCTTTCATCAGTCCAGGCTGTGTTAAACCCGGTATAGGGAGTTCTTGGTGCAATGCGGTAATGGCGATGGAGATGACCCGCGGGATAGGTAAGGCGCTGTCCACCAAAGATACTGAAATCCCCATAATTGAAGGGATCCTCTGGATGAGTCTTGATGTAGGCGATGGGGGTGGTCAGTGAATCCGGGATGTAACCATAGGTCCAGCGGTACATGGGTTTGTCCTGGACAAACTCACCAAAAAGATAGGCTTTATTGCTGCCCGCACGGTCTGCGGCATACGATTCCACAGCAATGGAGAGGGATTTCATTTCGCCCATAGCCCTGGTGACCTTGGCCCTCAGCTGAGCTTCGAGGAAGTTGGGCAAGGCGATGGATATGAGAATCAGAATGATGGCAATCACAATTAACAGCTCGATCAGCGTAAAAGCCTGCCTGGATTTCATTCACACCCTCCTTCATCAGCCCTGGATGAGTTGTCAAATCCCATCCAGTCAGGTACAGTATTCACACTTGAATAGATCAAAGTCCCTTATACGCAAGTTCAAAGCCAACACGTGGTCAATCTGAAAAGTTCAAGGATTGGATAGTAAAAACAGCTTCAGATACCCTTCTTTTTCAAAAAATCTATGGATTGGGGTGGGCCATATCCGATCCGGAAACAATATGAAAGACTTCTTATACCTGATACTTTGTTCACAGTGTCCAGTCAGGAGCGAGAACAGACATTCACACCCAAGGAGGGCCAAGGAGAGATGAGTCCGGAAAAACAACCCTCCCCTCTGTCTGAATCCATCAGAAGCCGTATTGTTGAGGATTTGCTCCCACTCTCCGTTCGCGACTTCGCATTAAATGCACTCGATGCACTTCCTTTTGGGATTAACATCATCAACCGTGAGATGCGGGTGGTGTATGTCAACCAGCATCAACAATCCTTCTTTCCGGATCGACAACTTGGACGGCGCATCTGTTACCAGGCCTATATGAATGATGAACACCGTGAAGAGGTCTGTCCCTGGTGTG
>CAYZUX010000302.1:0-5958 GCA_964481775.1 uncultured bacterium | reverse complement strand
CAGGCCCCGGGGAGGTTCTCTCCGGGGCCCGGCCTTTTACATGAGGGCCAGCCTGCCCTTAATCATCGATCCCGCCAGGCTCCCCGGCTCCGGTTTCGGTATTCCGCCCAGCCTGGGTGGAGTCCATGGGACACAGCGGGGTGCCAGCCTCGTGGCCATGGGTAGGGATTGAATCCGGAACGTGAGTGCAATGGTTTTGCGGGCGATACGGCTGAATCTGGCCGCTCGATCTGAATTTCCAGGAGATTGGAAGCTCCCCTGGTTAGGTGGAAGGCAGTGTTGCTCTGAAAACCACCGGGAAGTTGAACCCCAATCGTGTAATGACCATAGAAACCTCGGAAACTTGCCCGGCCATCCGTGTTGCTCCGTAACACCTGGCGAGTCCACCATTGGTGCCTAATCAGGTTCTCAAGTGTCGTGTAGGCTGGTTTGGGGTTGAGGTTCTTGTCCAGCAGCCCCGCAGGTGCCTGCATCCAGGATTTCCTGTCTGAAATATCCCACCAGGTAATCGCCTCTACTGACGGGTGTGAAAAAAGAATGGTGTAAAACTGCTTGACCGCTTTTGACTGGAAAGCCTCTCCTTCAGGAGTACTTGGCCAGGCTCCCTCCTTTTTGGCCAGGTCAAATCCCCTCTTCCCCGAAAGGATGGTGGTTTCAGTGAAATGCAGGGGAGCCCCCAGACGCGCGAACCGTTCCAAGGTTTCCCAGGTCTGAGTCGCCGGCCAAACACCTTCGCTGTGCATGTGACTTTGAATCCCGATGATGTCATAAAGCGGGTGGCCAGCCTCATCGATTAACTGACGAATCACATCCACATAATCTTCGCCGGTCCGATAATCGTTGATAATCAATCTTGCGTTGGGATTGGACTTCCGCGCCTTCATAAAACACTCTTTCGTGAATCCGATGCGTCCCATCGAGTTCCAGACACGACTCAGCTTGGGTGCTTGTGCTATGCAATCCTCACGATCGAATGCGGTCACTTCATTGACCACATCCCAGGTATTGATCACACCGGTGAATCCCTTCATGCAGTCCTCGATACGCTGCATTTGAAGTGCCCTGACTTCTTCCGTGGAGTCCGGAAGCCAGGCTGGTTCGGCATAGTTCCATGCCAGGGGATGACCTTTGAGTTGGATGCCTCTCTCCAGGCACCAAACGGCAGTTTCACGGATTTTTGCTTCCCTGGTCTGGCCACGTTGGGATTCATAGCTCCACCAGTAAAAAGGCAAGGTGGCGTAATTGAACAAGGTGCTGAACCGGTCGCGGAGTAGTTCTTCCTGCTCTTGGGAGTCGAGGTTACCGGAGAGATAGTTGTTGCAGCCAAAGAGGAAATCGTGTTGAGTCTGTTCGATTTTCACCCTGGCCCCAGGAACCGGTTTGCCATGCTGATCCACCACGGTGATGACTGCGTTCCCCTTGCGGTACTTCTCGATCCGGTCATCAGCTCCCTTAAGAACCTCCTCTTCCGTGAGCAAGGGAATTATTTCCACCTGAAGCGAGTCAATGGTGACTGGATCGCCCCCTTGGTTTGCCACCTTGATGGTATTGTGCCCGCTAACAAAGGCCTTGGAGGGGATTCTGTAGGCACCTCTCCCCTGGAAGGTGGGGCATTCCTGTCCCTCGAGACAGACTTTCAGTTGACTCGATGGGTCATCAGGGCCATTAAAACCAAGTTTCAGGATTCCCAAAACAGGATCGTCCTTCGGAGCCATGTAAAAGGTGAATTCCGCCGATTCTGAGGCTGCCAATGTCTTTGGTAATTGAGCAGGAATCGGTTGCCCCGGTATGGATATGTCGGTGTAAGTCAAAACATGGGTCCGGAACTGCTTCTGAAGAGTGGGCAGAGAATCGAGTTCGTTCAGGAGGCCCCTTGAGGCCTTGGGAATATCGAAAGGATTGAAAAGATAGATTCCCTCTGATCCACGCGCCAGCATCGAGGCAGCAGCTCCACGGAGGGTATCATCCGTATTGGGATAGGCCTTGGCTGCCGGATGAGAGCGGACCAGGGCTTCCAGCCCTGCGGTGACTACGACTCCCGTACCTTTCAGTAGCGACTTCCACTTTTCAACCGGAATATCGAGATCAGTCGTGGCCCAGAAGGGGCACACAATCACCTGGTCGATAAGACCTTCTTTGGCCCAGGTGACTGCATCCAGTCCGGTACCCAGGGAAACCTCGGGACGAGCGGGAACTCGGACCACGAGGCGGATAGGGTGTTTCCAACGTTTTTCCGCCTCTTCGACCTCCTTACGGACCGCAGCCATCCATTCTGTCAAAACCTTCCCCTGTTCGATCTCCTCTCCCTCTCTGAAATGCAGGGGAAAACGGTTCCAGTCGAGTTCCAACCCATCCATGTCATACCGGACAAGGACCTCCTTTACCAGCGCCATGGTGTGGTCTCGTACCGCCTGTTTCCCATAGTCCAGGCAACGGTCATTCCACGAATCGAACCGATCCGGGTAGCGCCACAGATCCCGGTTTTCCATCCAGAAACGGCTGTGAAGTGGAGACCTTGCCAGATGAGCATCATGAACATCATTCATGCGGATGCTGATCCAGGGACTAATCCCATGTTTTCGAGAGCGTTCAATCATACAGCTGTTTGGATCGACTCCGGATTTGTAAAGGGCATACATATTCGCAACCCACTGGTGGTAAGTGCCACGGTCCTGCGGGGGAACATCTCCAAAGAAGGGATGGTTGGTGTCCGCCGAGGGATCGAATCCATCCCAGTAAGGTTCCCAGGCCTTGGAATCGAAATTGGTCCGTTTGGCACAACAACAGATAGCAAGGACTTTGACATGGGTTCCAGCAAGATTATCCACCAACTGATCGAGATGTGCCTGTGTGAGCTGGCCCGCCGGAGCCAGCAGGAAACGATGGGTATCATCTTCATTGTAGAAGATGCCTTGAGTTCTTTCCGCCTGAGCAGTCGTGGTGAACAGGAAAATGAGTAGAGGAAGAAAGATTCGGCTTCCGGGCATTGAGGGGCCTCCTGAAAAAGATCGTTTGGAGTTCAACCTTCAGGTTGTCCGGGCACGCTGAAGCGTGAACTCAGATCGAGAAATTGTGTTCATTCCAGTCTGCGCCTCACCCCACCGTTGCTCCTGAGGCGATTCCTTCACCCTCCACGGTGATCAGCCGTAAACGATCCCCATCTCTTGCCGCCAGGAGCATTCCCTTGGATTCCAGCCCACGGATCTTGGCGGGTTGGAGGTTGGCTACCACGATGATCTGTTTACCGATCATTTCTTCCGGTTTGTAGTATTGTGCCACCCCGGCCACGATCTGCCGGGTTTCCGTGCCCATCTCGATCTTCAAACGGAGAAGTTTATCGGCCTTGGGAACCTTCTCGGCTTCAAGCACCTTGGCTACACGCAGATCGGTCCGCTTGAATTCATCGATTGAAACCAACGCCACCTCAGGTATCTCCTGGAGGTCCTCCTCCAGGGGCGTGGTGGCGGTGAGCTTCTTCTGGATGGTAGCCCAGTCGATACGTGGGAAAAGTGGATCCCCACCGGGCACGGGCTGCCCGGCGAGTGGCTCTTCCAGAGAGAGGTTTGAAAGGCAAAAGCCACTTCCTGAAAGGGGAGTTCCAATCTGCCGTAACAGCTCTTCCATCCTGGAGGGCATGACGGGATGGAGCAGGATGGCCGCCAATCGCAGACAGCGTAGAGACAAAGCCAGGCAGGTCCCCGCGGATGCTGTGTCTCCTGACTTGGCTTTGGCCCAGGGTTCACAGGATGCGATATAGGCATTTGTGGCACGTACCAGGGCAATCACCTGATCCACCGCGACATTGGTTTTCAGGTCAGTGACCAGCTGACGGACCTCATCCACCAGAGTGCTTGCCTGTTCAGCCAACCGTTTCTCAGGACTTCCCAAAGCCGTCGGCGTCATTCCGGGTGCTTTCGAATCAAAGTACTGTTTGATCAATTTGGTCACCCGGCTGACCAGGTTTCCAAGGTCATTTGCCAGATCACTGTTCAGGCGCTGAACGATCATCTCCTCCGAATAATCCTGGTCCATCCCCACAGTCATTTCACGGATCAGGTAGTACCGGATTGGGTCCACCCCATATTCATCAAGCAACTCACGAATATGTCTGACAGGTGCCTGCGCAGCCAAGGCCCTGGTGACGGTTTTTGACTCCTTTTGGCCTCCACGAGTCCACCATCCATGTGCAAGTATCCGCTCCGGCAGACCAACTTCCGCGGCGTGGAGAAAAACCGGCCAGAAAAAACCATGGGGTTTGAGAATATCTTTTCCGATCAGGTGCAATGCATGTGGCCACCACTTTTCAAACTCAGGAGAATCCGGCCAGCCAATCCCGGTGATGTAGTTGGTTAAGGCATCAATCCAGACATAGGTCACGTAGTCCTTGTCAAAAGGCAACTCGATTCCCCACTCAAGACGTGACTTGGGGCGCGAGATACAAAGGTCACCGACAGGTTGTCGAAGTAGTCCGATGACTTCGTTCCGGCGTGATTCAGGCAGAATGAATGCCGGTTTCACATCACTGAGGTAGTTGAGAAGCCAGTCCTGATACCTGGAAAGCCGCAGGAAGTAATTGTCCTCGGAAACGAAAATGATCTTCCCTGATTCCTTGCCTTCCTCGGTCACATCGCTATCGGAGATGAACATCTCATCCGACACGTTGTACCAGCCTGAGTAGGTGTGCTTGTAAATGTCACCCTTATCGTGGAGCTTTTGAAGCAGTGCCTGAACGGTCTTTTTATGATCTACTTCCGTGGTCCGGATGAAGCGATCATATTGGATACCCAGTCGCTCCCACATCTCCTTGAAACGTTGGGAGTATTCATCACAGTGTTGTTTGGGGGTCACTCCACGCGCAGCCGCAGCCTGTTGGACCTTCTGGCCATGTTCATCCGTCCCTGTCTGGAAATGGACCTCATAACCGAACATGCGATGGTAACGTGCCAGAACATCGGCCAGGATGGTGGTATAACAATGGCCGATGTGCGGATCATCATTTACGTAATAGATGGGAGTAGTGACATAAAAACGGCGTGCTGACATACAATTCAACTCCAAAGACCTGTCAATGTATGGGGATAACTTAGCGGGATTGGAGGAAATCAGAAGGGGGCAGCAGGAAAGATCACCTCAACCTTGGTTCCTTCCCCCACGCGGGAGGTTACCTCGATCCGTGCCCCGTGGGCCTCGGCGATCTCTTTGCAAATGGATAGGCCGACTCCCAATCCATCCCTACGTCCCCCGCCTGCTGTCGTTCCCCGGAAACCGCGTTTAAAAATGAGGGGCAGGTCTTCGGGAGAAATGCCGATGCCGGTGTCTTCGACGAGTAGTTCCACACCTCCACCCGCATTCCTTCCATGGACAGAAACGCTTCCCCCTGCGGGGGTGAACTTGATGGCATTGGACAGGAGATTATCGATGAGTGACCCGATCAGCAGTTCTGAACCCTGTATCAGTAAATGATCACTTTCCCAAGTCGAGTCGAGATGAATTCCGGCATCCCGTGCGCCCAGGTAATAAAGTCTCAGAGATCTCTCGGCGGTTTTGCGGAGGTCGAAAACCTCGGATGTGTCCAATTGGATTTCATCTTCACGGGCAGCACGAGCCAGGTTATCTGCCATGAGTTTCAAACGTTGAGCGTTTTTCAGAATGATCTGAAGGGATTCCTCCTGGATAGGAGTAATGGTTCCACCTCCTCCCTCCAGAAGATGATCCACATAGCCCACCAGATTGTTCAGAACTGACCGGAAGTCATGGTGGAAGTCGGTGATCAGGTCTGTGAAAGAAAAACGTTCGTTCATCACCAGGTCTTTACAAATGGGTCTCCTGCATTGGCACGGTTCCGGGTAGTGTCCTCCGTCCACTTGGTGTGCAGGCCATCTTTCATGACTTTTTCCGCAAGTCCGCTGCAATGCCGGGCGATGGCCTCAAATACCTTATGGCCGATCAGCAGGTTGC
>CAYZUX010000301.1:0-6003 GCA_964481775.1 uncultured bacterium | reverse complement strand
CTTTAGATGGTCGGGGCGACTGGATTTGAACCAGCGACCACTTGACCCCCAGTCAGACAAAGCCACTTCTCAGGAAGGGCAAAAACCCCAATAAAAACAGGGGTATCACGCAAATAACAATGAACCAGGAATGAGCCGTGCCACGTTCATACCACCCTCATCCGACGTTCAGATGGTACACTTCAGCAGTCCTTCAGCAGTTGGGTTTGGGATCACCTCGAACGAGGATTAGTTGCACAGATGGCAGATTGGGAAATTGGACAAAAGAGTGGGGAAGGGAACTACTGGCTGACCTTCCCCTGGACAACCTGACCCATCGGGTCCAAATCCTGAAGGCCAAGGGCGAAAATTACCGACTCAGAGAAACCAGCAAGCGGCTCAAACAACGCTCCCTCAGGAAACATCCGGAAAACTAAGACAGGGGGAGATTAACCCCGGAACCAAAAGGGGATATTGCTACCACGGGTGCTTCACTTTTCGTCCACCTCCCACCGCACTTTTCAGACCTTAAAAGATTATACGCATCGAACTGTCCCTGATGGCACTCATGCGCGATTCGCACCTCGGTTTCCAATATGAATGCGTTTATATCCACACACCCTATTCACTGAGAGGAAAACTGGAGTGCTTAAACAATACATTGCAGAATCATCTCCCCAAGAGACGGAAGCAGAATTAAAGCGCAGAACCCATGAAAAAGGGGCACGGCAAACAGTGCCCCTTTTCATGATCAACTGGTTCTCCTCCTACTGAGACTTATCTTTCGATAGGGGTGGCCATTTCAAACTTGTGCTGGATTCAGACTTGCTGGACCACGAGACACCTTTGCTTCGACCATCCTTACTGGAATGATAATCCACTTCCCCTTCGCTGGTGCTTGATGAGATCCCCCGGGCTGTATCTGGAATCACTGGATATTGGGGCATGGCAAAGGGTGGAATCACTGGCATGGGGGGTGGAACCGGCATCGAAGGCATCGGTGGCGCCATTGGCACGGGAAGCAAAGCAGGCATCGATGGCATCGGCGGTGGTAATGGCATGGGAGGGAAGTAGACTGGTGCAAAGGGTTGAACTGGCGCAGGAGGAATCGGGAACTCGATCTTCATCTGGGGTGGAAAGGTGGGTTGAGGTATCGGCATGGGAGTTGGGAAAGCCACAGGGAATGGAGGATACTGAATCATCCTGGCAGCATCCTTGCCTTCGACTTTCTCATTAGTCTGTGCATTCCACATCACCTTGCCGCCTTGGTCGTGTGGATTGACTTGATATTGAATGGTCCCTTGTCCTTCATGACCATCGCGGGTAGGTTTCAGCTGCACTTTTCCCTGGGTCGCAGTCATTACCTGGCCACTGATGGCATATCCAGGTTGTTCTTTGACACGGACTCTCAAGGTGGAATTCGTATCGGAAGGATTATCCACTGAAAGAGTCGCCTGAGGTTGAGTTTCTCCTCGCCCCATGAAAACCACTGTCAGCATGAGAATCATTAACGCTATCCGGTAGGTTATGTGTGTCATGGCTTTCCTCCAATTTCTTTTTTTGTTCAGTTCTTTATGAACTCGTTGCGATGGTTTTTCATTTACTACAACCGCTACTTCCACGGCCGCATTAAGGTTTTAACCTTCCCCTTCTGTTCAAGCAGTTGAGACCTCAGGATTTCGACCTGAGGTCTCAGGGAAAGGGGCTTGGTTTCAGAAGGAGGAATCTCCTCACCTGTTTTATGGATCCTGCTTTTTCAGTAGGAACCCCAGCTGCTGGAGGAACTGGTGCTGGACTGGCTTCCCCACGAGGAGGAGGAACCCCAGGGGGTGGCGGAGGTGTTCTGATAACCGCTGCTCTGTGATTGGGTCTGGGAATTGAAATAACCACCATGGTTGCCACCCAGTCCATAAGTTCCCCAGTTGTTAGCGGAACTGGTGCTGGACTGGCTTCCCCAGTTCGAACCGAAACCACCAGGAGTCGCATAATTGTTCTGATAACCGCTGCTTTGCGATTGAGTGTAGGAATTTGAGAAACCACCGTTATAGACCGGGAATCCACATGGGATGGCTGAGTAGTTACCCCAGTTGGCTGAACTTTGGCTGTTGGAATAATTACCCCAGTTTGAACCATTCCCGAATGGGGTGGCGTAGTTGTTATTGAAACCACCACTCTGGTTCTGGGTCTGGGAGTTGAAAAAACCACCATTCAACCACTGCGCGTTGGCTGGAGTACCCACCATCACCAGGGCCGCCATCATCACCACCATGGCCAATGTCTTGATTGTTGTCTTCATTGTCTTGTCTCCTCTCTTTTTTCTGGAACCTTTTCTTTGTGGTGGGTGCTTCGCTTCTCACCACTTTGTTTCCAGTTGGGAGACGAAACCTCTGGAAGGATTTGCCGACTTTTTTTTACTAAGGGTTCGGGCGACACCAGAACAGTGTCGATATGGGAGAATCACACTGTGTCAAGGACCAGGCGACAAGTTCTAAAAAAGCATGGTGTGGGATGCCGGAAAAACAATCTGAAATCAACACAGAAAGGGAGACAATCAGGGGATCCTGGGTAATGGCTGAGAGGGGGGATTCTTCGTGGGGGCAAAATAGCCAAGTCCAGAAAAATCAGCAACTATCAACAAGTCTAAATTTATCAGCCACTTTTCTCTAGTCTCTGTATTGCCTAGAATCGCTACAACAACCCCAATTCTCATCCCGGTTATCCGAATATTGTCAGGAATATCCACCGTGGAGAGGATCTCGGCCATTACAAAAGACCAACCCTCACCACCCAAATGTGCGAAAGAAAGACTACGTTATCCGGCCCATGGCGACGTCATTATCGTTCGCTATGCCGATGACTTTGTGCTGGGATTCCAGTATCACGAGGAGGCCGAACGTTTCCTGATAATGCTTCAGGAACGCTTCGCCAAGTTTGGCCTGTCGCTTCATCCCGGCAAGACCCGTTTGATCGAATTCGGGCGGTATGCCCCCGAGCATCGCTCCAGACGGGGGCAGGGAAAACCGGAAACCTTCGACTTTCTGGGCTTCACGCACATCTGTGCCAGGCCCCAGCGAGGGGGGTTTATTGTGAAGCGAAAGACCGCCTCCAAACGCTTGAGAGCCAAACTCAAAGCGGTGAAGTCTGTGCTTCTGCGCACTCGTCACCGGCCCGTTCAGGAAACGGGTGCTTGGTTACGTGCGGTGGTTCAAGGTTACTTCAACTACCACGCCATCCCAGGCAATGGGTCCAGTCTGGACACCTTCCAGACCCAAGTCAGGCGGGCGTGGCTTCGCGGTCTTCGGCGTCGCAGCCAACGCTCCCGGCTGACCTGGAATCGTTTCCAGCGCTTCGCGATTTTCTGGATTCCACAACCCAGAATCTTACACCCTTACCCGAATGTCTGCTTCGACGCCAAACACCCAAGGTAAGAGCCGTATGCGGGAAATCTGCACGTACGGATCTGTGCGGGGGGCGCCGGGTAACCGGCGTCCCTACCGCGACCGCTGAAGATGCACATTCCAGTATTTGAGAAAGAATATAGCATATACAGGTTATGTGTTAATAAAATACTCATTATCGTATATATCTTCACTATCCATGAGCCCGTAGATGACTCAATAAAAGATGGAGACGGCACGATTTAGCTCGATTATTGGCGAAAATGGCCAACCTTTCTCGATTCCCAATCCTTTGAAAGTGATAACATGACCAACCACCAAATACCAGAATACATGAATACTAAGGCATGAATTCTCAAATATTCACAAAGAAATAAATCGCACTTGACAAGCGGATTATATTTGTGCATTCTGAATACTAATATATTGCTGACGGCAATCCCAAAATGGCCGTCACTCCTTTGTTGTTTTGTGCTTGGTAGGACCTCGCTGGTCCTAAACCGCCCGCAAGCCTGACTTGGAAGGAGAAACTGCGATGAGTATCACCACTTTTACCTGCCCGAAAAGGTGCTTTCTCAGTATTCCGTTGTGTTTTCTCTTTTGTAGCATCCCCCATGTCGCTCGAGCTGATTACCCTCCACCGGGACTCGACAAGATGGGGGCTGAGATCGAGTTACGAGTCGAATATGGGGAACAGGTATACACCATGAAGGCCTCGGGTTTGGCTGTCATTGAACGCGCGGCTCCCGTTGTCAGCCCAATCACCACCACCATTCCCATTGACAAAGTCTCCCTGAACTTGAGTGGTACTTCGCCGCTTGGGGGTGCAGCTCTGCGGATAAGAGAATCACCCACGCTTCCGAGTAAAGGCCGGACCAGTCAACGCTTTCCAGAAAATGAAATGATGCTGGACAGCTTCTTTGACATCTTCACCGAGATAGACCTCGGCGGAAGTTTTCCTCCCGTTCATAATGGAGAGCCGATTCACCTTGACGATATTAGCGATTCTCGGAGCATCCCCTTTACTCGTCTGGATCCGGAAGCAGGCAGTGCCACTCCGCAAGAGGTTTACAATCCTTTTGAATCAGGGCCAGTCAACATCCCTCTCCTGGATCCCGACAACAATCCCACAGGAATCACATTGCTCCAATGCAGGCTTATTTTCTGGCCCTGGGTGGACTGTTACCTCACCACCTGCAATCTGCTTTATATCCCCATCAATCCTCCTGGACCACCGCAGACTCTGATGTTGACAGGGAATTCCCGTGTCATACGAAGCTCTTGTTTTCACCCCAACTTGGAAGGTCAAAACACCATCACCACCGAGCTTCATGCCCTTGATCTCTCTCAAGGCACTGTCCATTTACGTGAATCACCCACCAAGAGCTCAACAGGAAGACTCATTTCCCCAACTGGAGACTTTCCATCTCAAAGTTTCTTCGATGTCTTTTTCGACGTAACTCTTACGGATGTTGATCGAGACGTGAACCTTTTCAACCGGCAGGGCGCTCAGTGGCAATCCGAACAGGTCGATGCTCTTCCGTTTGAGGGAGTTACCCATACCCTGACTAATGCTCCTATCCCACTTTTCAACCAAGCTGATCCAAATGGCGAACCTGTGGCCCTCATCCAACAGATGAATTGCACCTTCATCCGTCCAATCCCCTGGTGGTTTCCTTGGTGGAGCATTTACATCATCAAGCTCAATCCCTTTTGTATCCCAGTTCCCTTTGTTCCCTTTGAGCTTTACAAGGGAACCCAGATTCCAATGACCAAAATTGCCGATGGGCAATCAGATAGCCAGGGGATCCTGGATTTCCAGGATCTTGAGATGGGAAATTATACTGTTTATGAAAACTGTCCGCCTGGATATGTGCCGATCACTCCATGGCAGCAGCAGGTGGATCTAGGGAGTATTCAATACGAACCCGATTATTACCGTGGCTTTGGAGGTGAATTCCCTTGTCCTGGAACTGACAGGATTCAAGTGGGAATGGGATGTGAGATCGAGGTTCCTGAGTTTGGTGTGGCGGATCTTACGTTCAATGGCACCGCCAAAGTACACCGCAGCTTAGTGGGCGACCTCGATGGGGATGGTAAAATGGAAATCCAGACTGAACTGGTATCCATGGAATTAACATCTCCAAATCCTTTCGGTACAGGGATTTTGAGGTTGCGTGAATCCCCCACTCGTCCCAGCGTGGGGCGGATCACGGAGGTCAATGCTGGCCATAACTTCCCGGCGGACAGTTTCTTCGACATCTTCGTGGAAGTCGACCTTCCTTCGGGAGGAAGCGTACAAAACTTCACACCCGCTCATATCAGCAGGAACGGCATTACACAGATTCCCTCGATCGGTGAATTGCACTGTGATGATGGAACGGACACGGAACTTAAGACAGAGCCGACCGGCCCCACAGTCGCTCGCCTCCGGAGAATACGCTGGATTCCGATTCCCTGGTATGAATACTTCGTCATATTTATTAACCAGCCCAAACCAACGCCAACACCGTCACCTTCCACCACGGCGTCCTCCACTTTAACACCAACTTCGAGCGCGACGAAAACACATACGGGGACACCAACCTCCACGAAGACATCTACGGGGACACCAACCCGTACCTCA
>CAYZUX010000300.1:0-6079 GCA_964481775.1 uncultured bacterium | reverse complement strand
GGCATAAGAAGTTTTCTTTGTGAGGACAATTCCCCGGATTATGTCTTTTCGGGTATCAACCATGGAGCCAACCTGGGAACTGATGTGGTCTACTCGGGAACGGTTGCCGGGGCACGTGAGGGGGCGATCTTCAATAAATCCTCGGTGGCAGTTTCGCTGGCCACTGAGTTCTCCAGCCGGTTCGATTCACAACCGCTCCATTTTGAGACCGTTGTGACTTTCATGCGGTCATTCCTTCCGGCGTTTCTTTCACACAACCTTCCGGAACATACTTTCTTGAATATCAATGTCCCAAACATCCCCCTCGATCTTCTGAAAGGAGGTTGTTTCACTCGGATTGGGAAACGCATCTATCGGGACCGCTTCATCATGAAACGGGATAAGGAGGGAAACGAGCTTTACTGGCTGGGGGGAGAACCGCCCACACATGTCCTTGAAGATGGAACCGATTTTTCAGCCCTGGATCAATCCATGGCTTCCATTACTCCCTTAAGATGGATGACCGCATACCCGGAGGATGTCGATTTTTTCGCGGATTGGCCACCACTGCAGGCTCCCAACGGCGATTGAAACAGCTGTAAAATGAAAGCCATGCTCTTCGGTAAACGTGGCGACACCAGTGGCCGGGAACGCATGATCCGGGAACATCTCGAGGCACGGGGTATCCATGATGCCCGTGTATTGGATGCCTTCCGTAAGATCCCACGCGAGGAATATGTGCCAGAAGATGTCCGGAACCTCGCCTATGAGGACCGTCCACTTCCCATCGGCGAAGGCCAGACCATTTCGCAACCGTATATCACCGCACTCATGACCCAGTCGCTGGAGATTCGCTCCACAGACAAAGTTCTGGAGATCGGCACTGGTTCTGGTTACCAGACCGCGATTCTGGCCACTCTTGCGCGCCAGGTGATCACGATTGAACGTTTCGCGGGGCTTATGGAACGCGCGCAGAAAAGGTTGGAGCAACTGGGGTACAAAAACATCCAGTGTCTCCTCGCAGACGGGAGCCTGGGATGGGACTCGGAGTCGCCCTTCGATCGAATCCTGGTCACAGCCGCTGCTCCCTCAGTTCCCACACCCCTGATCGAACAGCTCTCCATGAATGGGGTGTTGGTGATACCCGTGGGAGACCGGGACAGTCAGAAGCTCAAACGTTTGAGAAAAGCTCCATCGGGTGTCACTCTGGAAGACATCTGTGGTTGTGTGTTCGTGCCTTTGGTGGGACGAGGTGGATTTGAGGAATAACAGATTCTCTTATCCATCCCGATTTCCTTCTCTCAGAATGAATCCTCCAGAGAACCGCAGATAATAAAGATGATATACTTGACGCCCCTGGGCCAGGTACACGCAGCCTCAAAAACAGAGGGTGTGAAAGAAACTTGAATCCAGAGTATGATATCGGTGTCAGGCGAGTCGCCGGTCCACATTCGTTGTTGAACGCCAGGTGGTGCCATGAAGAAACTTGGTTTTACCCTCATCGAGCTGTTGATCGTGATCGCAATCATTCTCATTCTGATCGCCATCGCCCTGCCCAATTTCCTTGAAGCCCAGGTGCGCGCGAGGATTACCAATGCAATGGCGGAGATGCGAAGTATTGAGCCTGCGATGGCATCCTATTTTCAGGATTGGAAACGTCATCCACGCGATGGGTTCGAGCTTCCGGGATACTCCCAGCCGGGAAGAATTTTCTACCCAGAGGAGAATCCTCGGATCTGGGTGCAGCTCACCACTCCCATCAAGTATTTCAGCTCCATCCCCTACGACGAGTTCCACAGCGCCTATAATGACACCAATAACAACAAGCGCGATGAACGCAATCAGACATACAGGTTCTATGCGGCCTGGTGGAGATGCCTGGCACTGGGCGGAACTCCAGTCAGCAAGTCTGAAAAATGCATCAACTTGCCAGCTGGCAGGAATTACGATTCGGAGTTCCTGGGTAAATGGGTGATCTGGTCTCCCGGTCCGAACCGGCTCCATGACTATGGCGAGTGGGCCATGTACAAGCCCCTGGCACAAGCGGGTTGGTCGGTCACCTCCGGCAACAGCCCGGTTTACAGTGCTACCAATGGAACACTCAGCCACGGCGATCTTGTCAAGTGGGGCTCCTGATTTCGCCTCATGACCGTTCTGTCCTGAGAAGGTGGGCCTCGTTAGTGGCCGATCTGGCTGCCCGGCCCATCGAGGAGGAGAAACGGCGTTTGTGGCTGGATCACAACCAGCTCAAGAGAACCCGTCCCCTCATCTTCAGTAGCCCCGAAAACTCCTGGAATGAAATCATTCCCGCCAGCTACCTGGAGTGCGAGAGCACTTTGGGCCGCCATTGGGAATTCCTTCTGCGGATGCAAGTCTTCTCTGGAAGACGGATGCGGGATGACATGGTCATTGAACCTTTCTTCTCTGTCCCACATGTCTACACCGAATCAGACTGGGGAGTCCATGAAACCTTTATCAACTCCGGAGTGCAGGGGGGCGCTTACACCTGGGAATCTCCCTTGAAGGATCTGGAGAATCTCAGCGGATTGCGCTTCCCCATGATTTCCATTGATTGGACTGAGAGTGATGCGCAGTTGGAGCAGGCGGAGTCTATCTTCGGCGACATCCTGACTGTCCGCCGGAAAACCTCCTGGTGGTGGTCATTGGGAATGACTTGGCCGCTGGCACGGTTGCGAGGTCTGGAACGCATCCTGTGGGACATGGTCGACAATCCCAACGGTCTTCATCGGCTGATGGCCTTCCTGCGTGATGGTCACCTCGCCAAGCTCGAGTACCTTGAACAACAGGGCCTGCTCTACCTCAACAACCGTGGGGAGTATGTCGGATCCGGGGGCTTTGGATGGACCGATGAGTTGCCCCAGTCTCCAAACGGGAACGGCCAGGTTCGTTCCCGGGACATGTGGGGATTTTGCGAGAGCCAGGAAACCGGAACAGTCTCGCCCGCCATGTTCGAAGAGTTTGTGTTCCAGTATCAGTTGCCTCTATTGGAGAAGTTCGGTTTGAACTGCTACGGATGCTGCGAGGCGCTGGATTCACGCTGGCATGTGGTTAAAAAGACCCCACGCTTGCGGCGAGTCTCAGTTTCCCCTTGGGCTAACCTGGGGAAGATGGCTGAAAATCTCGAAGCGAACTACATCTACTCCATGAAACCCAATCCCGCCGCGCTGGCCATGCCCACTTTTGATGAAGCAGCCATACGAAAGAGTCTGCGTGAGGCCCTTGAGATCACCCGTGGATGTGTGGTCGAAATCATCATGAAGGACAATCACACGATCTGTCACGATCCCTACCGGATCATCCGCTGGACAGAAATTGCCAAGGAGGAGGCCGAGAGGCTTGGTTAATCCTCCCAAGCGCCCCCTCAACATCATCTGCTTCGGGGCACATCCCGATGACTGTGAAATCTTCGCCGGCGGAACTGCGGTCCTGTGGTCGCGTCTGGGACACAATGTTCTCTTTGTCTCAATGACCTGTGGTGACATCGGTCACCAAACGATCCATGGCCAGGAACTCGCAGTATGCCGTAAGGCGGAAGCAGAACGTGCGGCACGGCTGGGCGGTTATCAATTCCGAGTTCTCGATCATCATGACGGTGAGTTGGTGCCTTCTCTGGATCTCCGCAAGGAGGTTGTCCGACTCATCCGTGAGTGGAAGGCGGATCTGGTTCTGACTCACCGTCCCAATGATTACCACCCCGACCACCGCTACACCTCTCAGGCGGTTCAGGATGCCGCTTACATGGTCTGTGTCCCATTTTTCTGTCCAGAGACACCCCGCCTGGAATCAAACCCCATGTTTCTTTATTTCGTGGACTCCTTCACCCGGCCAACACCTTTTCGTGTGGATGTGGCCGTGGCGGTCGATGAGGTCATGGAGACCAAGTGGGCGATGCTGGATGCCATGGACTCCCAGTTTTACGAGTGGCTGCCCTGGATGGAGGGACAGATCGACACGGTACCAGATGGTCCTGAGGAACGCCTCGTATGGCTGAAAAACACTTGGGGGTCGTTCCTGCAACAGTCCACCATCATGGGGCAGGAGAAACTCCAGGCGTTTTATGGAGATGAGAAAGCCTCAAAAATCCGTTATGCCGAGGTGTTCGAGATTTGTGAGTATGGGCAGCAACCCAACCCAGATGAGATTCAGGCTCTTTTCCCCTTCTTCCCGGATCGGTCTTGAATTGTCAGGTCATCCGTACCAATATGCCCCAATACCAACAAGGGAGTGTGTAAGATGCCGAGTGACATCCAGAAACGCCTGGGGGAAATGGGAGTTGTATCGATTCTTGTGGTGGATAAAGCGGAGGATGCCCTGCGTGTGGGTGAGGCATTGTTATCGGCGGGGATGGCGGGCATGGAAGTCACCTTTCGGACCCAGGCAGCGGCTGAGGCTATTGGCCTGTTGGCCAAGAAGCTCCCCGAGGCGACTGTCGGTGCGGGTACTGTACTCAACACCGAAAACCTCATTGCGGCACGCGATGCCGGTGCCCAATTTGTGGTCACACCCGGACTCAATCCTACAGTGGTGGAGAAGGCGATCGAGATCAACCTGCCCATTTTCCCCGGCGTGATGACTCCCGGCGAGGTGGAGAAGGGTCTTTCTTTCGGACTGAAGGCACTCAAGTTTTTCCCCGCTGAACAGGCTGGCGGAGCTGGAATGATGAAGGCGTTGGCCGGTCCTTATGCACACACGGGGGTCAAGTTTATCCCCACGGGTGGGGTGAATGAACAGAATCTCGCGGCTTACCTTTCACTCCCCATTGTATTGGCCTGCGGGGGAACCTGGATTGCCAAGAGCGACCTGGTGAAGAAACAGGACTGGGCCACAATCCAGCGCATCGCCACAGAAACTGCCGCCAAGATCAAGGAGATACGCGGGTAAGGGAGAGGTCCGATAACCGCTGAGGCTCCTCAGATCCCATAACGCGCCAGGTCTCCATAGCTCACAGTTCCATTCGTTGGGGAGTAAACTCGTGGGTTCCCACCCCGGACACTCCCCTTGTGCATAATCCACTCCCCGTAACCATGGCTGCGATCCGGTCCCGGAGAAACAACAATCCACTTGCCGGCATAGGCAATCCTTGGATCAAACGGGTACGCATAAATGAGGCCTATCCCCTTTTTGACATCACAGGCTTCACCGGGTCTTGGACCCGAGGGCGGATTGTTACCAGATGCCAGACAACACCACCGGGCCGCGTAGTACCGGTAGACATTGTTTCTGACATCGCGTGTTCCCGCACCGGCCCCGGCATCATCCACGGCACGGTCTGCTGAATTGAATTCATCCAGGGGAATGGATTTGACATAAGCCGTGGGGGTGGTGAGTTGGGAGTAGACATAACGGTTGCCCTCCGCATCGCCACCACCTACCTCAAACCCATCTCCAGGGTGACGTTTGTGATCGAGGCTGTATGAGACAATCGCGGTCTCAAGAGAACGCATTTCCCCCTGGGCATTTACGACTCGTCCACGGATTTGCGCTTCAAGGAAGTTGGGTAAGGCAATTGCAATCAGGATCAGAATGATGGCGATGACGATCAGAAGCTCGATCAGGGTGAACCCACTCTGTCTCATGTTACTGACCTCCCAATGTAGTATCCATCAGGCTTCCATTGAGTAGTTTAGGGTAGAACCCCTTGCTTTTTCAAATGGTTATGAGGGGTTTTCTGAATAATCAGCCAAGGGTAGCCTTCAGATTGAGTTCATGGTGTGGATGGAGTGGAGCATTCCAATGATCCTTGAAAGCCGAAGGGTTAATGACTTGATGAATGAACGATACATTGTGACTGGGGGAGCGGGATTCATTGGAAGCAATCTCGTTGCTGGGCTGAATCAAAGGGGGTATGAGAACATCCTCGTGGTGGATCATCTGGGGAGTGGCAATAAATGGAAGAATCTCTCCGGACTTGCCTTCGAAGACTACCTTGACAAACAGGATTTTCTGGATCTGGTCACACAGGGAAAGTTGAGGGATGTAAAGGCGGTCTTCCACATGGGAGCATGCAGTGCGACCACCGAGACGGATGCGGACTACCTGATGTGTAACAATTACCATTACACCCGGACTCTTTGTGAGT
>CAYZUX010000299.1:0-6145 GCA_964481775.1 uncultured bacterium | reverse complement strand
AAACCAGGAGGATTTCATCCATACCCCTTTCAACGGAACCAGCCCGTCAATTGAAGGGATACAGATGTTGAAAACTGCCTCCCAGCTGGCTTCAGTACTTGGATTTCCTGATGAAGCTGCAGCTTACCAATCAAAAGCCCAGATCGCGGTTACACGTCTGAAGGAGCAGTTATGGCAAGAAGACCTTGGACGATTCATGTACTATAAGGATCCGCTGGGATTAGTGCGTCCAGATGGTCAATACCACACCCTGATCTATCCAGTCATCTACGGTCTTCTCGATCCAATCGACAGCTGGACCAGCATTCGCCATCTCCGGGATAGACTGACTGGAACTGATGGGCCGGTCTACTGTTCCAACAATTTTCCAACTCACAATGAGATGACCACGGGTTGCCAGGCTGGAGCAGCGCAACAACCCTGGGGAGCCAAGGGTCTTGCTGCCGTGGGTTTGAGGAATGAGGTCTACCGTCCGCTCAAGGCTGTCGCTGAATGGGTGATGAATGAGAGACTTCGTGGAACCTGGATGGAAGTAGCCCATGAACCGGTTCCATCTCATTTCACACCACCTGCGGGTCTTTACATGCAATCGGTGATTGAAGACCTTTTTGGGCTTCGTGTGAACAAGCCCGAAGGAATTTTGAGAGTCTTGCCCTCATTTCCTGATGCCTGGCCATCGGCCAATTTGGTGTTACCCGAATTTTCAGCGGCATATCAGCATGATGGTGATCGATTCGTCTATACAATAACCAGCCAGAACAAACTCAAACGAGTGATCCAGTGGTCTCTCCCGCCTTGTCGCATCAAAGAATTCAAGATCAATGGGACTGAGAAAGAATATTCACTCACCCCCGGAGTGAACTGTGTCGTTCTTTCGGCATCAACCGCAAGTGAAATGTCCACCGCTATTGAATTATTGATAGATCCATTCAAATACAACATTGAGAATATCAAATCAGTGGCTGAGGGAGATCTTTTCGAGGTTAGGCCTGAAGGACTTCATATCCTGAAAATAGAAGATCGTTCAAAGGTCCTGTCAGGATATTCCATCGAGAATAATGGAAATCTGAGAGCAACCATTCGAAAGGGACAACTCAAACCTTATCTGGGGTATGGCCGTCTTGGGTTGCTGAATTTCTCCCGGAGATCCTTTTTTCTGTTGTGCTCCATCGGAGAAGGTACTCCTTTCTGGGTCCCCATTGATGTGACTGTGCTTCCAAGATATGAAGCCGCAGTTACTGTATCTACTCAGGATAAATCCGATTCCTGGAACATCCGGCTTCTCCTTCGCAATAACACATCTGATCCTGTCCAAGGTTCAACCCTGATCAACATAGCAGGAACCAACCACGCATTGGATGTGGATATACCGTCGAGAACTGAAAAAAACTATGCAATAAACCTCAACTCGCAAATCCTTGGTCACTTGTCTCCTGGAGAAAACCAGGGAACGTGGTTTGTTGGCGATGAATGGGGGGTAACATTCAAGTTTGAAGTTCAGCAGGAACAACTTGCATCCATTTCAACAAAAAGAGATGAGAGGAGATCCAACGTTTCTTTCCCACTCCAGGAAAATATGCTTAAGAATGATCTCGAACGTCCCGGCATTCGCAGCTTCCGTCCCTATGACTGGATGGGTTGGGATCAATATGCTCCCAACCTGAGCAGCCTGGTTGGACAGAGCACCATGACGGTTGCTGAAATCCCAGGATTATCTTTTCATATCACAGAGAATAAACTGATACCTGTTTCATCCAAGACAGGGACCTCCTCAGTAACAATTGATCTTTTTGGAACCGCGCTGAAAAAGGTCTATCTTCTGGTGATTCCATATCTGGATAACCATGATGCCTTTGTCAAGGTGGCCAATGTTTCCATCCGTACTGAGTCGGGTGCCGTGATCAGCCGGGATCTCTTTTCCCCCGGAGATCTGGATTGGGGAAGTGGTGATAAAAAACATTTCCTGGATTGGACTTGGAGTCGAGAGGAACCTCGAAAGAACCGGTTTGATCTGCTCCCATTGCTGGATCCCACTATGGAGGACTGGAACGAAGGAAAGGCTCCAGCTTTCCCACAACCGGAATACTGGTCAACATGCCTGGTACGGCGAGTGCCATCTGCAACTCTGAATGTGGTTGAACTCAATCTGCCGGAGAGAAGCAAAGCAAGCTCGCTTACCATATCAGTTTTTGGTGCCGATCCAGCACTTGGACTGGTTGCAGTATCCGGTGAATTGTTCGAATCGGATCCACTCTTTTCTTTATTTCAGCGCGGTGAAACCGCTGCCTTGTCACGTCCGCGAAGGATCCTCTACCATCTGAATCAACCGGGAAATCTGGAGGGTTGGAAGACAGAGGGAAATGCCTTTTGTGTGGCGGCGCAACCAGGTCTTTTCCCGACTGCGACCTTGAACTCGCTGGTATCGAAGGGGGAGTCCGCAACCGGCAAAGCCACCTCTCCAGAGTTTGAAATCGATAGTCCATACCTCACATTTGATCTTCAAGGCGGAACCTCTGGAAATGGAAATCAACTGACTGTTCAACTCGTGGAGTCATCCACGGGCAAGATGCTGCACTCAATAACTCCGTCGGGTACCCATGCATCCCGTGAAGTCCGGATCCCAGTGGCAAACTATTTCGGATGGAGAGTCCATCTTGAGGTAGTCGATGGGAATCCGAATCCCACCATGGCCTGGATCGGTATTTCAAATATTGCATTAGCATCCAAATGAAAAGGCATCGAATACCGAATTCGATCCGATCTGTTCTTTCAGGCGTGGGTGAAGTACCTTGGAGATGACCAGACCGGATGGAATGGTATTGACCTGACTAGCGTCGAGTTTCAGCTAAGGAGAAAAGGAATGGTTCCTCCAGCCCTTCTGATTCCAGTCATGATATGCAGCTCCACAACTGCTCAGGTGGACTCCGTGCGAATTGTCATCTCCGATCCTCATGGTCCAGTCATGGAGAGGATCGCCGCAATCGCTCAACGACACATGACCACCAGGTCCGGAGTCCACGTAACGCTTTCTGGAGATGCGGATTTCAGAATCGAATTTGCCACTGATGCCTCATTACCCCCAGAGGGTTACGCGATCCGGGATGCTCCCAATGGTGGCATCCTAATCCTTGGAGAAGATGAGCATTCCATCCTTTACGGACTCGGGAAGTTTCTTCGAACATCGGGCTATGATGCTGTTGGATTCATTCCCAGCTCCTGGAGAGGCCAATCAGCACCACAGGGGTCATTCCGTGCCATTTATGCGGCTACCCATTTCAACAACTTCTACCAGGCTGCTCCTGTCGAAGAGGTGTGCCGTTATCTTGAAGACCTTGCCTTGTGGGGAGCGAATGCAGTCCTTGTCTGTATTCCAACCTTCGATTTCACGGGACTGGATGACCCTGCTCTACAGAAACATCTGGATCGTTTGCGTGACCTTTTTCGTGCCGCCAAAGGAATAGGCCTCAAGACGGCATTGGGACAATGCCCGAACCAGGGCTTCAAAACCGCACCTGTAGAGATCCTGGCAACGCCCAACCGGGATCCCTTGGGCCGCAAGGGTAATCTGGGTTTCAACTGCTGCCCTTCCAAACCCGGGGGCAGGGAATACCTGATGAAGCTCTACCAGGGCCTCTTCTCCGAATTCAAAGAGGTTGGCCTGGATTACACTCTCTGTTGGCCTTATGACGAGGGAGGTTGTGGATGTGATGCCTGTTTCCCTTGGGGAGCGAAGGCCTTTCCGGAATTGTCGAAGAACATGGTAGAGATGGAACGCACCATCTTTCCGGACCTCAAGGTGATCCTCTCAACCTGGGTTTATGATAAGCCTCCGGCGGGGGAATGGGAGGGTCTGGCTGCTTTTCTCGAAAAGGATCATGCCTGGCTGGATGCCATCATGTGTGATGATCATGAGGATTTCCCCCGTTATCCATTGGATCATGTAGTTCCTGCCGGATTGCCGCTCTACAACTTTCCGGAAATCAGCATGTGGGGCCGGAATCCCTGGGGGTCTTTCGGAGCCAATCCGCTCCCCGGACGATATGAGACACTCTGGAAGCAAACCAATGGGAAGGTCTCAGGGGGAATGCCCTATTCAGAGGGCATCTATGAAGACATGAACAAGACGATCTGTTTTCAATTCTACTGGAACCGGGATACACCAGCAGAGGACACACTACGGGAGTATGTGGCTTACGAATTTAATCCTGGTGTAGTTGAGGATGTTCTGAAAGCGGTCCATCTCCTGGAAGAAGCATGGGTGGAAAGGGGTCCAAAATCCCTGGAGGCCTTCAACCTTCTTAAAAAGGTGGATGGAGAGTTGCCATCCTGGGCGAGAGAGAGTTGGCGCTGGCGTATCCTCTATCTGCGTGGTCTGATCGACAGCCAACTCGTAATCAATGGAAATAAGATGGAAGGGCAGATCTTGAAAGATGCCCTCAATGAACTGACTACCCTCTACCATGCCCAGAATGCTTTCTCTTATACGAAGCCATTACAGATCCAGTAAAGAGGGAAATTTCGATGGCAGGATGTTGTAGAAGAAAGGTTCAATTCCTTGAACTTCCTGTCTCGAACGAACCCCACTTTTTTTGATATCAGTTGGGATTTCCTATGCTGAGTGCAGCATTTCCCACATTATCGATAGGACCAGTAAAGCCTGGTCCTCCGGCCGCGACATACCCATAACTGGCACCTGATTCCTCAGGGCTCACCCAGAAAGAGTAGAGGCTGCCGTTCTTTAGATGGAAACGGAAGCGGACGGGTTTACCAATCAGTGGTTCAAGATTATCCACCCCGTGCCAACTCATGCGTTTGAGGGTGGAATCACCCTGAAATGGTTCCGACTTTGCATAGGTGAAAGGTTCAAGTGGGTTGCGGTTTTCATCGAGGATTTCAACTCGCAGCTCGCCATCAGGTACAGCGGCATTGGTGAACAGGTAACGTCCCTTGAAGGTGACCGGACGGGTGGTCAGTTGTCTTTCCTTGTCCATCGAATCCATTGACACGAAGCCATCACGACGGATGGTGGCAAGACCGGTACTGGAGGTTCCAGAAGCAGGTGAGTTGGAGCCGGGCACTCCTGTGCGTCCACTCACATAAAAATACAAACGGTCGCCAACCACCAGACAGCAGCCACCCGCTGACTGGACATTTCCATAATTCCAGGAACCTTCCTCCCCGGAGACTGGGACAAAGGGTTTGCGATCTGGACGGTACCAGTGGAACCCATCCCGGCTGAAACCCGTAAAGACTTGATTGGGCTTGGGACGTCCCCCGCCACCGGGTCCTGGCCAGATGGTGAAAAGCCCCAGCAGGACACTCTCATAAGCCACACAATCGAGGTTATAAAGCTGGGGGTGACGATTATATTCGGGCCACCAGGTATCCAGACGGTCAGCGCCTACCCAAAGTGGAGGTTCCTCTTCCCCCCACCGAGCCCCCTCGACTGGATCTGGATGCTCCCAATACCTCCTCCGGCGGTCAAAGAAACTTGTTTTGATACTGTAGACCCACACCCCCCGAAAGGGATTGAAGAAGGCTGTACTCCGGTCTCCGGTCGGAGGGCTCTTGATGATTCGATCACCCCAGTGAATCCCATCCGCCGAAAAGAAAAGGGAGAGGCCACTTTCTTCCTTATTGCCCGAGTAGGCGAACAACTTGTAACGCCTTGTGGGATCAGGATCGGTCAGGTCCAGCCAGACAGTGGTGGAATCACGGCCTGCCTGGCTGACGATATTGGTTCCCGGTACCACATCCAGTGCGGGTTTTTCCCAGGTTATTCCGTCCTTTGAAGTGGCATAACAGGTCGATTTGCCATACCCACCCATGTACCACATCTTGAAAAGATGATCCGCCGGGTCATACCAGACTCCATCGCTGAAGACCATGGCGGTAGGAGCTGGAAGATCCTGAGACAAGGGACCTGTCTCCCAGGGCTGGGCCGGGGTAAGGATGGGATTGCCTGGATGGTATTCCGCCTGGTGGTAGGTTCTGATAAGCGTATTTGGTTCGATCAGGAAATCATCTATGAAAAGCTGACGACCCACATCAATGGGGATGGGATCTGGGATGTGGTAGAGGTAAGGCACCATCATCGGTTCGCGTGTAGGAACCGAGACGTAACGAGGGGGCCATTCAGATGGAA
>CAYZUX010000298.1:0-6197 GCA_964481775.1 uncultured bacterium | reverse complement strand
TTGGACCACTTCCACCTCGGCATTGCCGGGTTTCTTATCAAAAAGGACATAAGATACCAGGAAGGTGTCCTCGCTTTTGATCTCCTGAGGCCCTTTTACATACTCAATACTGGCAAGTTGGGAAAGCGGAACTTGAACGGGTGCGGGCGGAGATTCGGTTCCGGAGTTGTCCATACTGTTCTCCCCTGCCTGTCCACCGCCCCTCATGCTGGGCACCAGGATTCGCCCCAGCTCCTCGATGGTATCACGCCGTTCGCGTTCATACCGAATCCGCACCGGGTAACGTTCCCGCCCCTCGACCGTGCGTGTGATCGGCATTCCCCCGATGGCCATCTCGATCACATCCTGGACATCCCGGATATTGACTCCAAAACGTGCGATGGCTTTACGGTCGAGACGGATCTCCAGGTAGGGTTTACCCACCACACGATCCGCGATGACTGTGGCAGGTTCGACCGTGGGGATTTGCTTGAGAAAGCGTTCGATCTGAAGTCCGAGATCCTCGATGACCTCCAGGGAAGGGCCATAGACCTTGATCCCCATGGAGGCACGCATCCCGGTTTGGAGCATCACCAGCCGTGTGGCGATCGGCTGAAGCATGGGAGCGGCGGTGGAGCCGGGCAGCTGGGCTTCTTTTACAATCTCATCCCAGATATCGCTGGGGCTTTGAATGTGATCGCGCCAGTTGCGAACCCGGTCGCCTGTCTGCGGATCGACAGACCACTCCGGTATGTAATTTATGACAGTCTCCACCATGGAGATCGGGGCCGGGTCAAGGGGACTTTCCACACGTCCGATCTTTCCCACCACCGACTCAATCTCCGGGATTGCCCGGATCAGACGGTCCTGCTTGGAGAGGACATCGAGACACTCCTCCACACCTGCATGGGGCATGGTGGTCGGCATGTAGAGATAGGAACCCTCATCCAACGGGGGCATGAACTCCTTGCCGAGGCCGGGAAACTTGTGAACCAGGGCCACCCAGGGTGGCGAAGCCCGCAGACGGTCCCCCTCCAGCCCGACCCGGTCCAAGGTCGAGGGGATCCATCCACACAGGGTTTCGAACCCCAGCCAGATACTCAGTCCCAAACCGGAAAGAAACAAGGGAATAGGGTAGAAAACCCACTTGTGATCGAGAAAGAAACGAAGCAGGTAAGGGTAGAGGAATTGGAATAGCAGCAATCCCGCGATGACCGTGCCATATACAGTGGAAACCAGCCCAAGATTCTTGAGATAGCCGGGACGGTGTCCGAGAGGCATCCAGGAATCGGTCAGTACCAGAATGATGACAACCACGATGGCTGAATTGAGTATCCATTGGACCGTCTTACCCTTCCAACCCGAAAGGCTGGTTTCGAAGAAACGAAACACTGCCAGCGCAATGAGCAAAGCCCCCAGCCAGGGATTGATCTGGATCCATACCCAAACTCCGGCAGCGCTCAGGATGCTCACATTGAGAGCTTTCAACCAGAATGGTATCCGCTTCTTGCGTACCACCCACAGCATCAGGCAGGGCACAATCGCGATTGCGATGAGTAACGAGGCCGCCAGACAGAAGGTCTTGGTGTAAGCCAGGGGTGTGAACAGTTTCCCCTCGGCGCCCACCATGGCGAACACCGGCAGGAAGGTGGCGATCGTGGTGGCCATGGCAGTCACCACCGCGCTGCCGACATCGGTGGCGGCTTCATAAACCACCCCTCGCGCATCCATCTCTCCCCCCTCTCCTTGTGGGAGAGGGGGGTCAGGGGGGGTGAGGTTGTTGTTGGAAGGTGTGGGGGTGAGGTTGTTGGAGGTTCCCTCCCTGCGTCCCACCTTGGCCAGGATGTTCTCCGCGAAGATGATCCCCATATCCACCATCTCTCCGATGGCGATAGCGATCCCGCCCAGTGACATGATGTTGGCATCCACCCCGAACATCCACATCAGGATAAAGGTCACCAGGATGGTCAGTGGCAGAAGTGAACAGATGAGTACCGAGCTCAGGAAGTGTGACAGCATGATCACGATGATCAGGATGCTGGTGAGGACTTCTTCCTTGAGCGCTTCACGAAGTGTGTCGAGTGTTTCACGGATCAGTTCAGTACGGTCATAAAAGGGGACCAGGCGGATCTTCGAGGTGGTTCCATCGTCGAGTTTTTTCTCATAGCCATGCAAAACCCAGGTTTCCTTCCCATCCACCACTTCCCGTTCCCCGATCCGATCCAGGCTTTTCTTGACCTCCTTGATCACCTGGAGTGGATTCTCTCCGAAACGCACCACCACCACCCCGCCCACCACCTCGACACCTTCCTTATCCAATGCACCACGCCTGAGTGCCGGACCGGTGGAGACATGACCGATATTGCGGATGTAAATGGGGACATTCTCATTCTCCTTGATGACCGTGTTCTCCAGGTCATCCACCGACTTGAGATAGCCAATCCCACGGACAATGTACTCAACCCGGTTGATCTCGATGGTGCGCGCCCCCACATCGATGTTGGAGCGCCGGACCGCCTGGGCGACCTCCTCGAGTGTGACCTGGTAGGCCCGCATGGCTTCAGGATCCACATCGACCTGGTACTCTTTGACATGCCCTCCGACAGAGGCCACCTCGCTGACTCCATCGGAACTCTGCAGCGCATAGCGGACAGTCCAGTCCTGGATCGAACGCAGTTCATTGAGCCCCCATTCCCTCCCTTCCAGGGTGTACCAGAAAACCTGTCCCAACGCCGTGGAATCAGGTCCCAGCTGTGGGACCACTCCAGCCGGAAGCTCGCTGGCCACTGTCGAGAGACGTTCCAGGATTCGTGTCCGCGACCAGTAGAAATCGATGGAGTCCTCGAAAATGACATTCACACTGGAGAAACCGAACATCGAATAGGAGCGGACATCTTTGACCCCCGGTACTCCCAGCATGGCCACAGTGAGCGGATAGGTGATCTGGTCCTCCACATCCTGGGGGGAACGCCCCTCCCAGTCGGTGAAGACAATCTGCTGGTTCTCACCGATGTTGGGGATCGCATCCACGGGAACCGGATCGGTGGGGAATCCCTTCGAGTCCCATTCGAAGGGCATCACATACAACCCCCAGCCAGACAACAGGATCACCAGCAGGATCACGATCAGGGGATTATCCATGCAAAAACGGATCATCCGGTTGACCAGGCTGTCTGGTTCGGGAAGGTGCGAAAGGGGTGGCGTTTGGTTGAGCTCCGTCATTGGGTTTCCTCCCCTTTCGTTGTTCTCGGCGGATAGGTGGCCTTGAAAGCTCCGCAGTGCAGCATCTCATCTCCGAAATAGGGGTTCATCACCATCTTGTCTGTCTGAAGCCAGAAGGCTCCCTTGTCGTTAAAAGCCATCGGGCAGAAGACCCGCTTCATGGGGACATCGAGGACGTTGCCGAAATGACGGACAAAGGAATCCATGGCCATGGAGAGCGGCTCGAACCTTTCCCGCAAGACCACCATATCTCCAGCCTGAGCGGTTTCCACAGAGGCGGTTTTGACCTTCCCGAAATCCTCATCCCAAAGGTTTTTTTCCTCCCCCTCGAATGCGGGTGGGCCGATTGCCTCCACCACTTTGACGAGATCTCTGGCCGCCTGTATCCCTTCCTCGAAGGAATCACCCGCGAGGGCGGTCTGCAGTTTCAGATAGGTTTCTTCGACAGGTTTGATCCTGGCGGCGATTTCAGCTGAAACAGCGAAAGGTTTATATTCCGGTTCAGGCGTGGGTGTGGGGGTGGGAGGAGCCTCTGTGGGAAAGGGATTCATCATGCTGGGCTTGGCGAGGATCTGCATCGCGCTGTCGATCTTGAAATTACCCTGGGTTACCACCCTCTGCCCCTCCTCCAGGCCACTGGAGACCACATAGTAACCATCGGCATGGGGGCCCAATTCAATTTCCTTGCCGGTGTAGTAGGTCTTCCCCTCTTTCTGGTTTTCGAGATAGACCACCGCACGCTTGCCGGTGATCAATGGCGCGGTATCGGGAATCACCAGCGGGAGATTTTCTGAGCCGAGGGCAGTCTGATATCCAAGTGATTCGGCGGTTTCGAGTGGCATTCCGCACACCGGGCAGTGGTCGGTGGCATCGCGAACCACCTCCGGGTGCATCGGGCAGATCCACTTGCCGGAAAGCTCAGGTGCCATCACTTTTCCCCCCTCAATCGGCACTGCCTGGATAATGGCTCGTGCGAACATGCCTGGACGCAAGCGCTCATCGGGATTGGGAACATTCACCCGCAGTTTCAGGGTCCGTGAATTTTCATCGAGAGTTGGGCTGAGGAAAGAAAGAGTCCCGGTGAAGTGCTCGCCCGGATAGGCCTCGGTCTCGAATACCACCTGTTGGCCATAATGGAGCCACTCCATGTCCGATTCGTAGGCATCCAGCAGAAGCCAGACCGTGGCAAGATTGGCGATGGTGTAGATTGTGGAACCTTCCTCGACATACATCCCCAGCGTTCCCTCACGCCGGATCACGATGCCGGAGGTGGGTGAATAAAGGGTCACGGTATCCCGGGGGACTCCGCTTTTGAGGACTTCCTCCACCTGCTCCGATGTGAGTCCCAGACGAATCAGCTTCTGCTTGGAAGCCTCAATCAGGGTCTGGTTGCTTCCTTTAAGAAGATCCGAACCGGAGGATCCTGCTTCCGCGAGTGTGCGGACTGACTGCAGGAGTTCCTGCTGCGCGGAGAAAAGTTCGGGACTGTAGATTTCAACCAGGTGGTCTCCCTTGCGGACCTTCATTCCGGTGTAATCCACAAACAACCGGTCGAGTCTTCCCGGAACACGCGCGCTGATGACCGCCAGCTGGGTTTCATCCGGCTGGATCTTTCCCACCAACCGCAGGGTCTTGGTCACCTCGCGCCTTTCCACGGGTGCTGTCTGGACCTCTGCCAGGAAACGTGCTCTTTCCGAGAAAGACAACTCAGGAATTGATTCGCTTCCCTCCGCCGTTTCCTCCAGGGGGATCAGGTCCATGAAACAGATCGGGCATTTCATGTCTCCGGATGGAAGCTTGATCTGTGGATGCATGGAGCAGGTCCACCACTGGGCTTTCCCACTCGCTTCCGGGGCGCTTTCCTTGGATTGGGAATCCTTTTTCGTTCCTGGCCCATCTTCAAAAGAGGATGGAATGGATCTCCTTCCGATCACTACCCCTGCTATCAATGCCAGAGAAACAAGGACTACGATCAGGAAGAGTTGAATTTTTCCTGTTTGGGGGTGCATCGAAAATCTCCTCAAAAAATGGCTCAATCTTTTTCGCTATCAAACTGGCCCCGTTCTAATGGCTGGCCCCGGAGTTGAACTCCGCTGTTTTGGATAACGCCGGGGGAGTTCAACTCCCGCGGAAAGATTTCCGCCCACCAGTTCAACTGGTAGGCGAGCTGTATGAAAGGGCTGTTATGGCCCGGGTACCGGTGGTTCCTCGGGTACATCCACTGAGTCCGGTGAATCGGTTTCGATTGGGCCTTCAGCGGGGCTGGAGGCCTGATCGATCCGGGGGAGGAGCAAGGGGGGCGCGTTTTGGTCCACCACGGAGCGTCCCACCATCGCTTCGATTTTCGCGAGCGCTTGCAGGTAATCCGCAATGGAGCGGTAGTAATTTTCCTGGAACATCAGCAGTTCCCGTTCAGTGTCGACCAGTTCAAGAAAACTCGCCTGGCCGGCACTATAGGAAGTCTCTGTAACCTGGAGCGATTGGTGTGCCTTGGGGATGAGCAGCTCGGCCAGGAGCTTGAGTTGACGTTCTGCATTGCGCAGCTTGTAAAGCTGGTTCTGGAGATCCACTGCAATCCGGTTCTGGGCATCCTGTCTCATGCTCTGGTACTCCTGAACTCCGGACTGGGCTTCCTGCACCATGGCCGCGATCCTTTTCCGATACACCGGGAGGTTCATCTCAATAGAGGCCACATATTCATCCTCCATCGACTGATCCATCCGGGTGTTGGCGTTCATCCAATTGAGGCCCAGTGAAAAATCCGGGAAATATTCCTTGCGTGCCAGCGCAACCTGGTCGTTGGCCTTGCGGATACGTGCATCGATGGCTTGAAGTTCCGGGTTGCCTCGAAAGGCTGCCTGCAGCAGGGCATCCGCCTCGAGGGCCACCACGCGTGTGTCTACCTCGGCTGGGGAGGGAAGAGGTGCACTGGTGGGGCGGTTCATGGTGGCATTGAGGCGGGCACGAACCGGGCTTCGGGAGTCCTCCAGGTTTCG
>CAYZUX010000297.1:0-6313 GCA_964481775.1 uncultured bacterium | reverse complement strand
TGATAAAAGCGATATCGGCATCCCAGAGATAAAACCGGAACTTGCCTGAATCAGACCTTTCACGGGCGGTAATCCAGTTGTTCCAGGGCCAATCCTGGTTCACGCTCCACAGGTTCACCAGGAGATAGTCAACGAAATTGACCACATCGACCCGCCGAGTGGCCTCGAGGTAGTTGTCATAATTCGCCATGCTGCGTCCATTCAGAAATACCCACAGATCATCCCAAGCGGCATAGTCTCCATTTGCCAGCTCAAACTGGGGAGTGAAGGTTAGATTCACCTGCGAGCGGATGACATCCCAGTCCTTGTCGCTCTTGTAATGCTGCTGAAGGAATGGGACATCCACCCGGTCGGTGACTGAATAATAATTCTTGAACTCACCATTGATGAACAGGTTGATGTTACGGCAATGGGGCGAGACCTGGCCGCATGCAGCCAGGGTCCTGAACAGGAATGATTCCTTCACAAAAGGATTGTTGTAGTCGGTATCATTCCCCGACCGGATGGCGAGGATCTTGTATTGGTCAACCGAAGTATCCGGAAACAGGGGATAATCCAGTTCATCCAGTCCATAATCACCACGGAAGTAGAAACGGAAGGTGAACTTGTTGCCAACCCCAAGCCATACTCCCTCGGTCAGTTGCAGTCCCGGGCGCCAGACATCGCTGCGGCCTGGACGGATTCCGCAATTCGCCTGGAATCCCGGTTGCCCATCAGGGGGGATGAACTCCACCGAGACAGGCCGTTCATAACAGCGTCCATGCACAATCACATGATTGTAGTCATCGATCGTTGTTGGCATCCATTTTCCACTTGAATAGGAGCCTCCCACAATCGCCAGCACACCATGCGGCTTGTAGATGCTGCCCCCTGAGTCTCCGACGATTGAGATCGCGGGGATCGATTTCAGAGCGGCATAGCCATCGGTGGTGGGAATGTAGCGGATATGGGGTTCACCATAGGGATAGATATCGGCTGGCTCACCCCACCAGCCAACCTGTCCACCACCTGTTAAATCAGACATCTCCAGGTAGTAGCTCCCCGCAGGTTGCTCCGGAAAGGTGAGATAGTTGGTGGCATTGTCCACCGCATTGGTGATCACCCGCGAGGCAATGGCATTCCCTCCTATGCCATCATACAGAGTCAGTTTGAAGTTCGCATTGGTGGTGTACCAGGTGGGATTCGAGGAGCCAATGCGTGTGAATGGCTTTGGAGCCACGAAAGTCTGACCGAGTGCTGTGCCAGCGACCATTTGCGTGGGGTAGGGGCTGGTCATGGGGCCGATCAGGGTCGTTGGAGCCTCGCCCGTGTAGCCGATCATGACAATGAAATCACGATTCGCGATCTCCGTGTCCTGCCCATCGATCAGGTTCATCAGGTAGCTTTGGGTCACAATCTCCGAGGGGATATATCCCTCCTTGAAACAACGCGCCCGAATCACCGCATTGTGAGTGATGGGGAGTGGCTTCTCATAATCCGCTCCAATCGTCCCAGTAGGTTCGGAGCCATTGGTTGTGTAACGAATGAGGGCACCGGCTGTGGAGCAGGTCATCGTGAGTTCGAATGAGGCCGGGTAGATTCCATGCGGTGCACTCAGGACTGGCTTGGGAAGGATTCCTGCAAATGTTGCTCCCGCAATGTTAGGAGCGCCCGGTGTAGCGAACTCCAGGTAACAAAACTTCCCCTCGGAGCCGGAACGTCCATAGGAGTGAACCTGATCCTGAGGGGGATAACCAGGATAGATCCGGTCCACGACCTGGCGCGGGTGGCCATTGTTGTAAAGCCCAATGTATTCACCCTCCGAACTGAGTTCAAAATTCGCGTGGAGGTAGTGATTACCTGCAGGAACATTTTGATTGCCCGTAGCCAGGACCACCAGGAACCCACCAGCGGGAATGGAAACATCCGGGAAGTCCCATTGTCCCGGTTGGTCCTCATCATCGGTCAATGACCACCCGGCCAATGAGACGGACTCCGTGCCATTATTGTAAAGCTCGATCCAGTCGCTGAACTCATCATCGAGAGGGGCCTGCTCACCAGCCGGTTCGCGTAGACCATTGCAGTAACGCCAGATATCTCCATGCCGGACCAGCATCTGGTTGGTAGTCCCACCGATCTTCAGATCCACAATGATCGAAAGGTCACTTCCGTTTGGGGAATTATTGAAAGCCTGGACCGCTAGCACATTCTCTCCCTCGACAAGGAAACTTGAGGGAAGGCCCAGATTGATCGTTGCCGGAGTTCCGGCCTCGTGGTCACCGGTGGCGGTGGCATTGTAAGCGAAAAAAGTTTCGGTGGTTCCAGCGTTGCGTCTGGCCACCACCTTGCCATTGAGGTAGGCGATGAAACCATCGTCATAATCCGCGACCAGCTGCAAGGGGCCACTGGAAGCTAAGATATCAGGGGTCACTTCAAAAACCCGGCGGATATAAACAGTGGAAGCCTTTCCGCTCAGGTTCAAAACCGTGGCATCATCCCCATCGGCATACCCAAATCCTCCCGGCCCTTTCGGCCAGCCGGTGTCATCGAATCCCAACCGGATCCAACGTAATCGCCAATCGGTGGGGATTTCCTGAGGTTCGCTTAATCCACCGGAAGGTTCAGTCAACCCTGGGAAATACCGGAATGTCTCTGTTTTCGTGAAAAGCGTAGAGAAGGGGGTTCCGGCAATCTGCATCCCGACGGAAATTTTCAAATCTCCATCACCCACGTTGACATTGTGGACCTGAACCGCAAGGACATTCGTGCCGGCCTTCAATACACTGGACGCGGCACCCGGATAGAAGATCACCTGGCTACCGGCATTGTGTTGGTTATAAGCAGGTTGGTCATGGTAAACATACCCATGAACTCCCCCCATGCTTTTGCGGGCAACCTCCTGTCCATTCAGGTAAACCACCACCCCATCATCAAAATCGACCAGAATCTGCACCGGGTCTGGACGGATAGCATCTGAACTGGAGACAGCGAAAGTTTTTCTCAGGTAAAGTGATGGGGTGATGGATTGAAGGTTGAGGGTGGTGCCCAATCCGGTATACCCAAAACCGAGTGGCCCTGCTCCTTGAGGCCAGGAGGAGTCATCAAAATCAGGACTGGTCCAAGGCACGCCACTTCCGTAAACTGGGTATCCACGGGACCAGTCCAAACCACGGTCCGTGGGATTGGCCATGATCTCATTGATGACGACTCCGGCGGGGGTGCTGACGGGAACTGTGATGATTAAGAAACCTAACAAAGGAGCCATAAACAAACGGGTGGCTCCGAGAATTGGCTGGGAGGTTATTTTCATCCGACTTCCTTTAACGTAAACCGGTTTAATGATTTGTCCTGCTTTTTCCCTATGCAAGAGGAAGGATATCATCTTGCTGAGAGGGTAACAAGAATTCCGGATGGAAGGAGCGTTCAATGGTTCCAACATGGGTGGTGGCGGCAGCGATGATGGTGAGTGGGCCGGGGGAGCAGGGGGTGATCCTCCACCCGTTCGCACAAGAGGTGAGGACCTTTCTCTCCGAAACAGACCATGTTCCAGCCGATCTTTTAAGAAAAACAGGCCCAATCAAGGTTGAAGGATTTGATCCTCCCCATCCCATTCATTCCGTGGCCACCCGTTCAGATAAAGCAGTGGCTGTCGGTACCGAGGGCGGCTTGTATATCCGCTGGAAGGATGGTGACTCCTTCACCCCGCTCTACCCCGCTGATGCCAAATACTCCTGGGCGCCACGCAAAGTGACCGCTGTGGCCTTCGATTCACTGGGACGCCTTTGGTTTGGGTGTGATCAGGGGGTGGGGGTATTCGACGGGAAGGAATGGAAGCTCTACACCGGCGCGGAGGGACTTCCCTATGACCATTTCACCTGCGCGGCCGCAGGCGAGGATGGAGTCATCTGGTTCGGCACCGAACACGGAGCAATCCGTTTCGATGGCCAGCGCTGGAACTACCGTTTCGGAGAACGCTGGCTGCCGGATGACCACGTCAACGGCATCGCGGTGGAACCCGATGGGACAGCCTGGATCGCCACTCCCAAGGGAATCAGCCGGATTGAGCGTCAGGAAATGACTTTTGAAAAGAAGGCCGCCTTCTTCCTCGAACAGGTCGAGGCGCGTCACAACCGGGATGGGTATGTCACCGATTGTGCCCTATCCCGCAAGGGAGATGTCACCAGCTGGTACCCGAAGATCACCGACAATGATGGCGGCTACACCGCCATGCATGGCACCGCCATGGCCTTCCGGTATGCGCTCACCAAAGATCCAGCGGACAAGGCGCTGGCCAGGCGGTGCTTCGAGGCCTGCAAACGGTTAGTTGATATCGTCCCCGAATCGATGCGGGGCTTCCCCGCACGGGTGATCATTCCTGCAGATTGGCATGAACCGGTCAATGAACAATATGGGCCGGAGTACAACCAACGCAGCCAGGCATCGGACCCCTTCTGGAAGGCGATCACTCCCCGTTTCGTGAAGAGTGAGGATGGGAAGTTCTTCTGGAAATGCGACACCAGTTCGGATGAACTCGCGGCACACTACTTCTTCTATGCCATCTACTATGATCTCGTAGCGGAGAGTGAGGATGAGAAAGCTCCTGTGCGCGAGGTGGTGCGTGAAATCACCGATCACCTGATCCGCAATGGCTACAACCTGATCGATCACGATGGCCGTCCCACACGTTGGGGCCGCTTCGGGCCGGATTACCTGCTCACCCATGAGGGCTGGGAGCAACGCGGGCTGAACTCCCTGATGATCCTGAGCTTCCTCGCCACCGCGGAGCATCTCACGGGTGATACGAAGTATTTGGAGGCCGCGCAAGAACTGCGCGAGAAGCATTTCTACCACATCAACACGCTGATTCCACGTGTAACCTTCCCGCCCGAGATGATCGCCCCCTGGGACAATGACCTCGGGCTGTGGTGCTACTACACGCTGATGCACTACGAGAAGGACCCAGAGCTTTTAATGCTCTACCGTCAGAGCCTGGAACACTTCTGGTTGTTCATCAGCAAGCAGAAGAACCCGTTGTGGAGCCTGCTCTATGGGGCCTGCGCGGAGCATTTCAAACAGCTGTCTGAACAGGGGTACTTCGAGAAAGCTTTTCCTGATAATCCTCTTTACCGGAAAAACCAACTCCAGCGTTATACGCAGTATGACCAGGCATTGCTCGACACACTCGATACCCTGCGCGGGCTGCCACTTGATCTGATTGCCTGGGAAATGAAGAACAGCCATCGGCTGGATGTCCAGCTCGATCCAACGCCGGGTCAACAGCCGGCCTATGGCTGGTCACGGGTGGATGGCAAGGCGCTGCCGATCGAGGAACGCGGGCATGTACGCCAAGACCGCGATGGCTTCTATCTTGACTACCTCGAAGGACCGGAAGGATCCGGACTTTCGGAGCATGAGGGCACTTTCTATCTTCTACCGTATTATTTGGGGAGGTATCATAGGTTTATAAAATGAAGAGAAAAGTGGATGGGCAAGTGACCACGAAGGCATTCACTTACCAAGTGAAGTGAGGACGTGAGACCCCCGCCTATTTCACACCGCCACGTGAACCTTCTCGTACAGGAACTCCGGCGCGAAGTCGGCATGGTTTGGCCAGATCAGTTTCTTCAATGATTCAAAAACCTCTCCTTCCAGCCAGCCAACACGATGTGCCAGTCCCAATACGATTCGGCACCTATCACGATTTTTCTTCTTGACTTTTAATAAGACAACGATTATTTTACGACCATTGGATTGGCGTGGTCTAACTTGGCTTCAATTCTGCCGGCTTTCCTGCACGTTGGAAAATGTTTCTATCCCCCCTGCCCGCATTCTAGTGCCACGAAGCTAGTTCCTGCATTTAACTCTGCATATTGATCCACTCGATCGGTTCGTGGATCGATACCACTGCTTTCTCTCTTTCACAACCAGAAAGTGAGTGTAAGGGAATGTTTGTATTCTACCTGAAAGTGGCATTCAGGTACTGCCAAGTTACCAGTAAATCCGTGGGACAAACCAGTGTTTTATTGATGGAGAAATCTCATGTGGCAACAGAGTCGGGTGATCGTGTTGTTCTCGTTTCTATTTGTGACCAGTCAGTGTTCCTGGACAGAGGAGATGGGCCCTCGTTCCCCTCTTGAGATGAAGATGGCTTTGGTTAGGAACTCAATCCTCACACAACAACCCGCAGAGGCATGGATCACCTCCGGATCAGCGCTTTTCGAATGTCGGACGTATCCCGGTTATTGCGACCTGGCATTGAGCATAGTGGATGCCTACCAGATGTTACGTTCGGAGGATGTTTCTGAAAGGCTCGCGCGGCGTAAAGAGGTTCGGA
>CAYZUX010000296.1:0-6407 GCA_964481775.1 uncultured bacterium | reverse complement strand
AGGCCCGCCGCCAGCTCGCCCAGATCTCATCCCGCGCCCGCTGAAGCACCTCCTCGTTGGTGGTGTTCTCCCACAGCACCAGGTCCTCGATGATCTTGAACAGGCGCTGACGTTCCTTCTCCTGGGCCTTCTCGGTCGGGAAGAGGTCGGGGTAGCTCGAGGGGTCATCGACCATCTGGGCGAAGATCACTGCCCGCGCCGCCGCCAGCGGCCGCCGTGCCCACCACAGATGCAGAGTGCTCGGATGCCCATGCCGGATGGACTTCTCGCGTGCACTGGCCTTGTTGATGGCCTCCAGCGGCAGGGCGACTTCGATGAGTTTTTTCTTGGGGGTCATGGTGTAGTTTCGGTCCTCTCAGCCAGCCATCCCTGTTCGTGTAATCGATCCCATGCGATGCGGATATGTTCTGCCTTGAACATCTCTCGTTTCCGATCCGTCCAGGCGTGGATCACCTCGACAGCTTGTTCTGGATTCATTGCCCGCATGGACTCGTGTGTGGCAACCCAATGGACTGAGGCCAGCAATTCCATGCCGTACGGTGTCTCGAAACCGTCGATCAGACTGGCCACCCGTTCAAGCCGAGTATTGGCGTCCTTCTCTTGTGTAAGGAACTGCTCCGCTTCGTTATTGGCCTGGGGCATTAGTTCGATTTCCACATCGGGCTTCTGGCTGTCTCCGTACCCGCGGATGTAATGGCCCTCCAGTGTCTCCAGGACTTTGTTCAGGTTGTGGGCGTAAGGGCCGTAAATGTGAGCAACATACTTGAGACGCAAGGGTTGGCCAGCTTCTTGAAGGAAATAGGCGAGCTTCTGGATCTCCAGGAGTGTCAGGCGATAGGCCATCTCCACATATTGCTGCATGAGACGGATGAACAATGCGCGTGGGACGGTCAGTTTGGGGCGATCAGTCCCTATGGGCATAGATCTGGCCTCAGGCGCACCACCTGGCTCGAACAAAGTGACTTGCACCGAAGGGACTTCTGCGAAGGCCTGCTCAATGAGCGGCTTTACTACGCGCCAGTCCAGCCCCCCAAGGCCACAGCCCAGTGGTGGTACAGCAATCGAAGTGATGTTCAACCGTTGAACCACCTGGATGAGATCCTTCAGACCCGTCTCAATGTACTCCAACCGGGAGTTTTCGCGCCATTTGCGCTTCGTGGGGAAGTTGATGATGTACTTCGGATTCAGCATGTGCCCGGTGGGAAAGACAAACATCCTGCCGGTCTGGACCTCGCCCGCTCGGCAAGCGCGTTCATAGGCCTTGAAGTTCTCAGGCAGGGCCTTCTTGAACTGGAGGGCGATACCTTTTCCCATGAAGCCCTCACAGTTGACCGTGTTTACCAAGGCTTCGGCATCGGTCTCGATCAGGTTTCCTCTTTTGAGCGTGATCATGTCACCATCTCCCTCAGTAGTACCAATCCGGCTTTATCGTAACGGGACGCCTCAGCTTCCTGTCAAACGAACCGAGGATCTCCTCGACCCGCTCTTTCATGGACTGATTGAGAACCCCAATCTCATGGATCAAGCTCCAGTCGCATTTCCTGTGAACCAGGAATTCTGCTTGTTTGCGCCGCTGCCGGTCCATGTCCTTCTCATAGTCAGCCGCCCAGTATCGAGCATATACCATCTCCCAGTCGACCTTGGCCAGATCTTTCAGGTCATCATACCAGCGAGTCTCAAAAGCGATTCCATGCCCATCAGAGAAAGCAAATCCCAATCCATGCTCCACAATTTTCTGCGCCGTGGAAACCAGATAGACAAGAGGCTCCTGCCCCTCGGTGTATCCAGTGACTTGCCCTGTCTTAAGCCGGAGCAACATGGGAGAAAGATAACCAAAGTAGAACGACACATAATCGTGAATCAAACCACGGGGACCACAGGAAACACGCCGGGAACTTCTTTTCTGTTGAATATCTACATCATGGATGGTTTTGTATGGTAGACCATCTTGTGGCGTAAAGTTTGGGGCATGAAGCGCACCGCGTTTAAGACAGACCGAAAGGTTATCCACATGGAGGAGACGGAAGATCGGAGTGGGGTTTGGAACCTTCATTGTGGCATCTCCGCCCGTGCCAGTAGGTCATCAAACTTGAAATTTACGCTGACCCCATTGAAGTCGTTAGTAATGCCTTGGCCCTCGAAGGGGCGCCGTAGATAGTGAACCCGATGACCCTCTTCATCCATGAATTCCACAATGGCAAGGATAAAGTCTTCGGGCTTATTCAGCGAGTACAAGATTTCGTTACGGGTTACTGTAATCGACTCGGCTCCTGATACTCGCCCCTTCACTTCGAGGAAACGCAGTCGTCCAGTTCCAGGAATGCGGCTCTCGATGTCGTATCCCAGTTTCTCGGTCTCACGGTCAATGGGCTCAAAACCGAGCCGGTGCTCTGTCTCCATGACGATTGCGCGGGCACGGGCAGCACTGGCTTGGGTGTCGACAGCCACACTCGGTGAGGGCAGGGGTTTTCCCATCATGGCTGCAAGGAGCCCGATCGGCACCACCAGCAGGCCTCCTATGGCAACCGGCGGCAAGGGTGAGATCTGAGCCTCAAGTTTCAGATCCTCCAGGCGTTTCTGGAGCCGTCCCTGCAGCAGATCAGCACGCTTGCGGGCCTCTCCGGAATTGAGCCGTGCGTTGGATCTTCCGGCCTGCTCCTGGAGCTTGAGCTCTTCAGCACGGTGATCCCAGTAGGTGATCTCCTTGGTCAGTCGTTCCTTAACAGCGGCTTCAGTCCGGGCAATCAGTTCCAGTTTCCTTCCCCGCACATCGGCCAGGTGTTCCGGCACGACATGTGCGATAGCGTGCCCAAGAGCCTTCTTCTCCAAATCGCGGTTGATCCAGGCGCATTCCGGACGGTTGAGGATCGCCTCCACACCGGGCTCATCCTCAGTAAGGGGACGGTAATCGAGGTAAGGCGCGTAGTGTACATGCCGCGTGGTACCGTCGGTATCGAGTTCGACATAGAGCATCCGCTTGGAAATTACTCGGCGCTCACCAGAACAGGTCAGGCTGGCGTCCTGGATTGCATGTTCGAGATAGAAAACCACGCGCGGCTGCATCCCGGTGTCGCGTTCGTCGACCAACACAGCACCGCACCTGAGCAGATCACGGTGACGTTCGAGTGTCAGGTCTATAATTGAATCGAGGAGCGGGTGACCGGGGCAGATGAAGGCTGCCATTGGGTATCCAGGTGGCGCAACGAGTGTCTTCTCGAACACGACTCGCTCATAGCGCGGCAATACTGGCTCTCCAACGCCGATCAAGCGGTCACGGTTCCGGATTGCGTTTGGAACGTGGGTGATTTCGTACCGTTTCGGTTCACGCTGCTTGGCTGATCCCCCCAAGCACTTGAAGGCCTCATGAAAGAACGACTCGATGTAGTGCGGTTGCAAGCGGCGCGCCTCCGCCCGCTCCAAGTCCTCACGGATACGATTGACCCGGCTGGCATCCATGGCGTCATGAACGAGGGCCCGTTCTTCGAGCAGATCCTGGATGTGCTCTTGGTCCAAGGCCTTTTCCACCACCCTGTTCAGACGGGCGCGTACCTCGGGCTGGTCGCCGTAACGAATGGCCTCAATCAGCAAATCGCGGAGCGGTCGACCCTCGAACTGAAGCTTACCGAGTACATCAAACACCTGGCCTCCGAGGGCTTTACGAGCCTGCTCAAGCTTTTCCAGGAGATTGCGATAAACATCGCCTTCGCGGGTCTCTCCAGCAACGAGATTCCACAGATGGCAAACCTCGGTTTGGCCGATGCGGTGAATACGTCCGAAACGCTGCTCGATACGATTGGGATTCCAGGGCAAGTCGTAGTTCACCATCAGGTGGGCCCGTTGCAGGTTGATTCCTTCCCCGGCTGCATCAGTGGCGAGCAGGACCTGTACTTCCGGATCGTGCCTGAATACTTCCTGAGCCTTCGCACGTTCCTCCCGACCCTTTCCACCATGGATGACTATTACCGATTCCTTCTTGCCAAGAAGTGTCGTGATACGGGATTCGAGGTAATTGAGGGTATCCCGGTGCTCGGTGAAGATGACGAGTTTCTGGCGGGGTGATGGAATGAGTTTGGGGGTTATCCCATCACCTGAACCAGGATTTGATGTTGCTGAGTGTGTTGATTTGGAGCCTGTGGTAAAGATCTCATCAAGGAGTTTTGCAAGTTCACACCACTTGGTGTCAGATCCGCTGTGCCGTACCTCGAGTGCCAGTATCTCAAGGTGCTTCAGTGTGTTGATCTCTGCTTTCAATTCAGCGATGGACCGTGCAGCACTCGCCTGATCCAGGATTTCCTCCTCGGCGACTTCCACCTCATTGTCAGGAGCCTCTTCAAGGTCCTCGATGTCCTCCGCATCTATCTCTGAGGCGGTCGTAGCGAAGACGGGAGTCACCTGGCTGCCCCGTTGAAGCAGTTCAAGCTCGCGGAGCCAGCTCTCAAGCCGTTCACGTCGACGACGCAGTGACTGGTAGATCGCTTCAGGTGAGGATGCCAGGCGCCGTTGCAGGATCGTAAGAGCGAAACCAACAGTACCCGCCCGCTTGTCATTCTGTAACGCCTCAGCCCGGTTGAACTCCTCGCGAACGTAATCAGTGACTGCCTTGTAAAGGTGTGCCTCCGCATTCGATAGCTTGTAGGGCACTGTGTATGCGAGCCGTTCGGGGAACAGGGGGGTTCCGTCAAACTTCAATAACTGTTCCTTCACCATCCTGCGCATCATGTCTGAGACATCGGTCGCATGTACTCCGTCCCGGAAACGGCCCTCAAACCGGTCTCCATCGAGCAGAGACATGAAGAGCTGGAAGTCCTCTTCCTTGCCGTTGTGGGGAGTTGCCGTCATCAACAGGAAGTGCCGTGATAATGTTGAGAGGAGTTGCCCAAGACGGTGGCGTTTGGTGTATTTGATCTCGCCCCCGAAGAATGAGGCAGACATCTTGTGAGCCTCATCACAGATCACAAAGTCCCAGCGTCCATCCGGTGCCCTGAGTTTTTCCTGGACATCTTCATTCCGGGAGAGTTTGTCGAGGCGGGCAATAACCAGGTTGGTTTCGAGGAACCAGTTTCCCGTACGCGCAGCCTCGAGCTTGTCATTGGTGAGGATCTCGAAGGGCAAGTGGAAACGCTGGTAGAGCTCATCTTGCCACTGCTCAGCCAAGCTCCCCGGGCAGACCACCAGACAGCGTTGCAAATCGCCACGGGCGATCAACTCCTTGATCAGCAAGCCCGCCATGATCGTCTTGCCTGCTCCAGGATCATCCGCGAGTAGGAATCGGAGTGGTTGGCGTGGCAGCATTTGCTCATACACGGCAGTGATCTGGTGAGGGAGTGGCTCCACGACCGATGTGTGGACTGCCAGCACCGGGTCGAACAAATGCGCCAGGCGGATCCGGTGGGCCTCTGACACGAGGCGGAAAGCCTGTCCATCCCCATCAAAGCTCCATGTGCGCCCTTGTTCAATCACCTCGAGGTGGGATTCATCATCGCGGTAGAGAAGTTGATTGGAGACTTTTCCCCCGGGATCCTTGTATGTCAGCTCAACCGCATCTGAGCCAAACCATTGGACATTGACTACGGTCACCTGACAGTCTGGCAAGATCCCGCGAACGGAAGCATTCGGTGTTAAGTCCTCGAGTTTACTCATGAAACCTCCAAGATGTCGGATACAGTGTTGGGGGGCGGTAAAAGCTCCCCTAAGATAGGACCTGGTTACTCGAAAGTCGTCACTCTGGCTGGGTTCCTCCCAGTAGAGCTGGAGCAAGCTGGCACGTGGGGTTGCTAAGCTACAGGTGGTGCCTCGAGGATCAGCAGCACTTTGCAGTACTCCTAACCGGGGAGATGGTCTTCGGGATTGAGTCTGAGGCATGCCGTCCCTACCTCTCAATGACAAGGAGAGATGCCTGAAGGCGTTAGGCCAGCACTCCGAGTGGCACCTAACGAGGCACCCCACCACAGAAGTGAGTAATCTAACACAGACCTATGACAAAGAGATGTGGTGCAGCGGAAGGCGATAGAGGCCAGGCACAATGGGAGCTCGGGGCTCCCGCAGGGCCCGAGGTCCTGGACCTTTCCCCGACCGCGCCCGGTGTTCTGGAGTAATTCATCCCGGCGGGGACCCGAGGGGGGGTGCCTGTTCTCGTCACAGGTGGGGAGTAGGAATCGAAAGCCTGACTACTGGAATTCTTGAAGGAGGCGCACATGGTTGAGGTACTAGACATCATCTCCCTCGCGAACGGCGAGTTCGCATTCGACGAGGAGGCATATAGGGCGAACGGGGATCCGGGAGGAAGCGACGAAGGCCCTCGCCCTCAATGACTGGCACCGCGCCTCGGGCATCGTCGAACTGCGATACTTGGCGGGCGGGGGAATCCTTGGCCTGTACCGCGAAAAGCCCTGGCACAACTGGGAGGC
>CAYZUX010000295.1:0-6447 GCA_964481775.1 uncultured bacterium | reverse complement strand
TTGGGGATGACTTGTTCGCACAAGGAACAGGTCCTGGTGACATCATCCTTCCAGTACTCGATATCTGATACACAGATAGGGCAGGGAAGATCGAAAATATCCTCAGGTTTCCACTGTTGCTGGCTCTGCCCCGGGCACTGTGGAATATTCTTGGCGGGTCCCATCTTTCACCTCATTGACGATTTCACACTGGGGAAACGTTTGAGATCGGTGTGTGGCAGAAAGAGCGCTGCCATGTACTCATCCATATAGGCCGGATCAGCATTGAGCTCCAGATATGTGATCCGGTTTGCAAGATCTTCACCTTTCTGGCGTGCTTTCTCGTTCAGCAGCATTGCTTTTGCTCCAGCCAGAGAGGAGTTCCCTAGGTAGATGAACCTCTCCAATGGCAAATCGGGAAGCAGCCCCACCTGAATCGATCTCTCAAGGTCAAGGAATCGGCCGAATCCACCGGCAACATAGACTCGGACTACCGAGTCGAAATCAAGGTCCACCGAACGGAGCATCAAAGAACAGGCACTGTATACTGCAGCTTTTGTTCGCAGCAGGTTCAGGATATCCCGGTCATCCAGGAAGATCTCGTTTCCGGAATCCGTAGAAGCGGATGCCTCGATGGTATATTGAGAATACCGTGAGGAATCCTTGCAGGGACGGATCAGGCCATTCCCTTTCTCCGGGAGTAGCTTCCCGGATGGATCCAGTAATCCAGCGGATTTCAACTCGGCCAGACAGTCGATCATCGCCGACCCACAGATCCCCCTCGGTTTCCCGCCACCAATAACCGAATAAGATGCTTTTCCGGTCTTTGGTTCGATCCGGATCCGCTCGATGGCACCGCGTGAGGCACGCATTCCACAACCCACACCGCTCCCTTCAAAAGCAGGTCCCGCAGAGGCCGCACACGCCATCAACCACTCTCCATTCCCAACGACTACCTCACCATTGGTTCCAATATCCAGGAATAGGCAGACCTCATCGCTTTCATCATCGGCCAGAGAAGTTTGAAGAAGTCCGGCGATAATATCGCCCCCCACATAACTCCCCACACCTGGAGCGATGAGCAGCGGTCCATCTGGATTCATTTCCAGTCCCGCCTCACCCGCTCGCAGAGGGGGAAGATGATTGATAGTGGGGGTATAGGGTTCCAGGCGGATGTATTCGGGTTTCAATCCCAGAAAGAGATGTACCATCGTGGTGTTGCCCGCCACCACCGCGCAGTCGATCTGTGTCTGTGTCACTGAGTGATTGCGGCACAAATCCAGTATCAGGTTGTTGAGGTTGCTAAGGACCAGAGAACGGAGTTCCTCCAGGCGCTGTGGTGTGCTGGCATAATTGATCCGGCTGATAATATCCGCACCGCGAGTGATCTGGCCGTTATACCCCGAGGCAGTACCCAATATGCGTCCAGAGATGAGATCCACCAGATGGACAGCACATGTGGTCGTTCCGATATCCACCGCGACTCCATAGAGTTGTCCTTGTGTGTCTCCCGGTTCCACCTTAAGGATTTCAAGAGGGTATTCTGAAGTCTTGGCAACAAGCGTCACAGTAATCTCGTGGTTGTTTGCCCTGAGAGAATCTGCCAGGTTTCGTAACGCGGGGAGCGTGATCGGAGCTGGGATCTTAAGGCCAAGTGCACGTGCAAGTCGTTCATAGTCTCCAAAAGAATTGTCGAGACTGGGTGGATCGACTGAAACCAGCCGTTTGATCACTGGAGGAGAGGGACGTTCAACAGGAAAAGACCTGTATGGATGGTCTAAGGCATCAACAACAACTGGCCCTGTTTCCTCATGATGCGGGGTGGGCACATCCAGCACGACATCGTCAATCACCCGGCTACTGCAAGCCAGGACCCAGCCCTGAGCAGCATCCTCAGGAACAAGACAATCCCTGGCCACTTGCTCCAGATTTCCCGCAACGAGGCGAACTCTGCAGTCCCCGCAAGAGCCTTCCCCGCCACAGGGAGCTTCAATGCTGACTCCGGCTTGAGTGGAGGCATCCAGCAAGGATGTGCCCACCTCAACCGTGATCTGCCGGCCTGACGGTTGAGAGGTGACTACCGGCATGGTTTCATCTTCATAACGTATAAGCCAGACCTAAGCTGCCTGAAGAACATTTTTCACAAAGGGTTCAATGTCTCCCGCCTCCTGAGGGCCGACCAGAACCTTCCATCCGGGCAGGGACTCTTCCAGCTCACCAGAGATTTGTGAGACATAACCGGGGATGATAACTGTCCGATTGTGGGTTTTTTCCTCGATACCCACTTCTTTCATAAAGGATGCCACCTTGGCGCCACCAAACTTGCCTGCGGCCCAGGCAGTCAGCACACTCATCCCCTCACATTCCGGGATGACCAGCCAGGCTGACAACCCGGAGTTTTCGATTTCACCGGAAACAATAAAGTAAGTGAGGGAGAAATTGGTGGTAACAAAAACGGGACTCTGGTCATGGGGTTCACCGATGGAATAGATTTTCGGTTCCACCTGGATCGGCTTCTGAGGATCGGTAAACAGGTTCTGCCTCAGAGCCAAAAGGGAGACAAAGACCGCTGGATCAAAGTTTGGCACCACGACCATGCCACCATACTTTGCAATCTCGATCCCAGCCTCGACTGCATCATCCATGGCATCGCCGCTGTCGACATAGGTTATTATGGGATATCCCAACGATTTCACCCCGGATTTTAGAGCAGCACGGCGCAGGATGGTGTTATTCTGCAAGTGTTCACAGAGACTGTCCGCTTGAAGGTCAATATACAGGTCGCGAAAATCTTCCTCACGGGCCTTTTCCGCCATTGCTACAATGCCATCAAGCGTAGAGGCTCCCAAGGCCAGAACAGACTGGGTTTCCTTCGCTATGGGAACGAGTGTTGAAATTGTTTCAGCAGTGGCAGAAGCGAGTAGTATCCGTTTCCCACTGAACCGCCTGGCTACATCAGCCAACACCTCGCCTTTACGGGTTCGTGCCGCCAGGGGTCCCTGCCAGATCGAAGAAACCTTTTCGAGGACCTCGACGAATCTTTCCAGGGAACCGGAACACCACTCGACACTGAGGAAGTTGGGACGCAACGTTTCGCCGACACGTTCCAGGCTGTATGAAGCCACCTCACCTACCCGCCGTTCAATCTCGGTATTCTCAAGACTATCTTGAATCGAGATCCCAAGGCCGGTCTGATTCACAAATGTCTTCTCATGACGGTAGACCACGGTTTCACCACCTGCCTGAAAGGCACGAGGTCCCTCTCCCAGTGAAACCGTTCGGATCGGTGGTTCTGATTGTGCCGCAAGAATCTGCTTTGCTTCTTCCGAGATGTAAGGACATTCAGAAACCTCAGCCTTCTTGGCGGCCAGTTTCATGGCAAAGGCCAGGCAAGTGTTCGAGCCACACTCCTTGCAGTTGGTCTTTGGAAGGAGTTTCTGGATTTGTAGACCTGTGAGGGCCATATTAACTCTCCACAACAACAGATTCTTGGGATTTGCGGTGCTTCAAAAGCTTTGCGGTATTTCTTCGAAGGACCTTTAAGGATTCGGGATGATTCAGGATGACCAGATCTGCACCCGCCAGGATCAAAGGCATGGCAGTCTGGATTTCCCAGAGGATCGAGCGCCGGTTGAGGTCGCCCCAAATTGGGAAGTCCGCCTCTGAGGCACGGGATTCCTTTGTTTTCCAGGCTTCCTGCCCAACTTGTACAAGCATCGGAGAAGCTAGTGGTTTGTCTCCGCCCAGAGCGGTCAGACGGATCCGCTCCATCACTGAGTAGGTGTATTCAAGGCCATACCCCAACGCACCCGCGAGAGGATCGATGACCACCCGGTCGAGTGGCAAGTCCATGTTCCCCAGCAGGATGTTGAGCTGTTTGGCAAGGTTCACATCAATGGGACTTTGGGCCACCACACAATGCCCATAGGCGAGAGCCAGACCCGCAATAGTCCGGTAATTGTCTCCCTCTACCCAGTTGAGGAGCAAACGCTCCCCCTGACAGGAAGTGGCGATGCACTTCATCACCTCATTGGCTGTCTCGAAATGATTATGAGCAGTGATGATGAGAGGTACTTGGACTGCTTTGAGTACTGACTGGACTACCTCCAATGCCTGATCGGGAGTTCGTGCCCCCTTATCCGGATGAGTTCCCTCCAACCGTACCGCGATCACATCCGCGCCAAATTCCTCAACACACTTTCTGGCCATTGCGGAGGGATTTTCCAGTAAATCCCCCCACACTTCCCTCAGTACAGGGGACATCTTGGGGGATACTGAGTCAAAGACCTCCAGTGCGAAAGTGGGCGGATTGGGGATGCTCCCCTCGAAATGGTGGAAGGGCATGCAGTTCTGACCACCCAGAGTGACCGTCCGGCCGCGTGTCCCCCCTTCAGATGGTGTCGCTCCCAATGTGACTGTCTCGATTGACAAGGGAGAGGTCTCTCGCAATATCTGGAAAGCAGTGACCTTGGCCAGTTTCTCCTCGGCATAAATTGCTGGTTCGATCACAGCGGGAATTGGAGTTGTCTGGACCGGTTCCGGACTGACCATCATGGGTGGAGCAACCTGCTGGATGTTCAGTGGTTTGCCATTCCCAAGAAACTTCTCCTGTAAAACTTGAATGATCTCAGAGACTACCTCCCGCATGACCTGACCTTTCAACTCTGCAATCAGTGAAGTGCGGTCCGAGGTGGACAATGCGGGTAGATTTGTGACCTCTTCAACGACCGGCGCGATGGTTTGAGGGGAAGGCCCGGTAGCTGTGACGGTTTCTTTTGGTTCAGGGCTTATGGTGGGCTGAGTGGGTTCTGGCGTTGCTTCCTCATGATGACTTCCACTCCACAAGGAAGCCATGTCTGGCATGGAAAGGACAGGGTGACCTACTTTTTCCAGGTATGCCTTGATTTCGTGGGGATCAATGGCGATAGTCTCATCGGCGATCTTGTCGAGGAAGGGAGGGATACCTGTCTTTTCCATCGTATTGAGCATATCCGGACCAACTGCCTCCTTGAGCTCCTTGGTCATCCAGACCACACGTTGGACTCCCCCATCGGCATGGAGAAACTTGCGGCTGCTGAGGAAAGCTTTACCGACTCCCATGAAGCCAGGAGTCTGTGCCCCGCCTCCCACCGATCCAGCCAGAGTACTGAAGGTCATCCCAACCGGTGTTTCACCAAGGTACTCCCGGTTGACAATCATCACCCCATTACATTCCGGGACATATGCCACAATGGCCTCAAAGCATCCACAGGAGGTCATTGGACGGTCCATCATGCTGTAAGCTGAGAAACTCTCGACTGTCTTATGGGAGTGTTGAAGCACATATTCGTTGATGCCTTGCCAGATCCCACGCACCGGATCGAGGCAGTGACCTTTCTGAATGGGCTGGTTCGGACCGGTTTCATCGATCTCAAATGCCGCCTTACCATCCAGCCAGTTATAAGCCCCGCACAACCCCAGCCGTTCCGGAGTGATGATACAGACATGGTTCGGAGCGAATGACTGGCACAAGAGGCAACTGTAAAAGGTGTCCACTGACTCATCAGTCATCGATTCCAGGCGTTGGTTGCGTTCATGATAGACCTTGCGGGCCACAGCGATGCGCCGTTCAACCTCATCTGCATCTGTGATGATGGTGACCTTGACCTTATCCACAATGGCGGGGTAGTCACCCAGGAACTTGGCATGCAGAATCTCGCCATAATGACGCAGCCGGAGACCACGCTCGAAGCCAGTTTTACTGATACGTGTCCACACAATATCCCTTTGTCCCATGTGCCAGATGCCCTCGGCGCCATTCAGCAGGTGGTGAATCTGGCGTTCGAGAATCGGCTCGAAGTCGGTTTGCATCTTTCTTCCCGCAACCTCCACCCAGATTGCTAATGGGAGCGCCGAACCCGGAGGAACCTGATCGATGTCCGGACCCAAGACTTCGATGACACCATCCTCGATATCCTCCATCTCTACCCGGGTGACAAACTCGAAAGCCGAGGTCCGGTTTCCGCCAAACTCGGCATGGACATCATTTTTACGGATGCGCTCACCCTCGAAAGCGGGACCATACGGTACCGGAATTGGAACCTTGGTGATTTTTACCTTGCAACCACGGACTTCCAGGGCACGTTCCACAATCTTGTCATGGGGGACATTGCTGACGACATGTTCGTAGGTGCAGACACCCGTGGGAAGAATCTGCGGGATGTCTGTATCAGCGATGGTGGGGAATCCGTAATTTATGGCACCTGCCGCCGCAGCGTATTTTTCGTTGTCCACCTCACCAAGTGCGAGTACAAAGGCGAAGATGCGGTTCTTGTTGTACTTCAGGTTTCTCTCAAAATCTCCGGGAGCAACACCGCCGAATGAAAGCGCGGCACGATTGGCGAAACCCAATGCATAAATGGCCGCGGAGACATCCCGTCCGAAAGGAACCAGGCGAGTCTCCCAACCCATCTGCACACCCTCGGAATG
>CAYZUX010000294.1:0-6497 GCA_964481775.1 uncultured bacterium | reverse complement strand
ACTGGTTGGTGAAAACTGAGGATTCTGGAAGTGAAGATTTTTTTCGGGAACGGATTGTCAAAACTCTGGTTGACCACAAGGTCCCCATATTCGCCTTCGGAGTTATCGGTCCCCCGGAACCCTGCTTGATTACCGGTTATGACGAAGAGGGGGCGGTGCTCATCGGTTGGAACTTCTTCCAGGGATTTTCGGAATTTGCCAATGGTATTGAGTTTGGGCCGGGTGGCCAATTCCGTAAACGCGGTTGGTTTGATGAGACTGAATGCCTGGTGATTGTGGGAGAAAAATACAATCCTCCTCCGATGAGGGAAGTTTTACGTGAGTCACTCAGCTGGGCGTTGAAGGTCATGCGGGAACCGATGCCTTGGCCTGGAAGGCACAATGGGCTCGCTGCTTACTATGCCTGGGCAGGTGCCCTGCAATGGGATGGAGAATCCCCCGAGGAAGATATTGGCGTGTTGCGCGAGCGCTTCCTGGTCCATGATGATGCGGTTGGGACTGTGGCGGAGGGACGGTGGTATGGGGCGATATACCTCCGTAAAATGATTGAACATGTGCCGGAAACTTCGGAACCACTCTTGGCCGCGGTCAGTTTTCTCGAAAGAGAACACGATCTGATGTGGGAGTTGTGGAACCTCACCGGCGGACTCGGAAGAAGAGACGATCATGTAAGAGCTTTTGCACGACCAGAGGTACGTGAACAGATGATCCGGATCATCGGAGAGGCTCGAGCGAATGATGCCGAGGTTGCCAGACAATTCGAGAAGGCCCTTGCACTGATCTCCGATTAGGGGGAGATTCCTCAGATTCCGGCCTCACCCTCCCACTCCCCCTTCACCCGCAAGGCGAGGGGGGGAGGAGGTCCGGAGTGGTACTTTTTTCAAGGAGAAGGACTCCATGTCGGGCATCCAAACCTGGCTCAAGAAGGGCTGGAAGGCTTTCACCTACCGGAATGGGGAACTCTGTTGTGAAGAGGTTCCCCTGGCTGAAATTTCCCAGGCAGTTGGCACCCCCTTCTATGCCTACAGCTCCCGCTCGATTCGTCAGGCCTATCAGTCATATGAAACGGGTTTTGGACAGCGAAGGCACCTGATCGCCTATGCCATCAAGGCCAATGAGAATCTGGCGATCACCCAGTTCCTGGCTCAGATGGGAGCAGGTGCCGACATCGTCTCAGTCGGACAACTTTACCGTGCTCAACTGGCTGGAATCCCGGGGCACAAGATCATCTATTCCGGAGTGGGTAAAACTGACCGTGAGATCCATGCGGCCCTGGAGGCGGGGATCCTCTTCTTCAATGTGGAGTCCGAAGAGGAGATGGACCGGATCGCGGAGATTGCCGCCGAAGTCAAACTCCGTGCCGGGATAGCGGTGCGTATCAATCCGGATGTCGATCCCAAAACTCACCCCTATATCTCCACTGGAATGAAGGAGCACAAGTTCGGAGTTGAGGTGCCTCTGGCAATGGAGCTCTACCGGAAGGCAGCCCGGAGTGAATGGCTTGAGGTGCGTGGTATCCAATGTCACATCGGTTCCCAGATCACCGACCCTGGTCCGCATCGAGAGGCTCTCGCGAAAGTCCTCGAGGTCCGTCAAAGACTGTTGGATGAAGGGATCGAGACAGCCTATGTCGATGTGGGAGGAGGATTGGGCATACAGTATTCGGAAGAGTCGCCACCTTCACCGGGAGAATTCGCCCGGGGGTTACTCGAAGTGGGCGGAGATACCGATGTGACCTGGGTGATTGAGCCGGGACGCTCACTGGTGGGCGATGCCGGGGCACTGGTTTGCCAGGTTCTTTACAGGAAGCAACATGGCGGCAAACACTACACGATCGTGGATGCCGGGATGAATGACCTGATCCGTCCTGCCATTTATCAGGCCTTCCATCCCATCCTGCCTGTCCGGCAGGCAGGCCAGGATGAGATTCTTTCCGCCACCGAGGTGGTTGGCCCGATCTGCGAGTCCACAGACCAGTTTGCCTGGGAACGCATGTTGCCACCCTTCAGTCAGAAGGACTTGATGGCGATACTTTCGGCGGGGGCTTATGGATCGGCGATGTCCTCCAATTACAATGCCAAACCGCTATGTGCGGAGGTTCTGGTCGAGGGAGACAAGTGGCGGGTGATCCGGCGCAGACAGACCATTGAGGAACTGACCGCTTTTGAAAAGGATTATCTGAGTGAATGTTGATCCCGCCATGTGTCAACGGGGGGATGGAAACATGGCTGGGGAGTGGACCACGCTCCAAAAGATTTCTGTCTCACAGTGTATTTTTTCAGTGACAGATCCGGTTGGATTAGCGTATAATCCTCTTAGATGGGAATGGATCAGCGGATTGTGAAGGATCCAGGAATCAAGGTTGTCTGTCTGGCAGGGGGAAATAGAGTGATTTCGCGGTGGAAATCCTGCTGGAGACAAGCTTCCAAGTCAGGTTACCCCTTTTTTTTGATGGGGAAGGCTGCTTGACATAAGGGTACGGAAAAGTTTATTCTTCCTGCGAGTCTGCGGGCGAATAGCTCAGAAGGCTAGAGCGCCTGCCTTACAAGCAGGAGGTCACAGGTTCGACCCCTGTTTCGCCCACCACAAGGTGAGGGTAAGCCCCCGGGTGTGGTGCCTTCTGTAAGAGCTGGACTCGTGGGGCCGTAGTTCAGTTGGTTAGAATGCCTGACTGTCGATCAGGAGGTCGCGAGTTCGAGCCTCGTCGGCCCCGCCACTTTAGCCAGTAACGGACCGATAGCGGTCCGCTGGATTGATAGAGAGAAGACCGGAAGAGAGATACTGAGAGCGGAGGAGAGAGAAATGCGGAAAGTAGGAATCCTCATCATAGTGTTGGCCTTTGCAGCCATCCCCAGCTTTGCCCAAACCATCCCTGGAACCATTGGTTTTGATCTGGTACCCGGAACCCCATCCTTCAGCGGAAATACCGTGGTGGATGCTGACAGTGACATCGATACAGCAGTCGCTGTGAATGCAGGCGCCAACTTCAAGACACTGGTGCGGTTGAATGGGACCCAGAATCTCCTGGGTGTTTCATTTGATTTCGCATTCGACAACACCAAGTTGAATGTCAGGAACATCCGTGAAACCCGTTCTGACATCGACTTCAGCGGTGTTCAGTCTTTCAATGAGCTGACCGGGATTGTGAACTGGTTCGCAGCCAATGCGGGCACCGGTGCCCAGGTCAACACCTTCAACTACACCTACAACGATGGTACCGGCAACATCACAACCCAGCCGGGTGTGGTGATCGATGTGGATGGGAATGGTTCCTTCAGCTTCAACGAGCTGACAGGATACATCAACGAGTTCGCGGCCAATGCCGCCGGCTCGGATGTTCCCTTCTGGACCGAGGTCATCAACAAGAACACTGGCCGCCGTGATGGCGGTGGAGCGGCCTTCGCTTACAACGAATCGGTCGAGGTGTTTGACCGTGTCGCCGATATCAATGCGGCTGGTTCCGCCGAAGACAACACCGTGGTCCTTCTGGCTCGTCCCAATGATGGACGGGATGCGGGTGGTGCGCTGGTTCCAGGATATGGATTTGATGGCAATGCGATCCTTTTTGAGGTCGAGTTCCAGGCTCTGGCGGGTTCTTCCGGTGCGGCGAACATTACCATCAGCAACGCCGTCGGAATCGATGAAACCTTCCAGTCGCTTGCCGATGTCAAGAATATCGCCAATGTGGCTTCTCCGTCTGTTGTAACCATCAACTAGTATGAATCTCATGCTCCGCTGACCTGGAGGAAAGGATATCCCCCGGGTCAGCGGGTTTGCTTGTGACGGGATGTTCCCGTGAGAGACAAAAATCGAAGGCCATTCTACCGAGGAGGACATGCAATGACAGTCAGTTCGAAGAGGTGTGGTCGTCTACCGTTTCTGGTGGCCGCCTGCATGGTGTTCCTGGTGGCGTCCACCCCCGTTCTCGCCGCAACAGTACAAGTGGACTTGGATAGAAGTACTGCGGGCATTCAAAGTGTATTGAATGTACCCCCTTCTCCCGCGAGCATAGATGTATTGGGGGCAGTTGTAGTGACCGGGGCTGAAGCCGATATGATCGGTACCAACGTCATTCAGGTTACGGTAACTGATATTGTTGGTGGGGGAGTCACCCTCGACCCGGCGAACTCTTCGTTAGCAAACGGTGAGCTGCCGGGAGCCATCCCTCCATCCGGAAGCGTGACAGCCAATGATTTCGTCTGGACCAACGCGTTCCCGATTGCGGGTGCCATCGGCGCCGATGGTGTCATCACCTTGGTTAACTTCAACCTCCGTGTCATCAACCTCGATACCAAAGCTATTGGTGATACTTTCCGCTTTGCTTTTGCGAATAGCTCTGGTAATCCCGCCTTGGGTATCGTGGTGAATGGATCAAACTTCAGTTTCGGGCAGGGTGGTGAAAATCCGGCTATCCCGACCGCTGGAGCCGATATCGTGATCCAAAGCGGTGAAGAGCCCACCCCGACCGATACTGAAATCGGACCAACTCCGACCTTCACACTGGAACCGACTCCGACCAACACTGAAGTCGAGCCGACCCCGACCTTCACCGAGGTTCCGGTGATTTGTGCGGATGCCGGCTACTATGTGGAGACCTCCTTTGGTCAGCACCTCCGTGTCGGCAATCCCGAAGTGGTTTCCGGGAATGCTTCGTCGGGTGAGGCGGTCTTTGTGGATATGGAACTGGTTCAGTCCACTCCACCAAGCGGGGGCCTTCCTGTCGTGGATCTGGCTGTCTTGAATAAGTCGGGCGTGGTTACATTTATCGAAAACAGTGCCTCCACCCCAGCTCAGCAGTTCCTCTTCGATGGGACCGTACCGCCAGGATTTGCGGTCGATGTCGAGGTGAGTTCTGACTCGAATGCCTTCTGGGTTCTGACCGAAGCGGGTGGTATTTATCGCGCCGGTGATGCCAATATTGGCGGAACATCCGCTACAGCCCCGCTGGGGAACGATGCCGCAGACCTGATGACCATGCTCCCCATGCCGTTTGGTGGAGACATGCCTCGTCATTGGAATCCGGAAATCGTGAAGCCGGGCGATAATGCCTCCATCCGTGCGGTTGCTTTGGGGGTCGTCGAGAGACAGGTGGAAAATGGCAGCAAGGCTTTCGATAATGCCAATCCACTCGGATTCATCGTCATGGATTCGCAGGGTGGAACCTACCTCTATGACGGAGCCGGAGTTGCGATCCGTGCAGGTGGTGTGATCGGAACCGTCAATGGAGATGAGATCCTCAACAGCGCCACGGTCTACCCATTCTTCCCAGGTCTTGATATTGCCCGTGACTTGGAGCTCCATCCGCTGGGGACTCCGGCTGCTGGCCTCGTGATCTACGACGGGTGGGGTGGTATCCATGCCGTTCCGAACGACAAGGAAAGCCCAGTACGCTTCCTGCGCAACCAGACCGCATACGATCCGAATCCCAACAACAACTGGATCACCACGGTGGGTATGCCTTACCTGATCCTGGCGTTTGATGATCCTACCACTGTCGGCGTTAATGAGAGTGCTTCCTCGGTGGATGTCAACTCGATCTTTACCGACATCGAGTTCTGCCAGGATCGCGAGACAGAAGGCGCCTATGTGATGGACAAGTTCGGCGGTATCTTCGCTTTCGGCAGCACGCGGAACACTCCGGACAACACCGCTCCGAGGTTTACCGGCAGCCCGTACTTCTATCCATACTTCTATGCGGAAGATATGGAACCAGTGCTTGCACCCGCTGCTGTAACAGCGCCAGGCCCAGGCAAGTAAACGGATGAATACAACACGTGGGGGGCTCCCATCAGGAGCCCCTCACCGAAATTGAGTCAAAAAATTGTACTAAAAGGATCTGGAGCGTGAGCCTCGTGGAATGCAAGGTTCTCCTTCGGTCTCTCTCAAAACGGGGGGGTCATCCGGTGGCCTCCCCTTCTCTTTTTTAGGGTACTTGGGGAAATGGGGGAACTGGGGTGTATAGGGTCATCTCTTTTCTATTCAGTTTTATATTGGCACTCGAAATCATCGGGATAGCGGCTCTCTCCCAGACGGTGAGCTCGATCTGGGTTCCCCGTGATCAGGAAAAGAGGGAGCTCCTTATTCAAGAGGGCGACTCTTTCCGTAAGGTCGTTCAGGAGGTCGCCGCGGCGACTCAGGCTGAGTCTCCCCGTGTTCTCTCAGCCTATGGCCTCACGGCTGGATTGGACAGGAAAATCAAGGCGGGTCGATACCGGATCGAGAAGGGTTGGTCACCCGTTCAGGCCCTTGAACAGACAGTTCTTGGCCCCAATGATCCTCTCAGGGTCAAGATCCTTCCCGGTCTGAACCTGAAGGATTGCGCAAGAGCAATTCAACAGGCGGGTTGGATCGAAAGCGCCAGCAGCTGGATCAGCCTGGCTTCACCCTCACGGATGGTGGCCTCCCATGGAAAGCTGAACTATGAGGGACTTCTGGCTCCTGAAACTTACTTTTTTGACTCACCAGAGGATCCCGCCAAGGTTCTTGAGAAGCTCCAT
>CAYZUX010000293.1:0-6499 GCA_964481775.1 uncultured bacterium | reverse complement strand
GGGCGGACTAACTCCATCTGGTGGACAGTGAGTCCCTCTGGATCTGCGAGGGGCTCGAGATTGGTGGGGACTACTTCGACGCGCATGGCGGAGATTCTCGACCTCAAGGCGGCGGAGAAAGCCGCCGATACCAAGTGCACCTAAGACCCAACCCGGTAGCTCCCTCCACCGCGTTGGACACGGGTAACCCACGCGGGCAGGAGCAGAACAATCCGCGTCTGACCCTGGGCATTCGTCCTCCAAAGGGAGGAACCGGGAGGTCTTCTATCCCAATTCCGGTTTTCGGTCTCACCGGTGCCGTTGTAAAAGCGAGCCAGACTCCACCTTGGTGTTGAGCACCGCACCACCGTATTCAGCCAAGACTCCTTCGTAGATCAGCCACTCACCCAACCAGAGATTGAGTGCCAGGAGACGCGTCAGATCTGTTTCCGTGGGGATGTTGATCTCCAGGTCGACATCAGAAGAGAGGGTTTCTGCAAGATGTTTCATGTGCAGGACAACACAGTCCCTGCCGTCAGGAAACATGTCCACGCTGGCCAGTTGCCCAATCCACCGCACTCGTCGACCGTAGTAGCTGGTCAGGAATAACGCCTTTTTCTGGTCTGGTGAGAGCTGGTTGTTCTTCACGAATATTCGGTCGAACTCCTCGTATGTGTCGGGCAGACGCTCCTCGGTTCGTTCCGGTAAGAGACCGTTTACTCCAACGATGGTTCCATTCACAAGCTCGTAACGCGTGAGAACTCCTCGATTACCTGACTTGATCTGCCCGCAATATTCGACTGAGTCCCCTTTGGATAAATGCATCAGAATAGGAGCCTCAGTTGGTTTGACATGGACCAGAACATCACCCATATCATCGCCATTCTGGTCCAATTCAACTGATAGTACCGAGAGATCGAGAATCTGTGCGCCCAAGGGGGTGGATACTTCTGTGACCCTCCCTGTCCATCTGACAGGTCGTCCCTCATATTGGAGGGAAAAGACAGTCCTCTTCTGGACATCGGTGACGTTGGAACTATCAGAAAAAAGCGAGTCGAATTCCTCATAGCTGAGTTCGGTTTGCGTTTCCTCCTCGGATCCGGTAACGATTCCGGATGAGCCTGTCACAAAGAGGAGAGTCGGGGTTCTGGTGGGTTGATGGGTGTAAGTGGGCGTTGGCGACGGGGGGATGGTTTTGGTGGGGGTAATAGTCGGAGTTGCAGTGATAGTCGGAGTCAGAGTAATCGTGGTGGTGAGCGTGATTGTAGGGGTCTGAGTGACAGTTGGAGTGAGCGTGATCGTGTAGGTGATTGTGGGGGTCGATGTGATTGTTGGGGTGGGAGTGGGAGTTCGTGTTGGAAGGGGACCCGGGGAAAATCCAGAATCCCAGACCGGTTTGTACAGATCCTCAACATCGCGCTTTTTTTCATAGGCCCGATCCACTCGCCAATACCAGGGGGCTTGGGGTTTGTCATCAAACCAGAGACCCTTCTGTTCCGTTCTGGCTTTCACCTGTGCATCATAAAAAACATCCGCTGATTGTTCGTTCTTATCCACCCAGGCATACCCTTGGCTGACCAGGAATAGGGAAAGCGATCCGATATCTGGGAGGATGACATCAGCAGTCACCTCATCCAGAGAGATCCCGTGAACCAATTCCAGGGTGACCATTTTACCGATGACTTGTTTCCTGGTGGTAAGAAGTGCCGCGCCTCCGTAGGGTTGATCCAACTCGGGACAGTCGATGAAGGCCAAATGAACGATGAGTTCGCGGTCTTTCTCAGGGCAGGAGATCGCCAGGGTGTCCCCGCTGGCTACATCGAGGACAGTCCCATGAAAAGTCAGGTTCGATTCCTGTGCATGAACAGTTGGACAGAAGAAAGCGAGATTAAAGCCAGTAATCAACATCCAGCAGCTATGCAACAAATTCCTTTTGATTCGTCCGCTGCATCCAGACTCGAACTTGTATGGGGTTTTTCGCGGTGATTCGATCACAGGTCCGCTCTCCTTAAGAATGTAAGTTTTGATGATGGATGGCTTCGCCATGTCCGATTGGGTGGCAGTCAAGAGGGTGAGCATCCTACCTGTTTGCTGTTTGAGATGATCCGCCTCCATAAGAGCACCTGAATGTGGGACTCTACGGAGTGCCTGTGACAGGTTTTGCGGGTGTTGCCGTTTGAGTGGCAGAGATTTGGGGGGATGAGGCCGTTCCTGTAACTGATACCATGTAATTGTCATGGTATTCCGGGGGTGTAGAGGCCTTCTGGGGCGTCTTTAGATCTGAGATGATGTTTTTGCCCACAGACAAAAAAGTATTCCCAGTGGTTTCAGACACACCTGTGGAGCTGGAGGCGGTGATGACTCATCGTAATGATACTTTTGGGATTCATCATTTTCAGGAATGCTATGCCTTTGTGATCCAGATCTTCACTTTTTTTGTCACAGGAGTGTTGTACGCTGCTGTCCTGTTCTTTCGGGAGCACCCGGGGAAGGAGAAATGATGATTACACGGTCGGACATCAACGCACGAATGGACGGGGAGTTTTCACTCAATGAGAGGTCTTTCAGGTTGCATGGTAACCCACTTGGGGAGGAAACCGCTCACGATCTGGGCCTTGAGGACTACCATATGGCCACCAATATTGTTTGGGAAAGGTACCGGGAAGGATCTGATTTCCTCGGTCTGTACAAGGACAAAACGGAACATTTCTGGGAGGCACGCAGGCAAGGTGACAAGTATGTCCTGGTTCATGTCGGGGATTGGGTCGACTACCTCCAGTTTGTGGATACCGAGGCTCTTTGGATTACCGAGGGGATCGAGATTGCGGGTACTTACTACGATGAACACGAAGATCCGGATCTCCCTGTCTGGGGGAATCTTCGGAAGTGCGCCGAGAATGAGGAGGCCTACAACCAGTCAGAGCGAATCATCATGCGGCGTGCTGCAGAGATCCTTGAGCTCCAGGCGTCCAAGGGAGGTGGGGCAGACGATGGTAAGGAATCCAGCTGATAGAGTCATTCGTTGCGCAGGACACAGGTAATCCTCCACGGCGGGCAGGTGTCGATTGTTATATCAACACCGACATCAGTATCCTTTATGAGCGTCTTCCCCACGCCAGCAGTGCAAGTGATCGGTTATGAGCCGTTCTGACTCCGCTAGAGGCTTGTTACCGTCTAGTAAGGCGTTTCGGTGTGTCGGATTTTTCTTGATACCTCAAACGGACACCATGGCCCTTTTGAATAGCCTTCAGCATGAATTGCTTCTGGACCGCGCGTGGTATCCGGAGATGTCCGCCGGGCGTCTTCAAGACATTGGCATTCTCTGCCTTGAGCCACTTCACTAGAGTGGTATGGCTGAGGCCCATGAGTTTTGCAAATTGGCCACTTGTACATGGGTTGGGGAGTTCTGATACCGCCTTCTCTGCCATTTCTTGAAAACTCAAAAACACAGTCATGGCGACCTCCAATGAAAAATAAATTTTTCGGCTCCGAGGAAGACCGCTAATCGATCCACCCCGGAGCCTTTTCCTCTCAAGCAGAGGTTGCTATGAGAGGGTCGTTTATTCATTTTCGTTTTCCAAGGTCAATAGAAGCCTCTGGAGACGTTAACGAGGATTCGCCGTGGTTACCCCACCTCCGAATCTTTCGTCTTGCCACGGGCTCCAGAACGGCCCTCCATTTTTGCCCCTTGGGGAGTTGCCACTCTACCCCCTATAAGGTCGATCCCCCGCCTTACGTAACCCATTGTAAAGGCGGGGGATAAATCACGAATCGAAATACTTCTTAATTGCCAGAAAATTGCCAGAAAGGGGGTCAGAATCAGCGCCGAATGGGGAAGTTACTAGTGAGGGAGGCTTTCAGAAAAGCCCGTTTTTATTGGCTTTTTTGGTACGCCCGGCAGGACTTGAACCTGCGACCAACGGTTTAGGAAACCGCTGCTCTATCCGAGCTGAGCTACGGGCGCACAGATGTCAGGAAGTTTGTCACAGCCAGTGATCAAATCAAAGGGTTTTGGAACTCTGTCAGATATCCATGCACAAGAGCATCATCTCCCCTCTGGGAGACTGTCACCCGGTGGAGTCCCCGGGCATCGGCCATGGCCTGAATCTGAGATGAACCCGGGATCGGGGAGAGGGCTTCCGAATCGCAGACCAGTTTGGGCGCCACAAAGACAAAAACTTCATCTACCAATCCCGCATCCATGAAGCCAGCCAATGTCTGCGCACCCCCCTCAACCAGGAGGCTGTCGATGTCGCGTTGGTGAAGGAGTTCCAGGAATTCCTCCAGGATTGGCTTAGTTCCTGGTAGAACGACACCCTCTACATGGGAAGGTTCATTGAGAGGTCCTTTCCACCTCTTCCCGGACAGAACATGCATGGTGGGGAATTTCGTGGAGGTCATCGCCAATTGGCACTTGGATGGGAGGGGGCCAACACCCCCGATCACAATCCTTATGGGCTGACGAGGAGGAGGATCCATCTCGATTCGGCAAGTCAAGAGTGGATCATCGACAGCCAAGGTCCGGTATCCGACCAGGATCGAGCGGTTACGCCTGCGGATCTCCTGGACGAACTGGCGAGACTCCTCCCCGCTGATCCACTTGCTGTCACCACTCGAGGTGGAAATCCGTCCATCCAGGGTCATGGCATACTTGATGGTCACCCAGGGACGTTTCCGGAGGACATTCGAAAGAAAGGGATGATTCAGCCGGCTGGCTTCCTCCTCACAGATGCCGACATCCACAGCAATTCCCTTCTCCCGCAGGATCCGGATGGACCGGCCATTGACATAGGGATTGGGATCCCGCATGGCCGCGACAACACGTTTAACACCGGATTCGATTACACGGTCCAAACAGGGGGGAGTACGTCCATGGTGGGCACAGGGCTCCAGGGTGACATACAGTGTCCCGCCCCGCGCCCGCTCGCCGGCAAGGTCGAGTGCGATCCGTTCCGCATGAGCCTCGCCACAGCGGGCATGGTATCCCTCCGAGATGATCTCATCCCCCTGGCACACGACCGCTCCAACCATGGGATTGGGTGAAGTCCAGCCCATTCCACGCTCTGCCAACTCGAGCGCGTGGTGCATCATGCGGATATCGAAGTCACGAGTCATTGGTTCTCCAGGAGGAATGCTCGAATCATGGCCAAGGCCTTGCCACGATGGCTGATACGGTGTTTCTCCTCTGGTGTCAGTTCGGCCATCGAACAGGTCATTCCCTCCGGTTGGAAGACCGGGTCATATCCAAAACCACGAGTGCCTCGGGGTGCCAGAAGGATACTCCCTTCGCAAACTCCTGTTGTCTGACAAAGAACCTTGCCATCTCCATAGAGAGTCGCGCAACAGACAAACCGCGCGGTGCGTCTCTCCTCCGGAATTGTTTTCAGATTATCAAGCAGCAACTGATTACGGGAGAGATCATCGGTATGGCCCCCATAACGCGCAGAATAAATACCCGGCGCGCCATCGAGGGCATCCACCACCAGGCCTGAGTCATCAGCAAGTGTCCATTCACCGGTGAACAAACTAACCTCGCGTGCCTTTTTCAAGGAATTGGCCTCAAAGGTTTCTCCATCCTCCTCGACCTCCGGGCAGTCTGGGTAGTTCTCAAGGCTGACCACTTCATAGGGAAGCCCAACCAAGATCTCGGCCAGTTCTCTGGCCTTTTTTTTGTTGCGGCTGGCGAGGAGGATACTTCTCACAGAACACCCCCAGGGGGTCAGACCAGATTGGCTACGGTCATGCGGATTAAGGAGATCAGGCTGGCGGGATAGGTTCCCATCCACAGGACCAATAACGCCACCATCGAGAGGATCAGGCTCCCGGTCAGAGCGAGAGCAGGCATCGCGGAACGATCCACGGTTTCTTCCGGAGCCTGGTACATGGCGGCCACGATTCTGAGGTAGTAGAACAAACCGAGAGCACTGTTGATGACCACCGCGGTAAGCAGCAGCCAGGCTCCTGAATCGACACCTGAAGCCAGAATGTAGAACTTGCCGACAAATCCCGCTGTCAACGGAACGCCTGCCAGTGAAAGCAACACCGCCGCGAAGATCCCCGCCAGGAGAGGCCGCCGCCAAAACAGGCCAGTGTAATCGCCAATCATCTCCGGTTCTCCATCACGGTCAGACAGCACGGCGATAATCCCGAAGGTTCCCAGACTGGTGAAGATATAAGCCACGAGATAGTAAGTGGCCGCCTCGACTGCATAGCTTCCGCCACACAAAAAGGCAACCAACAGGTATCCAAGATGGGCGATGGAAGAATAGGCCAGAATTCTTTTGACATTCACCTGGAGCAAGGCCATCAGGTTCCCAACAAACATCGAGGCCATCGCTACCACACTCAGAATGAGCATAAGAGAGTTTGGCATCGCTCCTCCCGCAAGAACAAAGAAACGCAGGAGCACAGCGGTCATGGCACCTTTGGAAGCAGTGGCTACAAAGGCGGTCACCGGCGCGGGAGCTCCCTCATACACATCCGGAGTCCAGAGGTGGAAGGGTACCAGGGCCAGCTTGAA
>CAYZUX010000292.1:0-6540 GCA_964481775.1 uncultured bacterium | reverse complement strand
CAGTCGCGTCCCTACTGGGATCAGCGCCCGGACAGTTCTTCAGTCGTGATCCGGTCTAGCCGTTGAAGATCATATCGACCCTTACCAGCTGGCAGGCAGACCAGGGGAATTTGCCTTGTATCGAAGGCCATTTCTTCTGGGGCTGTATGAAAAATCCACTCCCCTGGACTCCCATGACACTCATGGATCTTTTCCCCCCCAGCCAGCTGTTCGAGCACAGCTCGGATTTTCAGGCCCATCATGGGTATCTGATCTGGGAGTCCAATGGTTGGATTCCGGGAAAATGCGGCAAAGTGGCTCATAGCAGCTGATCGGGGGCGAGGCAGTCTACGAGCCACACGCTCAGGGGACAAGCGGGGGGAGTAATTCTGCGGGATTCAACTATTGAATTTTCCGCCGGATCAGCCCCACCACGACTCCCACGATCCGGAAACGGTCCTCGGGAGTGACAATGATGGGGTCGTAATCCTTGTTTTCCGCTTTCAGAACGATCCGATCCTCCCCGGGGAGATAGCGTTTCACGGTGGCTTCATCATTGACTGTGGCCACCACGATGTCATTCGGACGCGCGGTGCGTTGTTTTCTCACAACCGCCAGATCCCCATCATAGATACCCACATCGATCATACTGTCGCCATTGACACGTAATCCGAATAAATCGACATTGGGGCCACCACCGAAAATCGCCTGATCGACACCGATCTCATCTTCCTTGTTCTCCTCGGCCAGAATCGGTGATCCAGCGGCAACCCGTCCAATGATCGGAAGCGATTTCCACCAATGGCTCAAGCCTTCCGGGAGCCTTCGTTCCGGAAAAGGAACCACATTATCAGGCAAATCATCCCTTTCTGAACGGGTCACCTCCACCACCAGGCCTTTTTTCTGAAAAGGGGAAGTACCATCGGGATTGAGTAACCTGAGTCCCCGGCGTGAACCCTTCTGGTGTTCAATGTAGCCATGCTGAGTCAGGACTCGCAGGTGGTAGCGGATCCCATTGGTCGAAGCAATCGCAAAGGCATCGCCCAATTCCCGTAGGGTGGGAGGAAATCCTTTTTCTTCCACATTCCGGCGAATGTATTCCCAGATCGATCGTTGGATATCCGAAACGCCTTCCACCTTGGATCGGATTCCCTTTCGTCTGGTCGATTTCTTTTCCGGTGACGGTCCGGTTTCTTTGGTCATTATCCTACCTCTCAACATGTAAAAACGATGTATTCACTTCGTTTTTCCTGACTATACAATCACTATATTGCACAAAGATGCAAACATCAAGAGGGATTTTGAGAGATTTGATGAGTTTTTATCTCAACTCGCCTTTGGGAACGATTTCAAGGATATCATCCAGATGGGCAGACAGGAGGATATGACGAATCAGCCGGCGAGGGTTTGAGAGACGAATGGCTCCATCGTGTTCACGGACTGTCTGGTAGATCGGGACCAGCTCGGCAATCCCACTGGAGTCAATGTACTGAAGTTCACTCAAATCCATGTCGATATGACGGTACCCGCAGGTGATTAGACGATCGACTTCGGAACGCAGACGTTTGACATCAGGTTGACCCAACTTGCCGCCCAGACGAACTGTCACAGTCCCGGGAGACTGGGCATCGATTTCAGAGGCGATATCAAGTGAGGACTCTGGTCTCATCGGAAACTCCTCCGGAATGTGGACTTCATCAGGCTTTCTCGGGTCCGATATCCAAAACCTGATCAAGATGAACTGAGGTAAAAAGGTGCCGGATGATCCGGCGAGGATTCACAATCTTGAGAGATCCCTCAGCCTGTTTAAGGCGGTCATGGAGAGGGAGAAAGGCGGCCAAACCGGATGAGTCCAGATAGGTTAGCTCCGAAAGGTCGATTTCGAGATACTTGCATCCAGTTGCAAGAGCCCGGTTGATCTCCGTCTGGAATTGCCGAATATGGGGCCATGTCAGCAACCCCTTCAGCAACACACGCGTTCCTCCTCCCTCCGCTGGAGTTGTTTCCAGGATCAGCTTGAATCCCTTCTCCTGCTCCATTCTCAATCTCCCAACCTTGATAAAATCATTCCTTACATGTCATCTTTTCAATCTTTTTCTTGTGACAGAACCGTCATTCATGATCGACAGACTTTCTCATGATCGTCATGTTTACTCGATTGTTTAATGTTTTTGCCAAAAATGTCAATTCTTTCGTCTGTTCTGCAGGAATTTTAACCCAATCTGTACATCAAAAGCAGTACTTTCGATCCGAAAAAACCGGATACATCAATAGACTGCTTCGACCTGGATCGCTCCCTGGAGTCCTGTCAAGTCGATATCGCCTTTCAGCGGATCAAAACGAAGGGAGGGCTCTCCATTCACCTTCACTGAAAGAATGGGTCGTTTCTCCGGGTGACGGATGCGCAAGAGGATTTTTTCCGGTTGAGACCTCAGGTCCAGCTCAGTCTGAACCACAACCTTTGTACCATCGATCTGGGGATGGTATTCAACAGATACCATTCCATAACGGGTTTTGATTCTTTCTGCCTTCAAAGGAGTTCCATGACTGAACCACTCCCGGGGAAGGGCCCTTCCCAAGTGGAGAGTGTCTCCTGTCGCATAGACAAACATATAACGCAACCAGTTGATGGCATTAGCCTCATCGCTGGTCTTGTAATGCGCGGTGTTCGAAAATCCCAGGAAGGGGAAGGGATGCTCGACCATGGCGTTGATTTCCGGGCTGTAACATGCAGCCCAGGCATTGAAAAACATCCAGATGTAATGCTCCGGTTTATCCTGTTCGAGGAAAGGCAGCAGTCCCGCCAACAGGTTGGGTTGAATGGAAATCCCCGCGCAGTCGAACCAGTTGTCCTCGAGATTGGTAATCGGGTAACCATAGGGAGGGACGGGATAACGGTTATCCTGGTAATCATCCAGAATCCAGCCAGCCTGTTTGCTGTCAACGGGATAGAGGCCAGAGATCAAGAGGTAGACAGAACCTTCGAGGATCTCACGGATCCACCCCCAGTCCCGTCCCCGCAAGTACAAGCGGCTCGGGTAATTGGGAACCCAGCGTCCATCCCTGAGACGTACCAGGGGGGTATGTTGACGCATGGTCTCAAACCCTTTGACCAGATCTTTCCCATATGCCTCGGCTTCTTTCTGCAGGCGTGGGGCCTCGGGATGAGCGATGGCCATCAGGGCCTCAGCGGCACGATGCACTCCCCTCCAGGTCAAAGAGTTGGTGGAAAGCCAGTAATAATAATCCCCCACATCTTCCAGCGCTCCCGCGGGAAGGAAGCCATATTCCCAACCGCGTGAATGCGGAAGCGGTTTCATTGTCTCCCTGCGTTGACGGAACACCCATTCCATCCCGGCGATCACAGCATCCGCCGATCGCCTGAGCCACTCCTCATCTCCAGAGAGGAAGTAATGCTCCGCCAGGCACCACAAAACCCAGCCATGGTGCTGGTTATAGGTCTGTCCCATCTCAAACCCGCCGGCTCCATAAAAAACTCCCTCGTGGTCGGTGAAGTTCCCAATGGGGCCCACTGTTCCCTGGTATTTGATCCACAGATCCAGGCGTTTACGGGCATCCTCGTGCAGTCCACGCTGATCGAGTTCATGGATGATCATGCAGGATTCATTGGAGAAGTTCCCATACACGGAGGTGCCGACCGAGGTGTTGATCAGCCCGCTTCCATCCGGCATGAGGAAATCGGTGGTCTGAACATGTGAAAGGTGGGAGGCATGGAGAGCATCCAGGCGGGGTTCAGGAGTCTGGATGGATGCTCCACGCGCTTCCTCCTGACGCCAGAAGGTATCAACCTCACGGTGGCAGGTGTCGAAATCAAGGGCGGCAAGGAGCTGCTGTTCCCCGGTTGTATCCGCCGCAATGTAAGGAACCTTGAGGACCAGCTCACAGGACTGACCAGGCTCCAGATCTTGGGTCAGCAGCAGACCATCCTGAGTCTGGGCAGCCTGCATTCCGGTCTGGATGGCCGCACGCAGAACCTGCTCACCCTTCCACTCCGTGAAAATGAATCCATCCCGCAACGACACAGGATCAAGCGGACTGCGAGGTACCAGGTCACCATCCCAGTCTCCATGGTGACGTACATTCTGACGGTTTTCGGAACGGCGGGATTGGGATGAATAATGGAGAGGCAGCTCCGCACGGGCTGGTTCTGTTCCGGTGTTGGTGAATCGGAAACGGACCATCCCCACAATCGTGTCATCACCCTGAAGATTGTCAGCGAGGATGGATTTCTCCAGGGGAACCGCCACGGAGGTCTGTTCTACCCGGATCCTGTTCTTTTGAAATTGGAGATTATCCACAAGAACTGGGCCGGGATCCGTGTACCGGCCCTCCACAGGCCATTTCTCCAGACCAAAATAGAAACGCCCGTTATCGTCATTTTTGAAACGGTCATTGTCCCTCCCTTTGACCATGCCAAGGGTTCCCTTGTAGAGCACGATATCTCCATTGGTCTCGATCCAGATCCGCTGGCGTGCGTATTTACAACCCAGGCTCATGCCGACCGGGTGACGGCTCGGTTGGCCATGGATGGCCCCACCCAGAGATTGCTCTTCATAGTCCAGAAGACGTTGGTTGAAAGTTTTTGAGCCTGCCATCCGCTTCTGGTAATCGGCGAAGGAAGTGGGATCTTCTTCCCGGGTGATAAAGATACCCTGATCCTCGAACCAGATCGGGCCTTGCTCATCAAGGGACTTGATGGAAATCGTGAAAGCATCCTCAAAGAGGGTGAAGGTGACTTGCCCCTCATCTCCACTGAGGATGCGTGTGGGGTTCAGGTGAGCCAACTGGATCTGGAAAGATTTTTCTTTGCTGTCAGCCAACCTGACTGTATTTCCCTCCACATGAGTACCGGCGATGGGTATTGCGTTCTCAATGATGGCGTTATACCCGGAAAGAAGGACCTGGTTGCCCTGGGTTGGTTTGCCTGCATCCAGTTCCACCCTGAGAGAAGTGGTGGCGGATGGAGATGTGGTGAAAACCCGGATGGTTTCGATCTCCGCGGAATCGTCAGCCTCAACCCGGATCCCCTGAGTCCGCCGGAAAGTGACATCATAATCCTCCATGCCGGAGAACTCGCTGGTAAGGGGCTTGAAAGTGATTTTCGCGGTGGTGGCATCCACCCACTCCACCTCCGTTTCAGCCTGTTTCCACTCGGTGGTAAACCAGTCATCGATCGGGAACCAGCCGAACCGGCAGGGATCTTCGAAAGGTCGTGTTTTTTCAATACGCCGTTCCGGCCAGGAACGCTGCATGTAAGAAAGGGCCAGCGAAGCGGGCTTGGAGCTTTTGAAGACCACTTCCAGGCTTCGGATATCACGCGGCTCCTCGAAACGGACCTCGCCTGGAGCCGAGTTCGGAAGCGCAAAGGGCGCGATATCGATTGGGTGTGTGATCTCCTGAACGCAAAAGGCGTTCGGCGTCATGAGAAATCCTCCTGCCAATAGAGAAAAGAGTAGGATGATACAGATTGCAGTAAAACTTCTTTTCATGGGGACCTCCCGGACGAGGATTGGACACGGATTCCGGCAAAAGGTTAGGTCCATGTTGAAAATGTAACAACCTCTTTGTTGTTACATGGCGTCTCCTCCCCTCCCACCCCCATTCCCATCGTGGTAGGTTCGGGAAGAGTTGCCCTGATCCGGAGCCATGTCCGTCCTGCCGGACCTGATGCTCTGTTACCGGCATCCATTCACGAAGGGGGATTCTCTCTAATGGCCACAGACCTTCGCAAGGTCCACTTCGTCGTCAGCACTCACTGGGATCGTGAGTGGTATCAATCGTTCCAGGGATTTCGTTACCGCCTGGTGAGGATGTTCGATGAGGTCCTGGAAACGATGGAGAAGGATCCGCGTTTTACCCACTTCGACACGGATGGCCAGGCCATTGTCCTCGAGGACTATCTTGCCATCCGCCCCGAGCGGACTGAGAAAGTGAAGGAACTGATCCGCCAGGGGAGGCTTTCGGTAGGCCCCTGGTATGTGCTTCCGGATGAGTTTCTGGTCAGCGGGGAATCATTGATCCGGAACCTCAAGGAGGGAATCCGGGTCGCGGAATCCTTTGGGAAATCCTCACGCGCCGGGTTTGTATGCGATATTTTTGGTCATACCAGCCAGGTCCCACAGATTCTACGCGGATTTGGAATCAACAGCTTTCTCATGTGGCGGGGAATGAACGAGAAAGTCTGCTCGGCTAATTTTCGTTGGCAAAGCCCGGATGGAAGCGAGGTTCTCACCCACCGTTTCGGGCCGATGTGGGGCTATTGCGATTATGATTTCCGGGTCCGCAAGGCACAACAAATCAGCGCGAAGCCCACCCAGGAGGAATTGGTGGAGGGCCTTATTGAAGAGGTTCATCTTCAGGCCCAACGCACCTCGACTCGCACACTGCTTATTTTCGATGGGGGCGATCATATCGAGATCGAACCATCCACCCCTGCCCTGATCGAGGAGGCCAACAAGCGTCTGGAAGCCGAGGGGTTCCGGATCGTAACAGCATAATTATTTGAATGACTTAGACTAACTTTAAGTTCCTTATCATCAC
>CAYZUX010000291.1:0-6568 GCA_964481775.1 uncultured bacterium | reverse complement strand
GCGGGGGCGGGGTGTTGATCGACAACGGCACTCACTCGGTGGATATCATGCGCTACTTCCTCGGCCCCATCGCGGAGGTCCAGGCGGTCGAGGGAAAACGTGTCCAGGGGCTCGAGGTGGAAGACACGGTGCGCATCTTCATCCGCAGTGTGGATGGAGTCATTGGTTCGATTGACCTTTCATGGAGTATCAACAAGGAACTTGACAGTTTCATTGACATCTATGGCTCGCGGGGCACTATCCGCGTGGGCTGGCGTGAATCGAAATACCGTCAATCCTCCAGCCCGGACTGGGTTGTTTTCGGAAAGGGCTACGACAAGGTACAAGCCTTCAAACGCCAAATTGAGAACTTCTGCAAGGCGATCCACCGTGAGGAACCTTTGCTGATCACGGCGGAGGATGCCATCGCCTCGGTTGAAGTCATCGAAGCCGCCTACAAGTCATTGTCAACCACGAATTGGATTCCAGTGGCACCTGTCTCAGCCAGTTAGGAAACCACGATCAAACAGATCGAGAGAACAAGGAGGTTATCCCGTGTCTGAACGCTTTCCTGGAGCACGGATACATCCCACCGCGTTGATCGAGGAGGGAGTTTCAATCGGTGTGGAAACCTCGGTATGGGACAATGTGCATATCCGTGGTCCCGAAACCTGTATCGGGTCCCAATGCATCATCGGTGAAAAAAGCTACATCGCCTATGGGGTCTCGATCGGTGACCGAGTGAAGATCAATGCCATGGTGTACATCTGCAACGCGGTCACGGTCGAGGAGGGGGTCATGATCAGCGCGGGAACCATCTTCACCAATGACCGGTTCCCGCGTGCTACCACCCCCGATCTCAAGGAGCTGAGGACCTCTGCTCCAGATGAGCACACTTTAAGCACGCTGGTAAGGCGGGGAGTCACCATCGGCGCGGGAAGTGTGATCGGGTGCGGATTCGAGATCGGGCAATTCGCCATGGTCGGCATGGGGGCCTTGGTCACCAAGGCAGTACCGGATTTTCATCTGGTCATCGGCCACCCGGCCCGCAGTGTGGGGTGTGTCTGCCGTTGCGGGGAACCTTTCCTGCGTTTTAAGGCGGGGGAGATGCCCCCGGACACAACGGAGGTTACTTGCGGGGTCTGCGGGTTGAGATACGCCGTCCGGGGAGGGGTGGTGTCGGAGGTGACAACTTTGTAAAGCAAGAGTGTCTTCATGGCTCCAATGAATGCAGGATGTAACCACGATGGACTTAAAGAAAGCGTGGATCGAATGATCCAGTGATCTGCCTCTCTGAGAGATGGAGATGGTTATGACGAGAGTAGAGACAATTGTGGAAGAGGAAAAAGGTTTGAACCGCACGGATCTCGTTGAGTTCCGCTAATGGTTCCAGGATTTTGAGGCATCGGAGTGGGACCGTCAGATCGAAAAAGATGCGCTTTCCGTTTAGCTTGAGAACCTTGCATGACGACCGGAGTAGCGAATTTATTCGCTTTTTATCACCCCTCCGATTTTTTTTCATATCATGGTGTTACAATGCGAATGAATTCGCTACTCCGGCTGGAGGCCCCCATACACAAAACCATGAATATCCATTTTCACTCACTATGGTGGCAGCAACTCAGCGAGACACAAACAAGGACACGCTGATTTCACTCAGCCCCTCCATCGAGAAACGATCGATTTAGTCATCAACCATGGAGAGAGAGACTCATCAACATTGGGCCATCATCGGCGGGGGGATGTTGGGGCTGACTCTGGCTCACCGTCTTCGGCAACAAGGGAAAGATGTCACCCTCATCGAGGCGGCTCCAGAGCTTGGCGGCCTTGCCTCAGCCTGGAACCTGGATGGGCTGATCTGGGATCGTCACTACCATGTTACCCTCCTCTCGGACACCAACCTGCGTGCAATCCTCAAAGAGCTGCATCTCGATGAGGAGATGGAGTGGGTTACCACCCGGACTGGCTGCTATGCCGGAGGAAAACTCTACTCGGTTTCCAATTCACTGGAGTTCCTTCGCTTCCCTCCCCTCAGTTTGATCGACAAAGTCCGTTTGGCTTTGACCATCCTCTATGGTTCACGGGTCACGGACTGGAAGAGGCTCGAACAGATCCCGGTCGAGACATGGCTCACCCGGCTTTCGGGCAAACGAACCTTCGAGCGCTTTTGGCTGCCATTGCTGCGCTCAAAACTGGGGGAAAACTATCGTGCCACCTCAGCGGCCTTCATCTGGACCACCATCCAGCGCCTGTATGCGGCAAGGCGCACGGGACTCAAAACGGAGATGTTCGGGTATGTCCGGGGAGGATACGCCCGGATCCTGGATCAGTTCATGGCATTGCTGCAATCCGAGGGGGTTCAGATCAACCTGGGAAGGCCCATCAAGAGCATTGAAGGCTCCAATGGCAAGGTGTTGATTGAGGACAAGACTGGAGTCATCGAGGAATTCAACCATGTGGTTTTGACTGCACCCGCCCCTCTGGCGGCCAGGGTCTGCAAGGGATTGAGCGCAGAGGAGTATGGACGCATGAATGGAGTTCTCTACCAGGGGATCATTTGCGCTTCGCTGCTCCTCACAAAACCTCTGGGTGGCTTTTATGTGACCAACATCCTCGATGAAGGCTTTCCTTTCACCGGAGTGATCGAAATGACCACACTGGTGAAGCCGGAACACCTGGGGGGACGGTACCTGGCATACCTCCCGAAATATCTTCCGGTGAATGACCCAGCCTTCGAGCTAACCGATGAGGAGGTGGAGAATGCCTTCACCGAGGGACTGCTGCGCATGTTTCCCCACATCGCACGAAAAGATATCCAGGCTTTCAAGGTATCACGGGTCAGGTATGTCTGCCCGCTTTCCACCCTGGGTTATTCTCTGCGGGTTCCTCCCATCGAGACTTCGGTGCCAGGGCTTTACCTCGTCAACTCAGCGCATATCCTCAATGGCACTCTCAATGTGAATGAGACCATCCAGCTCGCTGAACAGGCAGCAAAACGATTTGAATAGCCATGACAACTGAACCAGAGCAAAAACCGATCGCCAGCCTTTCTCTCGATCTTGACAATGAATGGTCTTACCTGAGAGTCCATGGCGATGAGGCCTGGCAGACCTTTCCCTCCTATCTCGATGTGGTGGTGCCGCGTGTACTTCAGTTCCTGGCCGCGAGGAATTTGACCATCACCTTTTTCGTGGTGGGCCAGGATGCCGCGTTGGAGAAGAATCATGAGGCGATCTTCTCCCTGGCGGCGGCAGGACATGAGATCGGCAACCACTCCTTCAACCATGAACCCTGGCTGCACCTCTACAGCGAGGGAGAGATCGAGATCGAACTGGCTCGAACCGAGGAGGCCATTGAGAAAGTCACAGGTTGTCAGACAGTGGGATTCCGTGGACCGGGTTTCAGCCTTTCAAAGACCGTGTTGCAGATCCTTAAGCGGCGTGGATATGAGTATGATGCCAGCACCTTTCCCACCTTCCTGGGGCCTTTGGCAAGGGCCTATTATTTCATGACCACAAAGCTCTCGGAAGAAGAGAAGGAGCAACGCAACCAGCTTTTTGGTACCTTCAGCGAGGGATTGCGTCCGCTTAAACCTTACCTGTGGAATCTGGGCACGGATCGGCTGCTTGAAATCCCGGTGACCACCCTTCCGCTTCTCAAGGTTCCGATCCACGCGAGTTATCTGCTCTATCTTTCCTCATTCAGCAGCGCCGCGGCAAGCCTCTACTGGGAAACAGCACTCCGTTTCTGCCGGTTCACCGGAACCGAGCTCTCTTTACTGCTACACCCTCTGGATTTCCTCGGAGCCGATGATGTCCAGTCGCTGTCCTTCTTCCCGGCGATGAAGATGGGGAGCCAGACAAAGTTGGAGCGGATGGATGAGTACCTCGCCCTGATGGCCTCGAAGTTCGACATTCGTCCCATGCGTGAACACGCACATATCACCTCCTCAAGGGGAGATTTGCCAGTTGTGGAGCCACGCTTTGTGGCCCCTGAGTAGGCCCTCAACAAGTTCACAGGATGGAATGAAGAACGACATGCTTTACAGGTTGGCCCTGATGACGATGGGTCTCTGGTTGAGTTGTGCGGCGATGGCCCAGAACGGCACCGGAGGAAGGCAGTACTGCCCCAATGGTGATTTCGCTGAAGGGATGAAAAACTGGAATGCTTCCGGAGACACCTCAGGGATTCGTGTGGGCGAGTCACCGGACGGTCCATGCGGTCATGTGCTTGAAATCCGCGCATTAACCGGACCATCACGAGTTCATTCGGATCCATTCCCGGTCACTCCCCTCTTACGTTACACCTTCAGGGCCATGGTGAAACGGATCAAGGGGGAAACCGGTTACACCCTCTCGATTATCTGGCAAGACCGAGAGGGAAAGAGTCTGGGGTATGAGTATGTCCAGATGGGGGCGCTGATTGGGAACAATTGGGAACCTTACTGGATTGAGGCCATCGCGCCAGAACAAGCCACTCACGCGGTGGTGGAGATCGCTCTTCCTTCTGGATGGGCCTGCCAGGTGACCCGGATCGAGCTGATTGAGATAGAGCCAGGCCTCCCTTCCCTCTCCATCGACATCCTCTCCGAACCGGTCAACTCAGTGGAGCCCTATCCTCTGAAGGTGCGTATCGAAAACCGTGGAACACAGGTTCTCGATGCGATCCATGGGACCCTGACCCTTCCCGCTGGAGTCGAGACCGAGGAAATCCATGAGTTCAAGGTGGACCGTCTCTCGTTCGGTGAAGCAATGGTCCATGTGATGCACCTGAAAGGTTCGCCTTCGGGACCGGAGGAAGCGGTGCTCTGCGAGATCCAAGCCTTGTCGGAGGGAAAGACGGTCACCTTCCACCAGACCACGAACCTGTTCACCACGGTTCCACGCGAGATCGAAACGGAGACCTCCCAACTACCATCTCCCAAGCTCCCCCCGATGGAGATCAAACTGGGGTGTTACTACTTTCCGGTCATGCTCGATTGGGACCGTAGCGGTTGGGGAGTTCGAAAAGTCGATTATCTCCAGCCGCGTCTCGGCTATTACAACGAGGCCCTCCCCGAGGTGGCGGACTGGCACATCTACTGGGCGGTGGAGCATGGGATCAGTTACTTTGTATTCGACTGGTACTTCAACCAAGGTTTCAGCTACCTGAATGATGCTCTTGAGCAGGGGTTTCTGAAGAGCCGGTTTATCGACAAGGTGCAGTTCTGTGTGGACTGGTGCAACGAGGGTCATTGCGGGCAGTTCAAACCGGTCGATTTCGATGAGGAGTCCCTGCGTCAGTTCATGGTCACACTGTGTGAACGTTACTTCGGACATCCCAGCTACCTCCGGGTGGAGGGCAAGCCGGTGGTGTTCATTCACATGCCGGTGAAGCTCGCCAACGCGCATGGCGGCTGGGAGGGTTGCAGGGCCGCGCTGGACCGGATGCGTGAGACCGCACGCGGGTATGGGCATCCGGGGGTGTATTTCGTGGCGGTACAGAACAACACCCCTTATCTGTGGGAGGTGAAGCGGGGCGGATTCGACTGCCTGACCGCTTATGCCTATGGCTTCCGGGATGTGGCCTGGGATCCGGCTACCCGTTCTCTGCCCTATGAGCAAACCATTCCACGACACCACGAATGTTTTCAGATCGCCCTTGAAAACGCCAGGAGACAGGGGATTGATTACATCCCAAGCGCCTGGGTGGGGTGGGATGATGCAGCGAGATCCAACAGGAACGCGGTCCGTTCCACCGGGAATACCCCCGGCGCTTTTCGGCGGATGCTGGAGATGTTGCCTGAATCCACCGGGACTCAGGACCGGTTGGCATTATATGAATCCTGGAATGAGTGGGGCGAAGGGGGACAGGCAGAACCGGAGAAGGGATTCAATGGATACGGGCGTCTCGCTGCAGTGCGGGATGTGCTCACTCAAGCACGAGGTCCCTATTCGATTCTGGCTCCAACCGTCGCGGACATCACTAGATTCGAGACAGACATCACCTTCGATGAGGTGAATGCCCACTACTACCGCCGGTATGCGCGGGAACTCGGCCTGGAGAAAGGTCTCCGCCTTGAGTTTGAGGGTATCCATGATCTCTGGATGGTTCCCAATCACTCGATTAAGGATTTCCGTATTGAGGATGGGCAACTCAAAGGACACGCAACAACAGGTGATCCAGTTCTGCTGGGTCCTCCGGGAATGGATATGCCGGCGGAGAGGGTGCGTTTCGTCGCTTTAGGGATGGCCCTGACAGGTGGATCGAAAGGGCAGATCTTCTGGCGTGGAGGTGAGACAGAGGCCTGGAGCGAGGAAAGGTCGATTGCTTTTCCAGTGGAAGCCGATACAGTTATGCACACCTACAACGTTGAGGTTTTGGGGGCCTCTAAATGGAAGGGAAGCATCTATCAGATCCGGCTGGATCCGTCGGATGCTCCCTCAGAGTTATCCATCGACTTTTTCAGAATGGAACCGGAAGGGGGCCGCTGATCACGGCTCATAAGACCTGAACAGAGGCCCCCTCACCGGGAAATTTTACCAGCGTCCACCGCCGCCACCGCCACCGCCGCCACGGCGTTGACCACCGCGTCCGCCACCGCCACCAC
>CAYZUX010000290.1:0-6687 GCA_964481775.1 uncultured bacterium | reverse complement strand
CGCTGGCATGGGGGATTTTCCTGGTGATCAGGACTGCCGCCGGGAGGTTTCAGACTCCTCGGATAACTGTTTTCCTGAAGGCCTCAGTTATCGTCATGTTATCCTTGCTTTACCCATACCTCGTCTATGGACTCGCTCAACCCACCCTCTATCCGGAGGCTACAGCGGAAACCCATTTGGTTGAAAAGTACAAGGATTTCATTCCCGAATGGATGGACCCATCACGTAAGAGCATTCCTGGTTTGGTCCATGAAATCGCGGTCAATCCTCTCATTTCCCTTTCACTGATCTTCGATCCGAAACGTTTGGAGGTCTTCCTGCGTTTCTGGGGTGGTGTGTTCTTTCTGCCCCTGTGGAATCCCCTGGCATGGGTGCCTTTACTGCCAGCTTTTCAGAACACCTTATCGAGCGAAGAGTATCTTTTCACCTGGGCAGGACCAAATTGCTTTGGACCTGTCATGGCCATCTCGGTTGCCACTGTGATCTCTCTTGGTCTCCTGAAAAGGTGGCATCTTTCAGGGACCTGGGTGACACCTCTCAGTTGGATCATGCTGTTCTCCTCAGTGGTGTGGTGGATTGGAGATGCCACCCTGCGAAATCCCGGTCCACCCCCCTGGGTTCGCTTTGCGGTTGCCATGGCCCCGGAAGATTCCAGCCGAGTCTTAGGTGCTACCCTCCCACTGGGTAAATCCGTGTCCGCTCAGTCACACCTTCTCCCTCACCTTACCCATGAGTCACAACTTTTCCTTTTGCCTCCATCCACTCCTGTTCCAGTCGCGGGGGTGCCTGATGGTGCCCCTGAGTTCGAACACCTGCAGCCCGCAGCCGGCTGGCCGGATCTGCTGATCCTGGATCGTAACACCAAAAGTCCCCAATCCTGGTATAACCTCTGGTTTTATGATCAGGCCAAGGTGCTTTTATGGCTTGACTGGCTCGTTCAGTCAGGACACTACAGGCCATCGATATTGGAAGGACCGTTAGAGATCTACGAAAGATCTGGAACAAAACCGTGATCGAGTTCCTGACCGGAGGAACAAAAAGGGCGCGACTGCTGGCGGGAATCGGATTCCTGACAGTGATCATTCAATGGTGGATGGTCCCTCTCTTGCCCATGGAGTGGACTGGAAAATGGCTCTGGGCGCTGGATACTTCCAGAGGTTTTCCTGCCTGGTTTCAATTCTTTTTTCCGCTTTTCCTTCTTCTGGCCCCCCTTCGTTCCTGGCTGGAACCAGTTTTCCGGAAACTCTCCCAAGATCCCTCCCGGATTCTCAATGTGGTCCTGATGACCCTGATCATGGGGGGCCTGTTTTGGATCCTCCGTGTCGGTGTCCTCACTCTTGGGGACTCACGCCTCATCATGGATTACTTTGTCGCACTGACCACCTATGCCTCGGTGCGTGAACCCCTTGAATCGATCCTCCATGCCGAGTTTTCACGTTACCTGTTCCACCATTATGGTATCCACCCCAAGACCAGCTTTCAGATTCTCTCCTGCCTGTGGGGAGGAGTGGCGATCCTGTTGGCGGGGATCCGTCTGTCAGCATGGGGTCGTGAAAAGGTTTCCTACCTTTCATGGCTTTGGTTCCTCTTGTTGATCGCCCCGGTCCATCTCTTTTTTGGTTACATCGAGTGGTACACCCAGTTCGCGGTGGGATTGATTCTGTTCGAGATCTATGGAGTCTCGAAAATCGTGACCGGGAAAGGGCTCCTGGTAGCTCTTTCAGGTCTACTTCTGGCTTGTTGCAGCCACATGGTGGGTTTGGGGTTTCTTCCCGCGGGGATCCTGTTGATCTGCCTGACATTACCCCAGAAACGTCGCATCTCCACTCTGATCCTTACCCTCGCCGGTTTTGGACTGGCCATGGCACTCACTCTGTGGTGGATCCGCCGGAATATCGTTTTCGATCACAGCGTTAAGGCCACCATGCGCCTTTTCACCACCTTGCTACCCCTGATGCGGGCGGACAATCCCGAAAACCCCCCCGGCGCCTGGCAGTATCCCTGGCTTTCATCCAACCACCTGGCAGACCTGTTCAATGAAATTCTTCTGTGTGGGTTGTTCCCATTGATGCTTCTGGCAGGCTCCTGTCCACTCCGAGTGATCTATCGCCAATGCAAATCGATTTTGGTTACCCCTTTCCAGCTTTTCAAAGAGACCACGAATGAGCCACCTGTTTCGGATACAGAGAGCACCGCTGGAACAAGCCCCTCCCATTCGACAGACCTTGTCAGCAAACGACTCATTGTGTTCTTTTTCCCGCAATTTTTACTGGGGGCTGGATTCCTTCTGCTCTGGAATCCCTGGCTGGGGTTTCCTACGGACTGGGACCTGTTCTCTTTCTTCACTTGGCCTCTCTTGATGGCTGCCCTGGTGGTGTTGGCAGGATGGTCATCCGTTGAGGACCGGCGCAATCTCCTATGGATCGCGGGACTTCCTGCTTTTTCGGTGGTGGCAGCATGGATTGTGTTCTACCACAATGGTTCCCTGCCATCTCTCAGTGAGATGAAAGCGGCACTAACTGGAAACTTGGCCAAGTTGCGATGGCAAGAGGCTCAACAGGCCATTGAAAAAGGAGACTGGCCCCTGGCCTTCGAGAAGACCGAAGCCACGATGAGAGAGGATCCCGCACGAATCCCAGAGTGCCTTTCACTCATGGGAACACCTGTTGTTCAGCGCATGTCCGATCAATGGCCGGAAATCAACCAGATCACCCGGATGGCCTGTGATATGGAAATCATCTCCTCCTCGCCCACACGCCGTCTCTTCGTCCTGGACAGCTGGGGGCGCATCTTCCTCTGGGAAGGAGGTATCTTCAACGATTGGGCGCCGCAAGGGATTCCCGGGATACCCAGGCACCATGCCGTAGCCATGGAGATCGCTCCCTGGCGGAAGGCTGCCGTCATTTTGCGCGATGATGGGGCACTCTATGAAGTTCCCATTCCCAGCTGGGTGGATCCGGAACCCCGGGTCCCACGGCAGACCTGGGTTTGTGAACCTCCCCCTGACCACAGCCCGCGTCCCCTCGGCAACCTTTTTTATGATTACGCCCGGCTTCCATTTCATCCCGCTCGCATGGCAATGGACCTTGTTGTCGACCCGAAACATAAAAGGCTGGTAGCACTCGACAACATCGGCGATCTCATTAGTGATCAGCCCGGACTGGATTTCCAGGTCGAGAAGAAGGCCGCTTTTATCGGCATCGATGTGGAGCTGAACGGTGAGGGGACTCTGGCCTTCATCGGGAACTACTTTGGGGGGTTGAATGCCTGGCCGGGCGGTGAATCTCCCATAAAAACCGGTTTCGATTTTTACTGGCCGGCGATTGCGGATTACGAACCTGCGCGGGGGGGAGAGGACCTTTATGTCCTGGATGTTCAGGGAGGGATCTTCGCCTTTACTCGCCTGGACTCACCCCTGATCGACCCAGTCAAAATGCAGCACTACTCTCCACGTGGGGAAAAAGAGCCCTCCACCCCTTACCTTGTCCACCCCACTCCATTCTTCAGTGATATAGAACTGGTACCCGGTGAAAAGGCTTTTTACCGAATGCTCTGGAACTTCCGGATTTACTATGCAGAACAGAAGGAGTGAGGACAGCTAATCTCTGCCCAGCACACTCTTCACCACCTCGGCCAGTCCTTCCTCGAGCGGACGGTACTTGTAATCAAGTTCACGTTCCGCCTTGAAACTGTCATAAGCCCAGTGGTAACGATAGACCTCCGCCACTCCACGTGAGATCTGAGGAGAAATCCCGGTCAACCGTGCCACCCACTCACTGATCCAACCGAGTCCCTTGAGCACCGGAATGGGGACATGCATCCGGGGCGGCTTCACCCCCAGCAAGCGTCCAAGGATCGCAAAGGTTTCATCCACGGTGGCCATCGGTCCCCCCAGGATGTAGCCCTCCCCCTGGGGTGCTTTTTCCGCCGCAGCCAGATGACCCCGGACCACATCCTCGATGTAGGAGAAGGTCCAAACCTGCTTGCCATCGCCCGGGATGCCGGGGAGACGCCGACGGTATAAGTCACGGGCCAATCCAGTCACATGATTCCCTTCGGTCATTGGCCCGGGACCATAAATCAGACCGGGATACAGGATCACTGCATCGAGGCCGTTTTCTATCGCCTCCATCACTACGCGCTGGGCTAGCGTCTTGGTTCGTTCATAGTCAGTACAGTAATCCGGCGTGGGATGCTGATGGGTTTCATCCACGGGTTGGGAGCCTGTGGGACCGAGTGCGAAAAAGGAAGAGGTGTAGATCAGACGGCAACCAAGGGTCTGAGCAACACGGCAGACATTCCTGGTTCCCTCTACATTGATGCGGTCAAACAGACTTCTGTCCGGAACCCAGACCTTCACCAGGGCGGCTGTGTGGAAAATCCGGTTACAGCCCTGCGCCGCCCGTTCGAGCTTCGATGGAATAAGGATATCCCCCTCCCACAGGGACACTTCCGATGGAAGGCGCTTGGTATCGCTGGATGCGCGGTGGAGCACACGTACCTCATCGCCTTGTGCCAGGAGCGCCTTGACCAGGAGACTGCCGAGATACCCGGTTCCACCGGTAACCAATGAGATCATAGGGGAATTCTGGCAGATTCGCGGAACAGGTGGAAACCCCCGGTCTCATGGAGCAGCGAATTTATTCGCCGCGGTACCTGTCACCTTCAACTCGTGGACGAGCTGGAGTACTGGTTTCCCAACCTAAAGCCTTGCCCTCAAATTGGCCATCAGGACCGCAATATCCGCAGGGGAGACCCCTTCAACACGCGCTGCCTGGCCAAGAGTCATCGGGCGGATCCGTTCCAACTTGAGACGTGCCTCCATGCGCATTCCCTGCAACGCCCGGTAGTCCAATCCCTCGGGTATCCGGGTTGTTTCCAACCTTTTTTGTTCCTGGATCTGACGTTTTTGACGTTCCAGGTAACCCCGGTACTTGATGGAGATTTCCACCTGTTCCGCCACCCGGTCGGGTGATTGTTCTGACAGGCGTTCCAAGCTTTCGCCAAGAATCCAATTCAGATCTCCATAGCCGATCCCGGTCCGTTCAAGGACCTCCGCAAGCGTTGAGGGTTTTTTGAATTCCCCAGGGCTGATCGATTCAATACGCTCGCGGATAGAAGGAGTAGGAACTACCCTGGTGGAGTGAAGGCGTTCGATCTCTACTTCGGTCTTCCTCTTGAGTTCCTCGGCCTCCTGGCCCCATTCGGCAGGAACAAGCCCAATTTCCGCCGCGCGAGGTGTCAGACGCAGGTCGGCGTTGTCCTGGCGCAGGAGCAAACGGTGTTCGGCACGGCTGGTAAACATGCGGTAAGGTTCAGTAGCACCACGTGTGACCAGATCATCGATGAGAACTCCGATATACGCCTCATCGCGTCCCAGGATGAAGGGGGGGCGTCCCAGAAGATAAAGCGCTGCATTGGTCCCGGCGATGATTCCCTGCCCCGCTGCCTCCTCGTAACCCGAAGTCCCATTGATCTGTCCCGCCAGGAACAGGTTCGGTGTTGCCTTGACCGCCAAAGTCGGATAGAGCTGCGTGGGATCGACATAGTCATATTCCACCGCATAGCCGGGGCGGACCATTTCGACCTCTTCCAGGCCCACAATGGTCCTCAGGAACTCGATCTGAACATCCGCTGGCAGCGAGGTCGAAACCCCATTGGGATAGATCTCAATGACATCCAACCCATCCGGTTCGAGGAAGATCTGGTGACGGGGTTTGTCACTGAATCGCCGGACTTTGTCTTCGATGGAGGGGCAATAGCGCGGACCGACACCCTGGATTTCTCCGGAAAAGAGGGGGGAACGCCCAAAGTTCCGCCGGATCACCTCGTGGGTTTTTTCGTTTGTGTAGGTGATCGCACAGGATAGACCTTCGGTCACGAGTGGGTGATCCCAATCGTTGGGGTGGTGTGAAAAACGGTAGGTCAGCGGTTCGCTGGGTTGCTTTTCAAGCCGTGACCAGTCGATACTGTCCCTGTGGAGCCGTGAGGGAGTCCCGGTCTTGAGACGTCCCATGCGCAGTCCCAGTAAACCAATCGAGGTGGAGAGGTACTCTGCGGAGCACTCCCCTACCCTTCCCCCCACCATCTTCACCTCCCCCTGGTGCATCAAGCCTTTCAGGAAGGTGCCGGTAGTCAGGATCGCAGCCCTGCAAGAGAACTCCCGTCCATCAGTAAGGCGCAGACCGGTAACACGGTATCCAGAGGGAGCCGTGCTATCCTGGTCAAAGACAAGTTCGGAGACTTCTCCCTCAATCAGGGTAAGCCCTTGTTGACGCGCTACTGCATCTCCCGCAACCCTGGCGTAGTGTTTCCGGTCACACTGGGCACGTGGACTCAGAACCGCCGGCCCCTTGGAACGGTTCAGCATCCGGAAATGGATCATGGCCTGGTCGGTCAGGTGCCCCATGGCCCCACCCAGAGCATCCACCTCACGTGCCATCTGCCCCTTGGCCACTCCGCCAATGGCGGGGTTGCAGGACATTTGTGCGATCCGGTTCTGATCAAAAGTGAAGAGCCCCACCTCCATGCCCAGCCGTGCAGCCGCCAGCGCCGCCTCCAGTCCGGCGTGTCCCGCACCCACGACAACGATATCAAAGGCGGATACCATCGGCTCCTCAGCCGTGGGGGTGAACCACGATCTTCATTCCCTGACGGGATTCCATTGTCTCGAAGGCCTGGCGGATC
>CAYZUX010000289.1:0-6688 GCA_964481775.1 uncultured bacterium | reverse complement strand
CAATCCCCTCGTGTCCTGAACACGTTCGACTCAGGGACGGAAGGCTGGGTACAAAACTTCGGCACCATTTCCTCCATCGCGGCATCCGGGGGTGCTCTGACTTGGGAGAGTCCGGCTGGTACATCAGGTGCCATCTCGGACAATTTCAATAATACGGGTGCCTTCTTCCAGCCCGGTGCGGGGGGTGTCGACCTGACAGGTCTTTCTGCCCTCGAGTTCGACTTGGCCTATGAGGGGCTTGATCCCACGATCAATGTTCAGTTCTTTGTGCAGGCCTCCTCCGGCAGCAACTACGTCGCCTTGGGACCGGATGTGACGATCACTGCGGGGGAAACACCCAAAACCTACAGGGTCCCACTGACCGGGCTGACACCAGCCCAAAAGGTCTATGTCCGGACATGGGGTTTGAATATTCGTTCCCATGCCAATCAAGCCGAGTTTACTCTCAACGAGGTCCGCTCGGTCCTCGAGTGCTTCGCCCTGACCAGTCGCGTTCTGGCCTCCTTCAGCCCGGGATCACCAGGCGATGGGCTCAATGGCGCCATTGTCAATTTCGACAATGCAGCCGTACAGGGAAATAATGGTGGTCAAAATCAAACCGGTCTCTCTCTGGCTACACCGGCTGGAACCGATGGTGTCCTCACGTGGACTGACCTGGGTGGTTCCAATGGCGGTGCGGTCAACATTTTCAATGGTTATTCAATCGATTTTGCTGGACGTCCCACTGATCTGAGCAATTACGATAATGTGGTCTTTTCCGTGGCCTCCTCTGGAGCGGGTGCTCCCGTGACCACCTCTATCCAGTTCTTCATGCATACCGGCAGCGGTTATGCCTACCAGGTCCTGGCTAACACCTCCATTCCCAATGATGGTGCTTTCCATACGTTTTCATTCCCCTTAGGCTCGGTCCCCAATAATCACACTGTTCAGACCATTGGTGTGAATCTGGGTGGTCATCCCACCGATCTAACCATCATGATTGACCAGATCGGGGTGACCTCGAACCAGAGCCATCCAATCCTTTCTTTGCTTCCATCTCTGACCCCTCGTTCCTATCGAGTCCTGTTGATGGGTTCTAATTTGGTGATTGCTGATGCCCCAACCGGGACAGTGATTGCGGGAGCTCCTGCCGCTGATCTTTCCGGTGTGACTTTCAATGGAACCGCTGCCTCAGAAAAAATGATTTTGGATTTTTGCGGTGGCAATTTCCCCTTCGACATCGTCTTCAATGGCGGTACTGGCGGCCCGGATACCCTCGAGATCAATGGGTATGGCGCCTCAGATGGAACCTATACTCCGGGGCTTGATCCAGGATCCGGATACATTCTGGCTGGTGGCGGAACCATTACCTTTACAGGTCTGGAGCCGGTCTCAATCAACGATTTTGCCAATTTCACCCTGGTCACCATGGGTGATGTGGATGTGGTGAACATTCAGAATGCAGGCGGTGGACAAGGCTCCGTTTCAGGAACCAGTGATGGTGTCCCATTCGAAACTCTCTTCTTTTCAGATGTTGATAATCTCACGGTGGACACCGCAGTTCCCGACAGCCTGTCTGGTCCCTCCACAGTGACTGTGGATGCCACCGGGTTGAGCGCTGTGGGTCTTCAGAACCTCGCGGTCGCCACCGGAAGTGGCAATGACACCTTCAATGTGCTTGCCACGCCTGATCTGTTTATTAACCTGGATGGCGGCAATCCGCTGACCTCTCCCGCGGATACGCTCAACCTGAGCTCGGGTGTGTTCCCATCCGCTGTCAGACCCTCCACCATCCAGGTGGGTGGTGTCGATGCCATTTCCTATCAGAACATCGAGGACATCAACCGGACGGGTATCATTTCGAGCGTGGCTGAATGTGTGACCTCACTTGGATCTTTGGCCTTCCAGCCCTCCGCTACCGATGATCTGAATGGCAATGTCGCGACCGTGGTTTCTGGTGGCTGGCACCCAGTCAACACCAATCCCGCCGATCAACAGGCCGCTTTCACCGATGGAGCTACTTTGGGTGGTTTGACAGGCCTGCTCAATGACTTCCCGGGAGAAAATGTTCCGGCCCTGGTGGCACGTTGGGATCTGGGGGGTCAGGTTGACCTCAACCAGCTCCGTGTCTTCAGTGGCAACAATGGAAGGGATGGACGTGTCTTCCATCACTATGATGTCTATGTCACGCAAGCCCAACCGCCAACCAGCGGTTTCACCCTTCTGGCCGAGGAAGTGACCCCGGCTCCGTTTGGTGTCGGCAATCCAGCCGCACCGAATGATTGCATCGCCTCCCTCACCGTCCTTCAGGATGCGCTGGGTGGGAAACTCGCTTCGACCATCACTGGCCTTGAAATCCGCTTCTACTCGGTTAGCAACACCGCCCGCCGGTTTGATGATGACTGGAATGCCGGTAATGGCGATGACCGCGATGGACATGCAGCGGCCTTTGAATCACCGCTCATTTTCGAGGTTGATGCCTACTACGACACCCTGTGCAGTGATGTGGCTGGCCTCTGGGATTTCGATCAGGGGAACCTTACTGCTTCAACCGGTAATAATCTGACCTTCCGTGGCAATGCAGCATCCACGACTCAGTTTGGAACCACAGGGTCCTTTGGTATTCCCGATATCAATGGAGTCCCGGCTAATGTCATGAAATTCGCGGCCTACCCGCCGACGGATGGCATCCAGATGTTCCCCGGTATTGATGCCAATGGTGGCGGAGCTTTTGTCAACCAGTACAGCCTGGTGATGGACCTCTACTACCCCGCCAGTTCCACAGGATTCCGGGCTCTTCTCCAGACCAATGCAGATAACACAGGTGATGGTGACCTGTTCCTGAATGGTGCCAATGGCATTGGAATCAGCGGCAATTACCAGGGCAACTTTACTCCCGATACCTGGCACCGGCTGGCTGTGACCTTCGATCTGACCACCTCAACCCTCACCAAGTATCTCGATGGTGTTCAGGTGGGTGTCCAGACTCTCGGGTCGGGAGTGGATGGGCGCTGGTCACTCAACACGGCTGCCTCAGGTCTTCCCACTCACCTGTTCTCGGATGAGGATGGAGAAACAGGAGTCGGGTATACCAACAGCATTGCCATCCTGCCCTGTATTCTGAGTCCCGCGCAGGTGGCTCTACTGGGTGGCCCAACCGCGAATGGTATCTTCCCGTCTATCGAACCACCACCGACCGTGACTCCGACTGCAACCGAGTCCCGTACCCCGACGATTACGAATACCTTCCCCGGCCCATCGCGGACTCCGACTCCGACTCCGGGGACCACGATCCACAGTGCCACCATGACACTGCTCTGCAACTGTAACATTGGTACCTTTGGTGGTCCTGATCCGGTTCGTATCCGCATCGTTGCCGGAACACTGCCAGGTTTTGAGGCTCCTCTCATCTCCTGCGAAATTCCCGACACCCTGGTGGATTACACGATCGATTCCGCCTCACTGGTGGGGCTTTCCTGTGATGACGCCAAAGCCGCGATCCTCAGCCAGCTGATGGCCGCCATCAATGCCCAGGCGGCGGGAGTGGTCACCGGCGCAACCTTCTCGGGTGATCCCGGCAAGTTCGCCATCACCTCCACCACCGCCTTCTATATTGGTCTCTGCTCGGTGGAGATTCTGGGGACTGATTGCGATGGACAGGTCTGCTATCCGCTGAACATCAAGCCCATCTATAACCTGGCCGATGGTATCCCCGGCAATGAGTCCGAATTCCCGGCCCTGTTCCAGTGCGGTCTCGGATTTGAAGTGGTAAGCCAACTGGATACTACTCCAACGCCCACAGGCACTATTACCAACACCAGAACCCCGGTGCTGTCGTATACACCGACCTCGACAGAAACGACCACTGCGACTGACACACCTGTCGACACTGCAACTTCGACAGCGACGCCGGTTGATACCGATACACCGACCAATACTCCGGTGGATACTGAGACTCCAGTGGATACCGCGACAGCGACGAACACTCCGTTGCCAACCGATACTCCAACAGCGACCAACACACCGATCTTTGTGTGCCAGGTTGCCAGGGCCATCGGGCTGGTCTGTTCCGGTGAAACCTCGCCGAATGCCCAACCGTTTACCGTCCGCGTAGTGAGCGGAGAGACACCGACAACCCCGTGTGGTAGTCCAGTCGATTGCACTGGGGATGTCCTTGCCACTTTTGAGGTGGATCCGGCATCAGTGGCCGATGAATCACCCTTTGATGAGACTCCGTTCAGTTGTGAGACCGCTATTGCAAGTCTCCTGTCGGATATCGCCGCCCAGTTGGAAGCCCTCAACATGCGGGTTTCCCTCGGTGTGAATCCGTCCCGCGTAATAGTTCAGGGTGAATCACCCTTCCACTTCTGCCTCTGCTCTGATGAAGCCGGTCTGCCATGCAGTGGATCATTGGGCTGGCCGATCGATGTTTGCGGCCTGGGTAATCTGGGTGATGGCATCAATGGCAATGAGAGCAGCTTCACTGAAACTGACTTCAGTGGCCTGACTTCCGGTATTGGCATCATTGGTCTGGAGGATGAGTGCCCGGCTACGCCGACACCAACCCCGACCGATACGTCCATACCAACCGACACCTTCACTCCGACCTTCACTGCCACAGTGACAGACACTCTGGCTCCGACAGCAACCTTCACACTTACGACGCAGCCGGAGACCCCGACAGCAACTGCTACCAACACATTGCCCGAAACGCCGACATCGACATTTACGGCGACACTGACAGAGACGTTGGTCCCGACAGCGACTGTTACGAACACCGCCGTGGATACTCCGACCGAGACGCGTATCCCGACCAATACTCCGACTGCAACCGCAACCTTCCTTTGCAGGCAGGCCATGAATCTGACCGTTGTCTGCATCGGCGAAACCTCACTGAATGGTGCGCCTTTCCGTGTCAGACTGGTTCCGCCGTTTACTGCAAGTTCGTGTGCTCAAGTGGAATGTGGTGAATCGCCATTCGCCGTGGTGGATATCGATCCGGCATCGGTGGCTGATGAATCACCATTCGATGAGACACCGTTCTCCTGTGAGATTGCGCTGGCCACCCTGGTTGATTCGATTGTCAACCAACTCAATGCCCAGGGCTTTGTGGCTGCTCCTGGCGCGGGGGCTGGCACTGTCTACATCCAGGGTGAATCGGCATTCGCAGCTTGCCTCTGCACCGATGAGGCTGGTCTGCCCTGCGATGGACCTAACGGATGGCCTATCGGCTTCTGCGGCTTGGGTAACCTGGGTGATGGCGTGGTTGGCAATGAGTCCAGCTTCGATGCCACCAACCAGGCCGGCCTGACCACTGGTCTGGGGATCATCGCTGAGCCGGCTGAGTGCCCGGGTATCACCCCGACAGAGACAGCGACAGAGACACGTCAACCGACCTCTACCGACACGGCCACCCCGACCTTTACGGTGACTGTGACGGAAACGCTGGTTCCGACCGCAACAGCGACCAGCACACTGCCTGAGACGCCGACTGCAACGGCTACGAACACGTTGACTGAGACTCCAACAGCAACTTGGACACCGGTCGCTACCTTCACGTTCACAATGACATCGACGGATACAGCAACACCGGTGCCTACCGCTACGAACACGTTGACTGAGACGCCGACGGCGACCTTCACGATGACTCAAGTCGATACACCGACCCTGACGGCCACTCCGACTGATACGCCTTCGGAGACTCCGTTCGAGTGCGTTGACGCTTCGATCATCACGCTGCTGTGTGCTGGTGAAGTGACTCCGAACAGCCAGCCGTTCCTGATCCGTGTGGTGCCAGAGTTCTCCGATGACACCTGCGGACCGATCGATTGCGGTGGCGTCAACTATGGTGTGGTCGAGGTGGATCCCGCCTCGGTGGCCGATCCGGATCCGTTTGATGAGACTCCGTTCTCCTGCGAGACAGCCTTGGCCGCGCTGGCCGACTCCGTGGTCGATCAGCTCAACGCGCAAGGCTTCGTAGCCACACCAGGTGCTGAAAATGGTACGGTCTACGTCCAGGGTGAGACTGCCTTCTCGTTCTGTGTCTGCACCAGTGAAGCGGGTCTACCTTGCACAGCGCTTCAGGGTTGGCCGATCGAGAACTGTGGTCTGGCGAACCTGGGTGATGTTGCTGGAAACGAGACCGACTTCACCATGGACAACATGGCAGGGTTCGAGTCCGGTCTGGCTGTCATCGCAGCGCCTGCTGCTTGCCCACAGTGGACTCCGACTCCGACGAATACGGTTACGGAGACAGCGACCGAAACGCCTACATTCACAGAAACGGTCACAGAGACACCAGTCGATACTGAAACTCCGACCTTTACTGCTACTCTTACTGATACTGAGACTCCGCTTCCGACGGTGACAGACACCCCGGTTCCGACACCTACTGATACGGAGACTCCGTTTGAGCCAACCAATACCTTTACTCCGACAGAGACTCTGACGCCGACGGATACCATCACTGAGACTCCGACCTTCACGGTGACACTGACTCCGACGGATACTATCACCGAGACGCCAACGGAGACGCTGACTGAGTCGCCAACTGCAACGCCGACTCATACAGATACAGGTACTCCAACGTGGACAGAGACAGAAACCCTGACTCCGACACCGACTGAGACCGGTACGGATACCGAGACCGAGACTCCGACACCGACTGAGACCAGTACGGATACCGAGACCGAGACTCCGACACCGACTG
>CAYZUX010000288.1:0-6699 GCA_964481775.1 uncultured bacterium | reverse complement strand
TTCCAGTAACAACCTGTATTCTTCTGAGTATTATCCTGAGCGGGATACTCTTTTTAATCTCCAGGTTCCGATAGTCTGAACTGAAACCACATTTTATGTAAAGAGGGTTATAGAATGATTCCCAGTCTTGTTTTATCAGTGATCCTGACTGCTTCCCCCAATCTGCTTGAAAATCCGTCTTTCGACAGAGGATTGGAAGGGTGGCTTAAAAGCACCAACTCCATCCGCATGGAGGCAGTCCGGGAGGATGGGAGAACCGCCGCAAGAATCGCTGTTGGCCCCACGGATGAAATCGGTTTTCCTCTCTTGTATCAGGAGCTTTCTGTCCACGAGGGAGACATCCTCTCGGCCAAGGTTCACGCCAAAGGTAAAGGAGTACGCGAAGGCGTTGGGGCTTACATGTGCATCGAGTTCCACAATCAGGCTGGAGAACGCCTCACCTTTTCACAGACCGCCCGGATCAACGAAGCCAACACCTGGACTGCCATCGACCAGTTGGCTTCAGCACCCCCCGGTGCCGTGATGGGCCGGATGACTCTCATCATGAATGGCCGTGGAGAAGCCTATTTTGACGAAGCATCTCTCGAAAAAATCCCTCTAGGCCCCGTTAAGCCGATCGAGGGAAACGTCACGCTCACAGTCACAGACCAAATCGTTTGTGAGTCCATCAACGGATTCGGCGCCGAGGATGACGGCTGGTTCTATAATCCTGAAAATGCCGCACGCGGTGTCAACGAGGAGGACTACAAGATCCGCGAAGGACGTATTGAATGGATGGATCCCGATTGGGTACGCATGTTTATCTGGCATCCCGACTGGTGTCCGACCGGAGACTGGGAAAACTTCACCTTCGAGTCCCCTAACATGATGAGTCATTACCGCTCGCTCGATTTGTACCAGCATCTCGGAGCGCGGGTCAATCTCACGGGAGCCGAATGGGGGATGAAAGACCCCTATGGGCAACCGGAAAAATATGCACATGCGATTGGGGAGCTGTATGATTATCTGATCCGTAAGAAAGGTTACACCTGCATCGGTGATTGGACCCTCAGCAATGAGCCGAACGGCGCTTTTACCAGTTTTGGTTATTCCTTTGAAGATTTCGTCCAAATCCACCAGCTGGTCAAACAGGAATTCAAACGCAGGGGTCTCCCGATCCGGATCATTGGAAGTGATGATGCACAGGACACACTTTGGTACCGGAAGTGTGTGGAGAATGCGGATTATTTCCAAGCCGTGGACCTGTTCAGCTCGCACCGTTATTTCCCCTACGCCGACCGCATCCTGGCGGGCTATTTTTTCCGTGAAAGGCTGGATCCGTTATCGATGAAGGAGCCAAGGAAACCTTTCATCATGGGAGAATTCGGATTTCAGGACAACCGTTCGGAAACCCTTGAGAACCCTCTCATGGAGGAATACCCCTATGCCGTCTGGACCAGCGAACTGGTGATCGAAGGCCTCAACCTGGGGACCGCGGGTTACTCGATCTGGTGCCTGCACGAAATGATTTATCCGGGCGGGGGATTCATGAACTATGGTCTCTGGAACTACAAGGAGGACAACTGGCGAATCCGCCCGGTCTATCATGCCTGGGCCAATTTCACACGGGAAACCGAGGCCGGGGAAAAAGTCACCCGCGTGGAATCTTCCCACCCCCGCCAGGTAAAAGCCTCTCAAGTAGGAGACACCCTCTTTTGGGTCAATAACACCGATCAATCCGTCCAGGTTAAGTTGGTGGGAGCCACAGGCGAGACGGTCCGTATCCAGACTGAAAAAACCCTTCATGGCGACAGGGAATCGGGTACACTGGAACCGCTCAAGGAGGGCGGTTTCACCGCACCCCCGATGAGCTTTGGTTACATGAACATTGCAAAATAATTGGTTTTTCCGGGTAGATCGATGCGTTTTCCCCTTATTCTGGCGTCACCGGTTCAAGTGGCCCGCTTCGTTTATCATCTGCCCACCCTGATCCGCCTGATCTTCAGGTTGATGCATGACAAGCGTGTCCCATTCCATTTGAAATTTCTGCCCTATTTCGGGATTCTCTACTTCCTGATGCCGTTGGATCTGCTCAAGGATTTCCCATTGGTGTTTCTCGGTTATCTTGATGACGTGATCGTGTTGTATCTCTGCCTGAGATCTTTCTTACGGCGTTGTCCGAAGCAACTGGTCGAAGAACATATTCGCGACCTGACACGCGGGAAGAGGAAAACCCATTAAGCTGAAATTCTGTCGAAACCAGGTGTTCTGGAGGAATTTTCCACTGAAGATTGGAGGACCCATTCTTTCTTTTGGTTGAAGAGGCGGTGTTCCTCACCGGCCGAGAATTTCGTGAATTTTGTCAGCCAATGCATCGATCGTGAAGGGTTTCTGGATGAAGGGAACACCTTCATCCAGCACGCCGCGGCTGGCAATCACATCAGCGGTGTAACCTGACATGTAGAGACATTTCAGTTCAGGTCTGATTTGCCGGATCCTGCTTTCCAGCTCCTTTCCATGCATTCCGGGCATCACCACGTCCGTGATAAGGAGGTCAATTTTACCCGGTTGTTCCATAGCCATACGGATCGCATTTTCCGGGGTCCGTGATGTCAAAACCATATAGCCAAGATCCTCGAGTATTCTCTTGCCGAGTTTCAGGACGGATTCTTCATCCTCAACCATAAGGATCAGCTGCTTGTTTCCATGAATCGGACCTGATCTTGACTCTGGCTTCTGTTCGGCTGGCGCGGCCGTGAAGGGAGGGAGATAAATGTCAAAGGTCGCCCCCATCCCAGGTTCACTTCTGACACGGATGTATCCATTATTCTGTCTGACAATGCCGTAAACAGTCGCCAGGCCCAGGCCGGTACCCTCACCAATTTTCTTGGTGGTGAAAAATGGTTCAAAAATGTGATCCAGGGTTTCCTGGTCGATCCCACACCCGCTGTCTCTCATGGAGAGACGCACATATTCTCCTTTTGCAAAGTCTGAAAGACCTGTCATGTCGATACTGCCATCCAATATCTCATTGGCTGTTTCAATCAAAATGGTTCCCGGGCCTGATATTGCATCACGTGCGTTAATTGCCAGGTTGGCGAGGATCTGGTCAACCTGGGAAGGATCGATTTTCACCTGCGGGAGGTTGTCGCCAAGATTGAGAGAAAGGTTGATATCCTCTCCAATCAGACGCTTGAGCATTTTCGTCATACCTGAAACGGCATCATTGAGGTTGATTACCTTCGGCCTGGCAGTCTGCTTTCGTGCGAAAGCAAGCAGTTGACGAGTCGTATCAGCAGACCTTTGAGCCGCCTTCAAAACCTCCATGAGATCCTCACGAAGCGGGTCATCTGGATTGACACGATCCAGGGCCATCTCACAGTACCCGATAATGACTCCCAGCTGGTTATTGAAGTCGTGTGCAACTCCTCCCGCGAGGCGCCCCACGGCTTCCATTTTCTGAGCCTGGTTGAGCTGCTCCTGTAGCTTCTCCCGCTCCTCATCGATTCTTTTACGTTCTTCAAGCATCTTCGCTAAAACAATATTTCCATGGCTCAGCGAAGTGATCATGCTGGCGAGGGTTGCATAATACTCGAATGCGGCATGGATGGTTTTTTCATTCCAGACGGGAACTTTCCGGAAGGCCTCCAGGTATTCCTCTTCGTCAAAACCATATTTCTTCGCCTGCTCCCGAAAAAAGTTCTCGTCTGGCTTGTCACTCTCAAAGAAGAACTGGCCAGTGAAAAGATTCCCCAAATGCTGGCCGCCTATTATTAGAGGAGTCACGCAATCCCGCAGTCCATTCTTGCACAGATAAGTCTTAAAGGTTCCTGGCTGGACATCTCCACTCAGCACCGTATCGCATTCAATGCAGTTGTTGAGTGTCTCGGGGTGACGCCGGTGGAACCTGGTGCAGATATCCTGCCAGCCTGTGGCAACAAGCACCTTCCCTTTCAAGTCAATAATGGCGTTTGGTACTTTGGTCAGATGGTAAAAGCCATCCATGAGATTCTGAAGTTTTTCCACATCAATAATATCAGCTAGCTCAAGTGATCCTATGTCTTCGTCGGGAGAAAGGATACTTTGAAGTTTTTTCTGAACACGGGATTCACTTTCACGCAGTGCCTGACTGGCCTCACGTTCCCGGGTACGCAGGCGCACAGATTCAATAATTCCCGCGCAAGCGGCCAGATAAGGCTCAAGAAATTGAGCCATTTCGCTGTCGTATCCACCCGGACGGTTGGCGACACCCACCACACCGACTATTTCTCCACCTGATCGAACAGGCAAGCCCATAAAGGAGAAAATTGGTGGATGTCCTGGCGGTACCCCCCCCGAACGAGGATCGTGGCGGGCATCGCTTGTGATCACCGGCTCTCCCAGTATCGCAGGAAGTCCGGCAAGATTATTCAGGCTTCGGAATTCAAGATTACGGGAACGAAGCTGCTCATAGAGTGCTTTTGATTCGTTATTCCATAAAATGTTTGAAAGGGCCAGGTTCAGCTTATAGGGTGTACCATTCTCATCATGCAAGAGCTCATCCATGAATCCAAATTCACTGCCGGTCATTTTCACAATTATGTGAAGCAACTCATCGAAAACAGCAGAAGTATCTCCCTGTTCAATATAAATGGACTGAGCTCTCCGAATGGAATCGAGCAATTCAGTGCTGCGCTGGAGTGCCTCCTCGGATTTCTTACGTTCGGTAACATCCTGTGCATAGATCGCCAACCGGTTCACAGACCCATCTGGACCAAAGACCGGGCTGATTCGGTGATGAATCCAACGTCCCTGCCGTTCATCCTCAAACTCAATGGCACTACCAGTCTGGAGCACCTTGTCCACAACTTGTTTTCGGTGCGCGGCGACTTCAGCGGGGATCATGTCATATACCGAGTGACCGATACACTCGGCAGGTGATCGACCAATCCGGGTTGCGAAGGTTTCATTACACGCCAGCACGATACCATCATGGGTACAAAGAAAAACTGACTCATCGATCGCATTGAACCAGGCTTGGAGATTTGCCTGGTTTTCTTTTTGCCTTTCCTGATCCCGAATCTGGTCAGTGACTTCCACCAAGGTGAACACCAGACCGGTGACTTCTTCTCTTTCATTTTTAACCGGGACCAGGCTCCAATCCCAGTATGTGATTCCCCTCTCCGGTTGATCGGGAAACTCAAAAGGCTTGGCAGCCACGAAAAAAGGCTCACCTGTATCGACCACCTTTTGGAATATCTGCTGGTTTTCCGCATGCGGATAAAGATCAAAATGGTTTTTACCTGGAAAAAATGCCTGATCCCGCTTACATGTTTCGGCGTAGGCACGATTGACCCAAATGAAATTAAAATGACTGTCCAGGAATACTGCCATCATAGTCGTGTGTTCCAATATTCCTGACAGGAGCTGATTCATTTCCACAAGACGAGCCTCACTCGCCTGCAAGTCCTCCTCAGCCTGTTTGCGCCTGGTGATGTCAGTGAACATGGCGAAGGAGCCATCAAATTCATGATTCACATCCAATAACGCAGTCGCTGAAACTTCCACCCATACCTCGCTCCCATCTCGCCTGCGGAAACGATGATGGTATATTCCAGGCTCTCCCTCATGTCGCTCGAGCATCCGCTGCTGATGGGCAGGCAAGTCTTCCACGAACATGAAATCCTCGACTTGTCTTCCAATGATCTCAGCCTGCTCGTAACCCAGCATTTCCGCCATTCGAGGATTGACAAAGGTTGTCCGGTGATTCCGGTCCATCGCCCAGATCCCCTCATTGGCAGTCTCCATTATCCGGCGATATTTTTCTTCATTCGAACGCAATACTTCCTCAGCCTGCTTACGCTTGGAAATGTCCCGGAAACTCCCTCGAAGACCTAATGAATTGCCACACTTGTCCTTTATCATCTGCCAGGAAACAGACAGACACACTATGGATCCATCTTTCTTCCTGCACCGGACTTCGTAATCCTCAACACGCCCATTTTTAATCGCCTGCTGGAAACACGCCTTTGCTTTGGGACGATCCTCATCAACAACCAGATCTGAAATAAGGTCTGGCATCGACATGACTTCTGTTACTGAGTATCCAGTGATGCGTTCCACCGCAGAATTCACCCAGAGGAGCTCGCCATCTGAACTGATCCACATTTCCCAGTCTACGGTATAATCAGCAATCGCGCGGAACAGCTCGTCACTTATCTGCAATGCCTTTTCACCTTGATTGCATTTTTGACTTTTCTTTTTCATGCTCACAAGCAAGCCTCAAACCAAGTTCATATTGCTGCATTACGATCCATCGAATCTCCGGGCAGCTGCATTTTGTATGTCACACGATTGTGTCGGAAAAGGATTATATCTCATACAAGAAAAAATACAGCAGAAATTGCACTGTGATTGTGATTCTGGCCACGATTGGCGCGTAGTATGCCTAGTCACATATTGAGTTGAATGATTCCCAACAATTCTATGAACACACACTGACTAACAGGCAAGATGGTTACTCAGGTCTCAACTCCTGGGATTCCCAATAATCTTTCCCTTGATCCGGTACAGGTCCTCGACCCATGTGGATACCAAGGTCATCGTGCCACTGACTGGCCGGGAGATTCTCGAGGAGCACCTGGTGCCTTGTTGGAGTGATGTAGCAACAGAAACCTCACCCCTAAATCCAATGCCCCTGAATTAAGGATTTCATGATCTGCCCCCCAACACAGTGGCGGC
>CAYZUX010000287.1:0-6771 GCA_964481775.1 uncultured bacterium | reverse complement strand
ATGATGACCTGGAAAGCTGGCGCGGTCCCTATCCGCCGGAGGTTTTCATTAACCAGTTTGAGAAGGTTGCGAACGGATGGCAGCCGGGGATCCTTGAATTACAGACAGCACTGAAAAAGGCCCCTCCTGATCAACGACAAGATACCCAGGCCGATCTTCGATATGCACAGGCTGCGGCCATCCATTTCCAGTCAGTCGCCAACCAGGCTCGTTACATTGTCGCAAGAGATACTCTCGCACAAGACTCCATTAAAATGATAACCACAGAAATAAATCAGTCACTGACTGAAATCAGGGAGGTGCTGATGTCTGAAATCAATCTTGCGCATCAGCTGTATACCCTGGTACAGGAAGATTCAAGAATCGGTTTTGAACCAACTTGTCAATACTTCTACCTGCCCTTGGATTTGGTGGAAAAAGTCATCAACTGCCGTTGGTTGTTGGATTATTTCAATCTGAAATTTCCTCAACCAAACACTGTAGCCCCTTGATTCTACAAATGCTATACACTGGTCTTCACCCTTCAGGCAGCAGGGAACACGATCCACATACGGCAGGTTCGATTCTCCCAACACCTACCGCTTGCCTCGTCCCCCGTGACCTCTGCTGGTCGAGTGCTGTCTGGCGCTTCTGCTGGTGGATCCAGACCGGCCCACACCGCTTTTTCGCTGGCCCGGCTGGGCGGAGGGATTTTTCAGTCCGCTCGAGTGTGACTGCAAAGCTTTTGACGTACCCCTTTGGCTCTGGGCTATCATGGGTTCGACCGACCTGAAAGCATTGTTCAACTGGGTTTGTCCCAACTGCAGCGCGGATTTCTGTACAGTTGAATTGAGGTTACGCCCGCTGAAAACCTCCGCGCTCTTGAGTGAGTTACCCTGCCGGGCATAACGGCTACTCTGGCCAGTACCTCCGGAGCTTCCCCCCCTGAAGAAATCCCACCCCTGTTGAGCCGAAAACCTCCCAGCCGTTTGGTCGATCGGGGGGTTCCCTTCTCCACGATTCCCCCACTCGTAGGTCTGCCCAGACCCCGTGGTAGCCGAACCCCCATGCTCAACATCAAAACCCTGGCCGGTCTTCTCCACGGAGGCGCTGTGTTCGACATCAGCAGACTTCCCACTGTTGGTCTCGACATGGGTAGAAGAGGAGTGAGAGGCTCCTGTTTCACTTACCTGCCCGCTCCCCTGGTGTGTCCACTCGGCCCCCTGTCCATTGGTGGCCTGAACATTCCCACTTCCAGAACGCTGGTAGGAGTCGGCATCCCAGGATCCGGAGGCTTCCTGGTGAGCCACCACTCCCTCCCCCTGTGAGTTAACCCCTCCGGCAGTCCGTGAGGAATCAAATGTTCCCTCCTGGGTATCCACATTGGTTTGTCCGGCATGACCCAAGGCAACTGTGCCATTCCCGGTTTGTATCACAGTGCTTCCTACAGTACCCACTTTGACCTGCCCCTCCTCGTTTGCCGCTACTCCACCTGCGCCCACATGTGCTGCATTTTCACCTTGGGCAGCCACTCCATACCCCGCAACCGATGCGTTTTCTCCATGGGCAGTTCCCGCTACCGCGGCTCCTTGCACACCTGACACATTTTGGCCTTGAACCACCACCCCCTCCATCACCATACCGGTGGTGGTCATGTCACTCCCTTCGGTACTGATGTAGACCTCACTGACCGAGGTGGTTGGAGAAGCTGATTCCACCACATTCACTTGTGGAGCCACCTCAACCACCGTACCGGTTTGTCCAACCACGGTCTCATCGTCCACCGGAAGAAACAGGGGAACCGCAGGAGGTGTGGGAGCTGTAACCGCCTCTGCGACTGAGATACCCGCACGTGCTTTGTAATCGGCACGAATCTGATCGATGGTCGCCCAAGCCTCATCCGGATCATTTCTGTAAATGCTTCCAAGAACTCGTGTGGCAATAGGATGCTCACGAAGGTTTTTAAGAATTTCTGGAAAGGAGGAGAGGAAGGCATATCCTTTCTGGTAATCGGGATCCCTGGATTCACGCCGCCCCATGAGGCTCGCCGGTTCCTGGCTTACCGCGAATATCGCGGAGATGATTTCATCGGGATAAAAGGCAATACCAGCCAGTAGCCCCCTGCGGATTGTGTCTGGCATGGGACCCAGTTCACGCTGAGGGGGGATAAGTTCAGCCGGGGCTGGTTGAGAAAAGACAGGGCCGCTTCCAATCCAGACTATTGATGGGACCAAGAGGAAGGCAAGAGCGGAAACTTTCATTTAAAAAACCTCCAAGGATTTACTGGAAGTAGGATATGTATTATCTGCAGCATTAGTCAATATCGATTTTCATGGCTTTCTGTCGCCTGAAACGAATCGGAATGCTACATTCCGGAGCATGAGTGATCAGGCCGATCTCTTTGGAGAGATTTTCCCGGATAGGCGGAAAATGACCGGAAGTAAGGCCCGGCAAACGGACCCACCATCCTTTCATCCCCTTGCCGACCGGATGCGCCCAGCCTCTCTGGACGAACTCATCGGCCAGGATGCCATTGTGGGGCCAGGTACTCTGTTACGCCGGGCGGTCGAGCGTGGAAATGTTCCCAGCCTGATCCTGTGGGGACCACCGGGAAGCGGAAAGACCTCACTGGCGATGCTCCTGGCGCAACACTCTCATGCTTACTTTACCACCCTGTCGGCGGTTTCAGCGGGAGTGAAAGATATCCGTACCGTGGTCGAAGAGGCCAGGCGTCGCCTGAGTGCATCTGGAACACGCACCATTCTCTTCATCGATGAAATTCACCGCTTCAACAAATCACAGCAGGATGCCTTGCTCCCGCATGTGGAACGCGGTCTGCTGACTCTTATCGGAGCAACCACTGAGAATCCCTCATTCGAGGTCAACTCCGCGCTGCTCTCCCGCTGCCGGGTGTATGTACTCAAGCCCCTGGAGGAGGAGGAAATCTATCTTCTCCTGGAACGGGCTCTCCAGGACAAAGAGCGCGGCTTCGGAAACGACTCCGTTCAATCCACTCCAGAAGCTCTCAAGGCGCTCGCACAAGCTTGTCATGGCGATGCCCGTACCGCTTTGAATGCCCTGGAAATGGCTGTCGTTGCCACCTCGGAACGTCCGCTCGAACTGACCCCGGAGCTGCTCCTGGAGGCGTTACAAAAGAAAGCGCTTCTCTATGACAAGGACGGGGAGGAGCATTTCAACCTGATCTCGGCATTCCACAAAAGCCTGCGTGGCAGCGATCCGGATGCGGCTCTGTACTGGCTGGCGAGGATGCTGGCGTCTGGAGAGGAACCGCTCTATGTCGCACGCCGTATGGTCCGTTTCTCCAGCGAGGATATCGGCAACGCGGACCCGCAGGCCCTCCCGCTCACGCTTGCGGCGATGAACTCCTATCACGCGCTCGGGTCTCCAGAAGGGGAACTGGCGTTAGCACAGGCGGCCCTTTACCTGGCCACCGCCCCCAAGAGCAACGCGGCTTATGTGGCCTTCGGCGAGGCGATGCGTGTGGCCCAGGAGAAAGGACCTTTACCCCCTCCAATGACCATCCGGAATGCACCCACCCGCCTCATGAAGAACCTGGGGTATGGGAAAGGTTACCTCTATGATCATGACTCACCCGAGGGATACCTTCCCCAGGAGTACTTCCCCGAAGGACTGGAGGGAACACGCTTCTACCACCCTGTTCCACGTGGTTTCGAACGCGAGATCATTAAACGGATGGAGTATTGGAGGAGCATACGGGAGAAAAAAGGAGTGACAGGATAACCGGAGTGGCGAATTCATTCGCGAGGAAAAACGCACGCGAATGAATTCGCTACTCCTGGAATTTTTCAGAATGCCACACGGATCCTGGGTGCTTCGAGCCCGGGGAACATGAGAGATCGCAGACGGGTCCAGGCCCACCAGGCGCCATCCACGCCAAGACCTCCAAAACGGACCACATTACGGAAACCCTCCACAGCTCGTAAGGAGGAGCCAGCCAGTCCGGTTCCATTCGGGATACGGACGGCCCGATCCTCCCCAACCCGGACCAGCATGTCTCCAATCCAATAATCTCCGGGAGGCGAACCGGCGGCGCTCATGGCATCGGTGGTAAACACGACACGTCCCGGTCCCAGGGCACGCACCATGTTACCCAGTGCAAAGGGGGGGATATGGATCCCATCGGGGATCAACGAGGCCATCAGCCCGGAAGTGGCCAGAACCCGCTGGAAGATATTATCATGACGCTGAACAGTGTTGGGACTGCCATTGCCGAGATGTGTAAAAAGCCTGGCTCCCGCACCCACAGCCTCGACCAGGGTCTCCTGGGAGGCATTCGTGTGCCCAAGACTCACAAAAATACCTTTCCTGGCAAGAGTACGTATGAACTCAATACTGCCGGGCCATTCCGGTGCCAGAGTCACCATCCGGATGCGTGCACCACTTGCTTTTTCCCAACGTTCGAAGAGGGAGAGGCTGGGTGAACGGGTATGATGTCTTGGATGAGCACCATGGAATCCCGGTTCACTGGAGATAAAGGGACCTTCGAGGTGGAATCCCAGGATGGATTCAGAAAGACTCGGTGAGGCATCGAGAAATTTTCCGATCTTCCGGAACTGCTCCTCGAGGAATTCCGGGCTGCTGGTGATCAGGGTAACAAGAAATTGGGCGCAACCCGACTTGTGGACCTCTTCCACCGCATGTTCCAACGCTTCGCGAGTCAAGTCAGGATCCTGAAAATCGACTCCCGCGTAACCATTCAACTGTGGGTCAAAGAAGGCCGGCCCCACAAGGAAAGATTCCGGCGAGCACTGCTCGGGTCCGATACACCAAAGTGATTTTTCATCCGGTGAGATTTTCTGGAAGGTGAACACATCATAACAAGGTGGAGCAGTTGTCATCGCTCAAGTAACCTCAACCACAGCAACCGTAAAGCAGTCACAGCGGCACGCTCACGAACCGCATCACGTCCTCCCGGAAATTCATACCGGTGAGTATCGATTCGTAACCGGTTTCCCACAGCGATGCACACCAGTCCTACTGGTTTGTCCTGAGTGCCGCCAGAGGGTCCGGCAACACCGGAGATAGCCACCCCCCAATCAGCACCCGTGACACGCAAGACACCCTCCACCATTTCACGAACAGTCTCTTCGCTGACTGCTCCGGTCCGGTCGAGGGTTTCCGGAAGCACTCCCAGAAGGTTTTCTTTCAGGCTGTTGTGATAACTGACTACCCCGCCAAGAAAAACATCGCTGCTCCCGGCGAAATCCGTTATCCATGTGGACAAGAGTCCACCTGTACAAGACTCCGCAGCAGCCATGGTCTGCTTACGGGTCCGCAGCAGGCCGGAAACCACCTCCTCCAGTTCGAGCGGAGAGGGACGTGATGGACCGAAATACTCTTTACATTCATAGACATAATCTTTGAACTGGCCACAGGTTTGTCCGGCAATATCCTGAAGGATCTTCTGACCTTCCGGGTAATCTGCTGGCAGACGCAATGTCACATCCACCCGCGCTACACGGATCAAGGAAGAGAGTTCAATCTCCGGATAGGGCATGAGCAGGGGACGCATCTTTTCATCAACGCTGGATTCCCCCATCTGGGCAAAGCGGATGAGAACCGATATCGGCGGTGGAGGCCAGCTGTATCGTTCCGCAAGGAATGGGAGTACCTGTTCCCGCCACATCGGGTTGAGTTCTCTCGGTGGGCCAGGCAGCGCAATCACACAACAACCCTCGATGGAGGGTGGCTCAAATACCAGTCCCGGCGCGGTTCCATGGGCATTGTGAAAGAAACAACCCTGAACCGGAACCAGGGCCTGACTCCGGTTCGAGTCGCTGATTTTGCGCCCCATGCGCTGGAAGCGGATCTTCAGGTCTTCCCACAACGCTGGATCCTCGCGCAGTCCCACTCCCGTGGCACTGGCGATACCCTCACGTGTCAGGTCATCGAGAGTAGGCCCTAGTCCGCCTGTTGTGATAATCAGCGCGCCTGGCTCCAGATAACGCGCCACGGTCCGTGCCACCGCGCCTTCCTCATCCCGGATCACCTCGCAGCTGGTTACCCGTGCTCCCCTTGCGGTCAGATCAGCCGCCAAGGCCTGCAAGTGCAGATCGCGGCGTTGCCCGGAAAGGAGTTCATCACCGATCAAGATGAGGTGGATGGTATTCATCGGCTTAGTGTGACCTTTTTGATCCTGAATCCCTTGGGAGCGAAAACACGGAAATCAGACATCTGATTCTGATTGTTGGCCAAGCGGGCATCCTTTAGATCGAATCGGACAGATTTCCAACCGATTTTGCGTTCGACTGGGATCGCTTCCGTAGCCTTGTACATCCCAAAGAACTGCGCGATCTGATCCCAGGAATCATATTCGAGGTGGATGGATGCACTTTCACCCGTGGTAGGGTTTCCGCCAATCGGAACACTGAAAAACTCGACCTCCGCTGTAAACGGCTCCCGGCCACAGAAGGTAAAGGAGTCATCGACAGCGAAATAAAGGTAATTTGAGGCCATCTGCAAAACCACGCCATCTCCGGTGGTGACCTTCGAGAACTGGCCGTCCTCCGCCTGCACAGGTTCAATCCCCAACGACATACCCCCACCCTCCCAGCTGACAGATTCTGCACCCTGGAAGGGGCCGGGGAGCGGAGAGTTACCTCCAGGATTCTTGAACTTGGCGGCATATTCCGCGGTTATTTCACGGTATTGGCTGCCATACTCGGTGGTGTCACAGATCTGGGTGCCCTCATGGAGTTCATTCCAGGTTTCAATGACTGTGATCGGGCAAGGAGAATGGAGCGCGCGCTC
>CAYZUX010000286.1:0-6775 GCA_964481775.1 uncultured bacterium | reverse complement strand
CTGGTGAACTCCAACGTACCCTGAAGTTGAGGAACGGCTGGTTCACCAGGGTGATGTTGGTCTGTTGAGCGATGTTGGTTTTGACCGTGAAGGCGTCCTTCATCACATACAAAGGAACCTGATCGAAAGTTTCCTTTTCAATTTCGAAGAGTCCCAGGAAGAATTCTGGCTGACAAAAGAACTCCCGGGCCCATTCCATTTCCAGCGAAGCGGACAGGATCGTGGCTTTTTTGGGGAACTCAGGATCGAGCCGGAGCCTTTTCAGCCAGGCATCGCGATCCCTGACCGGGATCTCCTGGGGGATTTCGTATTCCTTCGCCAGTGGTTCTGCCAGACGGTGCATGAGCACCGCCAGCGCATGAGTATCGAAAAGCAAGGCATCGGCCTGAGCCAGGTCCACATACGCTGGTGCGACCTGGGGATTGGGATCGATGCGAAACTCATAATCGATCACAGGTGTCTTGATCATGACCACCGCCATGGCATCGTACTTGGCGATTTTGATCCAAAGCAGCAGGAAATAGGAAACCAGGGTCGTCGCAACAAACACCCCCAGAATCCTGAACCGCTGACGAAAAAGCAGTTGGAAGAGAGGAAGGAGTTCGTTGCTGGTAACGATCGGTTCGGTCATGAGGGATCAATCGTACTGTTTCCCCACCGGGAGAGTCAAACCCAAAGGTTCAGCGGTTGAGAAGAGTAATCGTTCCTCATTGATCCACTTCTGGGTGGTTTCAAGATCAGAGTTGAGCATTGCCCAGTCGATGTAGACCCTGGCGGTCCTTGGCTCAAAACAGCCGGTGGCTTGATCATAGACCGCAGGTGTTTGAGGACAGGTACATTCCATGTAACCCGGCATTCCTTCTGTAAATGGGTCCCGTCCATCCCCCAGGGCGGTGAACAGGAAACGGATATGGCCTTCCCTGTTGAAAGCCTCCATGAATGTGGGATTCAGATCCTCTCTTTCGATACACCCCTTGCGGATGATATCCGGGACCCACCAGCGGTCAGAGAGACGGCCATCGATATAGGCGAGACCCTCCTGGCCATTAAAGAAGAAGGAATAAACATGATAATCAGTGATAGTCCACTGTGGATATCGTGGGTCATTGGGAGGAGTCAGGTCGGTCGCGCCTGGGACAAGGTAGTTCAACTGGTCGGTTCCATAGCCCAAGATATAATCCCACTCTCTTCCATGAACACATTCCCCTCCGCTCAATCGTTTCCAATGGAAAAAGCCATCATTGAAAAGTGACCAGGTGGGTTGGTGAGAGTCATAGAGAAGGTTGTGGTAGTGACAAGACTCGTACAGGCAGGGTGAGGGGATGAGATCAGATGAAGTATCGATGAATATCCCCAGGTAATTGTCTTGTCCCAGGTAGTGCCCATCGACACGATAACGGATATGGAAGGAAAAAGGTTCACCGGGACGATGGGGGAGGGAACGCTGGGACAGCACACTGAGCCACTGATCTCCATTCAGGCCCGGTCCATCAGTTGGTCCTATGGTGGCAGCCATGCAGAGCCGTCCGGTCGCGGGATCTTTTTCCTGACGAAAAGAACTCTCGGGTGAGACCACTTGACCCCGAGTGATGGTCGTCCAGTCAGATCCCTGAGGTAGTGAGAAATCACAAGCGAATGGTTTCCGGTCCTTCACTCGATCAAAGACCAGCACATCCAGGGCGGAACCTTTGGAGTCCGGATCTCGCAGCTCCAGATGGATTTCGCCCTGTGCGTCAGTTAACCACGGACCCAGCCGCTCCCAGACAAAACCACCGGGTTTGTCAGACTTGCTGATAGCGATGTTCTCCACATGATAGGGAGAGTCATAGTCTGATACAGCAAGCGAGAAGCGATGGCATCCATTTATATCCTTCATCATCAGGGTGAAATCATGGCCATCCACCTCAGAACCATTGTCATATACCCGTGCCCAGACATCATACAGGTCAGAGGCATTGAGGTGGACGGTGGCTGTTGCCACTGCCCCTGCGGTGCATGAGAAGAGGCAATGGCCACTCACGAGACCATCGATCGCGCGATCCGCATTGAAGGTACTCTGTACCCACCCGTTTTGAGGACATACCCAGTCTGCCGTCCGAATGAGGGTGGCTTTGGAATACAGGAAATTGGCAGGGGGCATGTTGTGTTTATCCGCCCCCATCAAGAGGAGTAGCGTGAGTAAGCCGATGGTGAACTTGCCTGTATCATTCACCAGACTGGTCCGATGAGGTAATCCTGTCCTGCTTCAGCAATAAACTCAGCAATTCGACCCTGGTCAGTCTTTACCACCAGTGCTTCCTGAGAAGGGCCAATAGCTGCGACTTTCGCGGAGGCCCAATTGGATGGCAAAACAAACCGGATTGGACCATTGCGAGAGGGCCTGAGAAGGAAAGAGTCCAGAATCCCATTGTTTGAGGTGAGTGCAGGAACCACGCAACCATCCTCCAGACTGATGTTTTCCCATTGCAGGCTCCAGGTTCCATCTGTTGTGAATCCTGGTAGTAGTTGATAGACCCCCTCTTTTTCTCTCACCAAAAGATCCACCAGTTTTCCCAGGGTCCACCCGGTTTTCAGTAATGACCGTCCACCAGATGCGTTAAGAAGGACCCCTTCGGGGGCCATTTGTTGTGTGGAAAACCACTCCAGGAAACCATCTATTTGATCGATTCCCGGCAGAGTGTCTGGGAGATGACTGATCTCGTTGATGTCCGGCCAGTCTTTTCCCTTGCCTTGGTGAGTCCGGATCGACTTCAGGCAAGCAATCCACTGTACTCGTGAGGGTCCATCGATCTCGATCTCTGCGGCGGCTTCCAGGGCACCTTTCACAGCCATGCACAGGTGAGGAATCAATGTGGGATCGAGATGGCTCAGAGCACCCGAGGTGGAGAGAATCTCCATCGCCCTGTTTGCATTCCTGAAGAGGAAAGGATAGACAGCACTAGCCCCCTCGGGATGGCTTTCTTTGAATCCTAGAAGAGATTGGATGAGGGGAATGGTTGAAAAGAGCCGGCCGGTTTCACTCCAGGGATATTGATCGGAGATCAGTCCAACCTCCAGCAGTGCCTCTCCCAGTGCTTCTGTGCTTGCGGAGGGAACCGCATCCGGGCCACATTCTGTCGGAAGGAAGGCTTGACTGCTGCTGGGGTGGTTTTCTCCTTGTTCCGGAAAAAGGAGTGGGTATCCCAGGCAATGAATCTGGTCCGCATGATGGGTCAGGATCCAGCCTCGGTAGAGCGGCCAGAGAGTGGAGTGCCAGGGACGTCCCCCATTCCGTTGCTCTCCGAAACCACAATCCCCTGGTGGAAACCGGCCGCGCGTGTGAGTCACCATCCCATGTTGCAACCATACCATGATACGTTCCAACTGAGTCGCACCCAGGTGGGTTGAACCCTGCATGTCCAACACCGAACGGTTCCAGAAATCTTTCCACCATCCGATCCGCTTGCTGGTCAAAGCGGCTTCGCTGGTGGCTGCCATCGCGCGGGCCTCCGCCAGAGCCTCAGGAAGCAGTGGCAGGTTGTCCTGCAGGGATATTACCCGGAGCAGGATCAACCATTCCTGGCTTTCTCCGATCTTCAATCGAATCCCACGCTCGAGTGTGGAGGACTGGATTGTTCCGCCCGATGCATGAACTGCAATCCCGAAGGATTCCATGCGTGGGAGGTCCTGTGTCAGGGCGTAAGATGCGTTTTTCCCTGACACTGAGCTCGATGCTGAAAAGAGGTATGTTTCAGCTGTATCGGGATCTGGAATGATAGTCACCAGATTCAAATTTACCGGGAAGCTGGATTTTCCACTGATGACAAAGAGGTTTTGGGTTGGATCCAGGGTAAAGCTGGCAGACAAGACCCGGTCACTGGTCTGAAACCTGTTGGTGATCACGTTTTCATCGACTTTGTAAACTGCCCCTGCAAGAAAACCGGGCAAAGACGGGATGGTGGTATCAACAGGTTGGATATCCATTTGGATTTTCAGAATTTCCACCCGACGGGCAGGAAGATCAACCCCCGCAGGGGAACAATTCCAGTGTTCTCCATGAATTGATCCCATGAAAAATGATGACCGGGATGAAGAAGACTCCAACAGGCACCCCACTTCACCATTGCCCACCACAGGGGTGGAGGTTTTGTTCAGGTGGATGGAGTGGCGTGAGGCAACCTCAAAACCCTCGCCGGCCCACGAATCCATTGTGGCCAAAAAGATCAAAATTCCAGGAATCCAGGTCAAGAGAAGGTTCCGGCCTATGAGATTCATGGAGCGGGTTGAAGCCGGTTGAGCATCCCCATCAGGAGGAGGGCGTTCCATTCTCCACTTTCCTTGGGGTTGGTCATCCATTGGGAGCTGAAAAGAAGGAGGTCATGGTAGTCAATCTTCTCATCATGGTTGAGGTCGAGGATTGTGATAGGGATCTCAGTCAGTGTCGGAGTGAGAGTGGCGGTTTCACTTGGCGAGGGGGTCTGGGTCATCGTGGGAGTTTCGGACAGGGTCACAGTAGGAGTGAGTGTGTGGGTCCAAGTGGGGATGGGAGTCCATGTAACCGTGGGTTTATATGTTGGAGAGGGACTGGCATTGGCCTCAAAGGCAAGTGTGTTGATATCCAGAATGTAGACCACCCCAGCCAGCCCCCGGTCATAACTGGAAGCTTGAGGCGCAGACACCACAAGACGATTACCCGAAGGGTGATGGAGAATCCGCGCCCTCATCCCGAACCGGTCGTATTGGTACTCTCCCTCGATCTTAATGGGCTGAGCCGCTTTTTCAGTCTCCAGGGGTTTGTTCGGGAGAGCCGCATCCACCTCCTTTTTATTGAGAACAAAGACCGCCCCCGAACGATACCCATACAGGCCGTCAAACTGGGAGGCACAGGCAATGAGTTCAGGAGTGAATTCATCGACCACATCACCAAAAAGCAGCTCACTGGCGAACAGGGTTTCGTTGGCCACATCTCGGGGACCAACCAGGAGCCTGGAAATATGAGAGGGATACCGGATGGCCTCACCCGCGTGATCCTGGAGGAAGGAGGAAGACCCGGAGATCATGCTGAGGAGTCCCCTGTCATCCTCAGTGTTACTACTGGGTGTAGGTTCAGCATAGGGAGCTGAAATCCAGAGGTCCTGTGTCCCGAGGTTTCCTGCACCACCCTGATCGCCGTCCCAGTTGAAAAGCTGGATATTGTCCCCATAAAGATCAAACTCGGATCTCCCCCAGAAAATCGTGTCGGCGGGTTGCTGAGACAAACGGACCGGGGCATAAGTGGCAAAGACCTTGTTGCCATCAACCATGTGGACCGCGCCTACATCCAGGAATGTCTGGTTTGGACGGGGAACATAATCCTGGTGATCTGCTCCCATGAAGAGCTCCGGCCTTCCATCTCCGTTGATGTCTCCCGCAGCGACCGACTCTCCGAGACGGTCATCTTCACGCAGACCGAGAAAGGCTCGAACTCCGATCTGCGCGGCCGAGGTAGCGTCCTGAGTGGCCTTGGCAAGATCCAGTGCGGGCAAGGAGGACCAGGCGGAACGGTTTCGTCCATGAACCACATAGACAGCCCCTGAGACTGCGAAACCCGACTTTGAGGAGCCGGGTGCACCAAGAACAAGATCATCGAACCCATCCAGATCAAAGTCAGTTGTGGCCATTTTGAAACCGGTGAGTTCACCAGGTGCCGCGCCATTGATCAGGAAAGCGGAACCGGGCACTCGGATGGTACTCGTAGGAGGTTGAATGGATTCACCCAAAAAAAGGTAGATTCTGCCTGAGGCTTCCATCCCATTCAGGATGTGATAAGGAGCCGCAATGGCCAGATCGGTAATTCCATTCCCGTCGTAGTCACCATGCTGCAGTTGGAGTCCGAAACGGCCATATTCCGATTCACCATAAAAGGTCAGGTCCGGTTTGGGTTGTGGCGTGAAGAGATCGATTGTCCCCGGATGATCCAGGGCCTGTGAGTGGAACAGGTCAACCCGCCCGATTCTGTATTTCCGGGTGGGATCTACAGCCTGATCAGAACTGACGACCAGATCCTCAAGGCCATCTCCGCTCAGGTCAACCACATCCAATGCAATTCCACACCGGTCGGAGACATCCGAACCTATGATTCTCAATAAACGTCCATGGTCCCGGACATCCACTATCCGTGGTTGGGCCAAGGCGGACACGGCAATGATACCCACCATGGAAGTGAATCCCCAATGAAAAACCTGACGGCACAATTTCATGGTCCGGTCTTGATATCTCCTGCCGATCATTCTCTGGAAGTTATCACATCTCCCGCGAGAGGAGGAGGTAAAGCTTCTGTCTCACCATTCTGATCCATTGGATGACCGCACCCCCGGGAAGATACGGATTCTCGTGGTGGATGACGACTCATCGGTTCGCGAAACCATCTGTGAGATCCTGAAGGAGTCAGGCTATGAGTGTCTGATGGCTCCGGATGGTGAGACGGCATTGCTCCATTACTCCGAGGGGAAAGATCCCTTTCACCTGGTAATTCTCGACTGGTCCATGCCTGGCCTTGATGGTGCAGACACCTACCGGAGACTCCGTGAATTTGATCCCAAGTTAAAAGCCATCCTCATGAGTGGTTACCAACGCAGTGAGGAAATTGAGAACATGGTGGCTGAAGGAATCAAATCCTATGTTTCAAAACCTTTCCAGATTGGTGATTTACTCAGTGCTGTCCGAAGTGCCTTGGAGGATTAGCTCCCTTGTTGTGCGTGTACCATATTGCCTCACGTAAAAAAGTATCCGAACGATAATCGTTGCCTCATTAAAA
>CAYZUX010000285.1:0-6781 GCA_964481775.1 uncultured bacterium | reverse complement strand
TTCAAACGGCTGGAGCTGCAGCTGGCCACTGGCCCCTATCGTCCCCAGCTCGAAGCGGCCATCAACCAATGGTATGGTTCGCAGGGATGGAAGGCAGATTACCGGATCACCGGTTTTTCTTCGTCCTACCGGTGGGTTTTTGTGGGATGTAAACAAGGGGAGTTGCCCGGGGGAATCGATGTCCCCCCACCTCCACCTTCACTTGTCAGCACCACAGGCGTATTAACTTCTCTCATCGAAGCTGTGGTGGGGGAAGCGGGGCTGAGCCTGAATGGGGAACCCCAAGCCCCTTCCGTGGCTCTCCAGCTCGAGCGGATCGCCGCTTTGGTGGAAAACCAGGCACCGGAACAGAGGACGGGCTTGTTTTCACGGCTCTTCGGGCGGTGAGGGAAAAGTGAGAGCCTGGATTGTCGGTCAGAATGAGGCGGCCATCCTGGGGGAGGGTTGGTATGACCGCGCTCCAGACTGGTTTGGTTTCCCTTTCCGGGAGTCATTCCCTCAGGCGGTTCTCAGAATTCCTGTTCAAGCGGTTACCCATCAGGTCATACTTCTGTTAAGTTCCGCGCTCGCTATTCATGCCGGTTCACAATGGGTGGAAATCAATCCCGGGGGACCGGTTAGCAGGATTACGCTGCCTCCTCCCTCACCTGGGGCGGAATGGCGGGTGGTAAGGATTCCAGTTTTACAGGCATCACTGGGGCGAGAATATCTTGAGATCACCCTGAAGGCTCAACCCTGGAGACATGGGGAGGTGGAAGAGATCAAGGATTTCCGTGAGGTGGGGATCCTGTTCGGAGGGGTGCTGGTGTAGAAGGTTGCCGCTCTTTACCACCTCACCCCCCCCCTTCCCACAAGGCGAGGGGGGAGTCCGGGGGGTGGTGAGGTCATTATGAGTTTCATTCAGGAGGTTTTGTTAAATGCAGTTTCGCTGGATGCTTTTATCTTGTCTGTTCGTCAGCACTCTTTCTGCCCAGTCCCAGGAACCCTATTGGCCTCAGTGGAGAGGTCCTGAGTTCAATGGCTCGAGTCCAGCCAGTGGTTTACCAGAGGTTTGGAGCAACACTCAGAGTATCGTCTGGAAGGTCCCCATGCCTGGGGCCGCAGGGGCAACTCCGATCATCTGGAAAGACCATGTTTTTGTCACATCGCTTGACAATGAGACCAAGGACTTGATCGCGTTTTGTATCCGCCGATCCAATGGAGAGGTTCTTTGGAAGAAAGTTCTGGGGATTGGTTTTGGCGATGAGGGGCGTGGAAGGAACATGGCCTCTCCCTCGCCGGTAACCGATGGGGAGAAAGTGATTTTCCTTTTCGGGTCAACGGACCTGGCCGCCCTGGATTTTCAGGGGAACACCCTCTGGAGCCGTAACCTTGAAGAAGACTTCGGGGAGTTCAACATCCTGTTTGGATACCACTGCAGTCCGCTGCTCTATCATGGAAAGCTCTATGTCCAGGTGCTCCAGAGAGATCATCCGATCGATGGACCAGCGGTTGAGGGAAAGGTCTCCGAATCTTTTCTACTGGCGGTTGATCCCGCGACAGGAAAAGACCTTTGGCGGCATGTCCGTCCCACCGATGCTTCGGAAGAATCCCATGAATCCTATGCCACCCCGATACCTTTCACTTACAACGGCCGTTCAGAGATTCTCCTTTTTGGGGGCGATTGTGTCAGTGGACATGATCCGGAAACGGGCCGGGAGTTTTGGCGGTGGGGAAGTTGGAATCCCACCAGGATCAACCACTGGCGCGTGGTGCCCTCGCCCGTGACAAGTGAAGGATTGGTTCATGTCTGTGCCCCAAAGGGAAATCCGGTCTTTGCCATCAAGGCAGGAGGTGAGGGCCAACTGAGTGATGACGCGGTGGTGTGGCAACTCGACAAGAACACCAGCGATGTCTGCGTGCCGCTTGTTTACAGGGACAGGATCTATGTGCTGGATGGAGATAAGAAAGCCCTCACTTGTCTGGATGTCCAGACCGGGGAGATCAAGTGGATTGAAAGGCTGCATGGTAATGGAGTCTTCCGTGGATCTCCCACGGGTGCGGATGGGAAGGTCTATCTGATCAACGAACAAGGCGAGGTTTTCGTGGCCGCGGCGGCGGATGAATTCAGGTTGATCTCTCGATTCTCCATGGATGAACCTCCCTGCCGTTCTTCCATCGCGGTGGCTGGAAATCAGTTGTTTATCCGTACAGGGCAGAATCTTTACTGTGTTGCGAAGTAGACTGAAATGATTATAAAAACAATGACCCCCGCAAGGCTTTCGCTTTGCGGGGGTATCAGGATTGCTTTGATTGATGGGCGGGGTCAGAAGGAGTTCAACGGGTCATATTCACGCTTTGTGAAGACCACGTCGGTTGTCAGAGTGAACCACAATTCGCCACAGCTGCGGGTTCCATTGGTTGGCGCATAGGACAATGCTTTACCAGTGGTATTGGCTGGACACCCGCCATGAGCGCCGAATCCACGATTCCAATGTCCCTCAATTCGGTCTGGGCCTGCAACGAAATAGGCACAGTAACGGATCCACTTGGGATCATCACCTTTGGCCCCGGAGTTGTCATAGCGGGAATCCATGCCAACCGGGACTGTTCCATCCGACCAGGGATCGCTGCACTTGGAGGCATCAATGAATTTTTGAGGAGTGGTCAGCGGGCAATGAACTTGAGGTGCATAGAAGGTTCTCTGGGTGTCACCCACAGCATTCACTGAATCGCCAATAAACTGGAGACCCCCTTTGGATGTGATCACAGGAGGCGAGATGGGGCATGGTGAGTTGGGGGTTGGACTTGATTTATTGCGCGATTTGCGAACCACCAAGCCTGGGTCATTGTAGTCAGCATACAGGAATCCATAAAAGGTCTGGTGTTGTAAACCTGCGGTCTGCATGGACTTCAGATTCCCTTTCGCCTTGGCGACCCTGGCACGCTCCTGTGCCTCCAGGAAGTTGGGTAAGGCAATCGAAATCAGAATGAGAATGATGGCAATTACGATCAATAACTCGATAAGGGTGAAGCCCCGTCGATTCAGGCAGCGTCGACCCAAGTGGCGAAAATAACAAAGCATTTTATGTCCTCCTTTTAAGTTATATGGGGTGAGTGGTGGGACTTTCACCCTTCAAAAACAAGCTAATCCTCTTTACCAAACTTGTCAATGACACGTTTTAGAAAGGGTTGGATCTTGACCCCCTGCCCGGAAAAACAGGCAACCAACTCCAAATGAATTCCACATCCCCCTCTAACATGGAAACGTAACCATTCCCATCAACCTAGAGAAATCCATCCGATCCCTATCCCTTGAAATCCATAATGGACCTAGAATCCGTTCCAGTGAACTGACAGGTGTTTCAGGGAAAGGATGGACATACAGATGAAGATTGCGAAGAACCGAAGAGAGTTTTTGGGAACGACTCTCAAGACCGTTGCGGGAATGGCAGTGGCTTCAATGGGACACAAGTCCGTAGCAGACGGGGCAAAAGTCCGCCTTGGGTTCATTGGGGTAGGTAATCGTGGAGGACAACTTTTGGAGCCTTGTCTGGGGATGGAAGATGTCCAGGTTACCGGTCTGTGCGATGTCTACAAACCCTACCTCAACAATTGGAAAGAGAAGGTAGGTGGTGGCGTTTTCACCACCATGGACTTCAGGGAACTTTTGGCCCGTCCAGATATCGATGCCATTTTTATCGCGACTCCGGACCATTGGCATGCACTCCAATGTGTGATGGCCTGCGATGCGGGCAAGGATGTTTATGTTGAGAAACCTCTTTCCCGAACTGTACGCGAGGGAACGATCATGGTGAAAGCAGCTCGCCGTAACAACCGGATTGTTCAGGTAGGGACCCAAAGACGGTCCTCAGGTATCTATTCCGAATTGGTAGAATTCGTTCGGGGTGGAGGAATTGGCAAGGTCACATCCGCCCGTTGTTACCGGATCAGTAACATGTTTCCCGATGGAATTGGAAAAGTACCCGATTGTGACCCCCCAGCGGACCTCGATTGGGATATGTGGCTGGGGCCACGTGCTTTTCGTCCTTACAATCCGAACATCGCTCCCTATAAGTTCCGCTGGTGGAGTGATTACTCTTCCCAGACCGGAAACTGGGGGGTTCATTACATCGATGTGATCCGTTGGGTCCTTGGAGAGGAAGCACCCGCCTCCGTATCAGCTCATGGGGGGCGTTTCGCGGTGGAGGATGCCCGTACGATCCCTGACACGATGGAAGCGATTTTCGAATTCGCCTCGGGAAGGTTGCTCACGTTTGCCCAGTATGAAGCCAGTAGTGGTTCGGCCATGCATAGCGGGGAGATCGAATTACGTGGTACTTTGGGGACGGTGTATGCTGACGACGACTTTTACGAGGTGATCCCCGCCAAGGGAGGCCAGTTCAACAAGTGGGAGAACCGGATCGAAGCCAGAAAGGTGACCTCTAAGGACCAGGGCGACCTGACTGTTTCCCATATTCGAAACTTCATCGAGTGTGTCCGTTCGCGCCAGGCACCCAATGCTGATGTGGAAACCGGTCACCGTTCCACCACTTTCGCTCACCTGGCCAATATCGCCCTGGAAACCAAATCGCGCCTGGAATGGAGTGGTGCGCGGGAGGTGTTCACGAACAGCGAGCTCGCGAACACCCTTTTGCATTACCGTTACCGTCCCCCCTGGACACTCACATGAAGATAACCTGCAGGAGGAATTGAAGCTGTGGCCACTTATCTCAGCGGATCAACCGGACTGACAACAGCGATACGAAAGACGATCCTGGTGGTTGAGGATGAAGAAGACATCCTCGAACTGGTGGAATACAACCTGGCAAAAAGTGGCTTCGCTGTAACCACTGTCACCAGCGGGGAGGAAGCCCTGGCGTCTATTCGATCCAGGCTTCCCGACCTGGTGCTGCTCGATCTCATGTTACCCGGCATCGATGGCCTGGAGGTCTGCAAGATCCTGAAGACCGATCCGGAGATGCAATCGATTCCCGTGGTGATGCTGACCGCCAAGGGTGAGGAAAGTGATATTGTCACCGGACTGGAGTTGGGGGCTGATGATTACATCACCAAACCCTTCAGCCCGAAGGTCCTGATAGCCCGGGTAAGGACAGTGCTGCGCCGCAGAACCCGTGAGAAAGTGGATGAAAGTTCGGTGTTGCGGATCCATGACCTCTATATCCATCCCGGGCGCCATGAGGTTCTTGTGGCAGGGGAGAAAGCGGATCTGACTTTCACCGAGTTCCGGATCCTGCATCTTCTGGCTCGCCGTCCCGGCTGGGTTTTTACTCGTGCCCAGATTGTCGATTCGGTGCGTGGCGAGGATTACCCGGTCACTGACCGTGCTGTGGATGTTCACATCGTGGGCCTCAGGAAAAAACTGGCAAACAATGGGAAATACATCGAGACCGTACGAGGAGTCGGTTACCGGATGAAGGAATAGATGATGCCGCCGAGACGGCAATTACTCTGGCAACTCTACTTTCCATACCTGTTGGTGACGCTTCTCGCGCTTGCCACGGTGACATGGTATGCCACCACCTCTCTCCGGCATTTTTATAATGAGCAGGCCACCATTGACCTGCGTGTTCGAGCACGTCTGGTTCTTGATCAGATTAGTCCTCATTTCGCGAGCGGTGATACCTCATCAATCCAGACCACCTGTGAGCTTCTGAGCGAGGAAGCCTCCGCCCGCGTGACTGTTATTAGTCCCGATGGATCAGTAATCGGTGATTCGGACGAAGATCCCAGTCGAATGGATAACCATGCAGACCGCCCCGAGGTCCAAGAAGCACTCCAGGGGCGAATCGGAAAGTCCACCCGCTACAGCCACACACTCAATGTCGACATGCTGTATTTCGCGATGCCTCTGAACCGGGAGGGAAAAACCGTGGCGGTGGTACGGACAGCGATGCCTCTCACCGCCCTGGCCAGGGGAATTTCGTTCCTCTATTGGCGGATCTCCATCACCGGGCTGGTGGTGGCGCTGATTGCCGCCTTCCTGAGTCTGGCCATTTCCCGCCGGATCACTCGCCCGCTCGAGGAAATGAAACGCGGTGCGGAACGTTTTGCTCGTGGTGACTTTACCCGCCAGCTGGAGGTGCCGGGAGCTGAGGAACTGAACGCCCTGGCGGAAGCCATGAACCAGATGGCGGTGCAACTCGAGGACCGCCTGCGTACCGTGGTACGCCAGCGGAATGAGCTGGAGGCGGTTTTTTCAAGCATGGTTGAGGGGGTTCTGGCCGTGAACAAAGAAGAGAAACTGATTGGAATCAATCAGTCCGCAGCTCGCCTTTTGGCGGTTGATACCGATCAGGTGATCGGGAAACCGATCAGAACGGCAGTCACCAATCCGGAGCTGCTGCGCTTGATCGCCTCCTCCCTTTCCTCGGATGAACCGATTGAGGGGGATGTGATTCTTGGAGATCCAAATCCGCTTTTCCTGCAGGTCCATGGCACGATCCTCCGGGATGCACGTGGCATCGCCATCGGGGCGCTCGTGGTTCTGGAGGATGTCACCCGTATCCGCCGCCTGGAGGACATCCGCCGGGACTTTGTTGCCAATGTCTCGCATGAACTGAGGACTCCCATCACCTCCATCAAGGGATTTGTGGAGACCCTGCTGGATGGCGCATTGGAGGATACCCAGGATACCCGGCGGTTCCTGGAGATCATTGCCAAGCAGTCCGATCGTCTTAATGCGATCATCAATGATCTGCTCAGCCTCTCCAGGATCGAACGGGATGAGGAACGTGAAGCGATCCAGCTCGAGGATACCCGCTTGAGCGATGTCTTGAGC
>CAYZUX010000284.1:0-6782 GCA_964481775.1 uncultured bacterium | reverse complement strand
CGGGACAGGAGCTTATCCGGTTGAGGTTCCACCTTCAGTCTTCGGTGGAAACCTCCTGCCCCCTCCACCTGTTGAGGAAAGCATGATGACGGTGGAATCACCCGGAGAATCATCTCCGGTGAAACCTGGGCCGATCTCCGAGTCTTCACCAGCTGAAGGTTCTGTACCCCAGGAAAAAGAAGAACCAACTCCGACCCAAGTGATCGAAAGTCCATCCGTCACCCCCACCTCCACCCAAGTGACAGAACCACGCCCTGCACCACCTTCGGCTTTTATTGAGAGAGCTCATCTGGCTCAGAAGCAAGCTGAGAAAGCTCAGACTTCAGCCGAGGAACTGCAGGCGGATCGATATGCTCCCACTGAGTTTCAGGAAGCATTACGCCTCTACACTTTGGGCGTCGAGGCCATGGACCGGGAACGTTACCAGACCGCGGCCAAGCGCTTTTCAGATTCGGCGGATGCTTTCATCAAGGCTGGAGCGGTCGCCGAACGGCTTCATACCGCACAGGAAACACGGACCAAGGCGCGTGAATTGGTCGATCAAGCCCGCGCTCTGGTGGAAAAACGTGCTTACCAGCAAGCGGAAAAAGCATACCTTGAGTATCTTCAACAGGTTCCTCAGGATGGTCAGATATCACTTGAATATGGGGAGATGGTGTTGGATCGTCTCTCCTACTCCCGCGGTATACAGGTCCTGTCTCAAACCCTCAAAATGCCCAGCCTTCTCCCGGTTCAGCGGGCTAGGATTTATTGGCGGTTTGCCGAAGGTCATCGGCGTTCGGGCAACCTGCAGGCAGCCATTCAATCGATTCGTCAAGCCATCCAGTTTGATCCTCAGAACAGCGCCTATGTCAGTCTTCTGAACCAATATCAATATGAAGCAGCCGAAAGACAAAGGGTTCAGCAGCAACGGCAGGGATTTCAGCAGAATCTGATCCAGGATCTGACCGGTTCGGTTCTCGATAGCCTGATCCATTGAGAGTGAATCAACCCTCCTGCAACCATCTGCGCATCAGCTCCGTGACAGAGCGGGTTGTTACCTGGTCCATCCAAGCCTGGATCATACGGCGATGCTTTTCCCAGGCAATTGAAAATGGGGATTCCGAGAGATCTCGTTTGGCTGGTTGGGATGCCTTCCGGATGGTTTCACCTTGGATAGAGATCAGGTTGAGGTCGGTGAGGATTTCCAGGGCACACCCCACAGCAGCCGGCTTAAGCGGGAGTTGAAACACCTCCCGTAGAGGTGTTTCGGGAGATAGGCCCCTGTAAACCGTAGCCAAAAGATCCCGATCCGGTTCGACCTGGAGAATCGCGCACCATTCACGAACCTCATCGGGGGAATACGCCAGGCGGACCAGAGATTCGCCACCTCCCGATGCAAGCACCGACCGGAGCCAGACCTTGTCGGCTTTTCTAAGGGGAGGAAAAAGGATTTCGACAAAACGTCCATCCCATTCCTCGGGAATTTCTCCGCCATAACCAGTCGAACATCCCCCTGGCCAGCTTCCCGAAGGAAGTGCGGCGAATTTGTCCCAGGCACGTTGTTTCCAGCAGGTGTGTGTGCCTGGAAGTGCCTGGTTCCACCATGTTCTCCAATCGGGGCCGTAGCCAATCCGGAGACAGGTGTCCATTTCGAGAGGTGGTGTTCCACGGGAGTCCCAGAGGGTCAGTTTTCCCAATCCCACTCCGCCATCAAATCGGACCACTTCGTCAATCCGGCAGACCCTCGTTTGTTCCCTTAAACAGGGACGAATTCCGATGATCTTCGGACGCAGAACAGTTTTTCCGTTCCAGTGGTTTTCTCCAAACTCGATGGCCAGATCAACCGGACCTCGTTCCAGGTCCCTGGCCCAATCCCCCATTGAAAACCCCACTGCTTCCAGGGGATCCTGCGAGGTACCGAGATTGACCTTCAGGTGCCCCTCTCCAAAAACACTTCCGCGTCCTTTTCCCTCAAAACGGCAGATGGCAAAGACCGGTACAGGGAGTCCCGGACCGAAAGGATCCAGGCAGGAAACCTCACGCAGGATTCCGGCGATTTCCGCTGCTCCATCGAGAAAGGCATCGACCGTCAATTCAGGTCCCGTGATCTCCAGTGCGTGATCCCGGATGGCGTTGCGTACAGCCTCCTCAAATTGTTCCCAGGCTCCCGCATGGAGAGTGAATCCAGCCGCCGCTGAGTGTCCGCCGCTACGCTCAGTGAGTTCACTGACCAGCTCGAGAATGCGCGCGGCATGATAACCAGGGGGAACACGTGCCGATCCATGGACCATCTCCCCCTCGATGCTGGCGACAAAGGTGGGCAGGCCAGTGGCCTCCATGATTTTTGCGGCCAGAATCCCAAGGATGCCGCGATGCCAATTGGCATCCGCCATGATGACCGCATCCGCATGTTTCTCACCACGTAAACGTTCGACTGCCGCCTCGGTAGTTTTGACCGCCAACCGTTTCCTTTCGTCATTCACCTTCTCGAGTTCCTTTGCGAGCAACTCCGCTTGCAGGGGGTCTTCCATGGTCAGGAGGTCAAAGGCCAGCTGGGGTGAGCGGAGTCTTCCAGCGGCATTCAGACGTGGTCCCACCTGGTAAGCGATCGTTTCTGCATTGATCCCAGCCGGACTGCAACGTGCGGCTGTAAGGAGTGCCTGGAGACCCACACTTGGAGTGGAACGGACACGGTCGAGACCATCCACCACGATCCGGCGATTCTCACCTCGTAAAGGCATCACATCCGACAGGGTGCCAATCATCGCCAGATCCACTGGAAGCTCACGGCGGTATTGTGCCTGGAAGGTTGGTGGCACGAATGAAGTCAAGGCCTGCGCCAGCTTGAAAGCGACCCCCGCTCCACACAGGTCCTTGAAGGGATACTGGCAGCCTGGAAGATGCGGATTCACGTGTGCCGTAACGTGGGGCAAAGAGGGATTGGGAGTATGGTGATCGGTGATGATCAAATCGATTCCCGCCACTCCGGCTCGTTGGCAGGCCTCCTCCGCTCCGGAACCACAATCCGTGGTGATGATCAGATCGTAACCAGCTTCTTTTTGAGCGGCCACCCAATCCGGTTGAATGCCGTAACCCCCTTCGAATCGGTTGGGGAGGAACACTTGAGGATGGAGTCCCACACGTTGGAGCGCAAACTGTAAAATTGCCGCGCTGGTGATCCCGTCAGCGTCATAATCTCCATGAATGATGACACGGTCCTTGTCACGGATCGCCCGCTCAATCCGTTGGAGAAAAGCATCCAGACCGGGCAAAGGGTAGGGATCGTGGTAGGGTTGGGTTTCCGGACGGAGCAGGGCTTGCGCCTCATCAGGATCCTCGATGGAACGTGAAACCAGAACCCGTGCGGTCCAGGGTGAAACTGCCAGCCCATGGACCAGCTTCACCACCGCCTCATCTGGACAGGGTCGTTCCACCCAGTTCAACTGGAGACTGGGAGAAGACAGGACTTCACTACCATTGGCCATTCGTTTATGCGGTGGAGGGTTCCCCGCTCTCCTCCTGGGTTACAGGACGAACTTTTTGTAAAAACCTCTTGCGCCAGTTTCTTTCATCATCAAATTGTTCTGCATCCTTTGTCTAGTCTTAGGTGATCCTTTTCCGGAAAAGAAGAGGGGGTTGAGGGGGCAGTCCTTCCCGCTTACAGTTCAAGGTTGTTTGTGTTGGAAGGAGTGAGAACCAGAGAATGACCTATGCCCGTATCGTATCCACCGGAATGGCTTTTCCGGACCGGATACTCACCAATGATGAGATCGCACAGACCCTTGATACCTCCGATCAATGGATCTACACACGCACCGGCATCCACCAGCGGAGGATTGTTGCCCCCAATGAAGCTACTTCCGACCTGGCTGCCAAAGCCGGTTTACAAGCCCTTGTAAGGGCGGGGATGGATCCCATGGAGGTGGAGGCCTTGATTGTTGCCACCATCACTCCCGACTACCCCTTTCCAGCCTCGGCATGTCTCGCTCAGACCAAAATGGGTGCTATGAAGGCCATGGCCTTCGACATCTCTGCGGCCTGCAGCGGGTATGTGTATGCCCTCTCCATCGCGGATGCTTACATCCGCTCGGGACTCTACAGGAATGTGCTGATTATCGGCGCTGAGGCGCTCACCAAAACACTCGACTGGAAGGACCGTGGCTCCTGTGTGCTCTTCGGCGATGGCGCTGGAGCGAGCCTGTTGGTGGCCTCGGACCGCCCGGGAGTCCGTTACCTGGAAATGGGTGCCGATGGAAACCATGCCAAGCTGATCTACATCCCCGCCGGAGGAACCCTCACTCCCACCACACCGGAAACCGCCGCAGCTGGTTTGCAATACACCGTCCTGGATGGACGCGAGGTCTACAAACTTGCTGTACGTTATGCCTTTGATCTGATCGAAAGCACATTGAAAAAGAATGGGATGACGGTTGACGATATCGATCTGTTGATCCCACACCAGGCCAACCAGCGCATCACCGATGCTGTCCAGGAACGTCTCGGAATCCCAAAGGAAAAAGTCTTCAGTAATATCGAGTTCTATGGCAACACCTCCGGGGCTACCATTCCAACCTGTCTTCATGAGGCGGTGGAGAAGGGAATGGTCAAGGAGGGGGACCGGATCCTGATGGTCGCCTTTGGGGCTGGCTTCACCTGGGGTGCCGCCCTGGTGGACTGGTAGAAAGTCTTAAACAACAACAACCTTACCCCCTTCTCCTCGCGGGAGAGGAGGGCAGGGGGGTGAGGTTGTTCCAAAGAAATGATCTGGTACCGCTACGACAAGTGGGCAATCCTCGCCCTGCTCACCTTGGGACTGGTCATCCGTCTCCAGGGCATCACCCTTGACCTGGTCGATCATCATTGTTTCCGCGAAGCCACCGAGGCCATGATGGCCCGGTATTTTGACCGCAACGGCATCGTCCTCCAGTACCCTCACATCTGGGGATATGCCCCGGGACCCTTGATGTTTGTCAATGAGTTTCCCCTTTACCCGGCGCTGATGGCCCTGGCTTACCGTGTTTTTGGAGAGGATGTTCTCCTCGGCAGGCTCATTTCCATCGCCGCCTCTCTGGCAACCGCGCTTCTCTGTTACCTGATCCTGAGACACCAGTTCCGCAACTCCACGCCTTTCTGGGGAATGCTGCTTTTCACCCTCTCACCGCTTGGGAGCTATGTGGGACGGTGCGTGTTGCGTCACCCCACCGCCTTCTTTTTCATGGCGCTGGCCTTCTTCCTGTGGATGCTGTGGCTGGAGAGGCCGAGCTGGAAACTATGGGTGGGAGTGTGGTTTTCCGCCGCGGCCAGCATCCTGGTTAATTTCCCGAATGCCTACATCGGTCTCCCCATGCTCGCCGCATTGCTGTTTTACAGAGGGTGGCGCGGGATCATGGACCGGCGTGTGTGGCTCCTGGCGGCATTGGCGCTCCTGCCAGCCTGGCTGTGGGTTCACCATGCCATTATCTCCGGCGCCTGGTTCATGACTCCCTTTGGTGTCAGCCAGAGAGATCCGGATAAGTTTTTCCGCATGGAGTGGTGGAATCCCACCTTTTTCCTCAATGTGGGGAATCACCTCTGGAGCATGTTGCTCACCCCCGCTGGTGCTCTACTTGCCATGCTGGGGCTGTTGATGTTCTGGCGGTCCGCCTTCTCCTGGATTGTGCGTGTCTGGGCAGCCACTGTGTTTGTCTATTTTGCCTATGATTCCTATGCGGTCTCGATCGAGGTCCATGACTACTACTTTGTCCATGCCCTTTTGCCCGCTTGCCTGGCGGCTGGTATCGCGGGCGGAACGATGGTGGATGTGGCCCGTGTCCGCTTCCGCAATTCTCCCCACCTGGCAAGTGTGGGAGCCGCCTGTCTGCTGCTGGTGGTGATGATATGCAGTTGGCGTCTCTATGATGCCCCTCTCAAGGAATCTTTCCTGGTCACCGAGGTGGGCTGGCTGCGTCATTGGCTGGCCGCGGGAAAAGGGGTTCGTGAAAAAACAGAACCCGATGCGATTGTGGTGGTGGATAAGGAAGTGGAATCGCTGCTCTACCTCTGCGACCGTCCCGGCTGGGTGGCGAATTGGCGGACTTTTCAACCGGATACTCTGCAAAGGTTTCTTGCCCAGGGAGCGGATTATTTTATCATCACTTCTTACAAGATGGTGGGAGAGAACCAGTACTCAGGTTATGAATTTTATTCGGATTCGCTCGCAGCCCCCTGGCTCCAGGCCCATGGCGCTGTGATCGAGGATTCCCTGGTCTACCAGATCGTCGACTTGAATCCCGCTGAACGCGGACGGACCCCCGGGATCACTCCCCGTCAATAGTCCCATGCCGGAAAACCCCTCCACCTCCCCGCGCCTCGATGAGAAACAGCGTTTTTATGATCAGTTTGCGGGTGAATTTGATGTCCGGATGAATCGTTATGATCTGGAAACCCGTCTGCGCGTCATCTTTGAGCAGCTGCTGTCTGAAGACTTGAATGGGAAAATGCTGCTGGATGCGGGGTGCGGAACCGGTTGGTTCTCGCAGGCGGCAGTGGAGAGAGGGGCGCGGGTTACCAGCCTGGATGTCGGCATGAATCTCCTGGAGCAGGTGGGCAGGAAATGCAGCAGCCAATGCTGCCTGGGAAGTATCTGTGCGCTTCCTTTCTCGGCGGGAACTTTCGATGTGGTGGTCAGCAGTGAGGTGATCGAGCATGTTCCCGAGCCGCGTCTCGCGGTGCGTGAGTTGGTTCGTGTCCTCAAGCCTGGGGGAGTGCTGGCTCCCACCACTCCCGACAGGAGCGCCACAAGGGCAAGATCGTATATGCGT
>CAYZUX010000283.1:0-6905 GCA_964481775.1 uncultured bacterium | reverse complement strand
GTGAATGATGAGGGCGGGCTTTATGTGGTCGTAAGCTCACCTTCTGACCTTGGGTTTGATTCCATCCTCGGAAGCGGGGCCCAGATTGGGGGAGCCTTGGGGGCGATTTTTGGCCGCTCTTCAGAACAGGCTGTAAAGGAGAGCCAGGAAGAAGCCGAGGAGTCAGAAACCGGGGAGGAAGCCGAGGAAGTTGAAGAAGCTACTGGTGAGGAAACCGAGACCGAAGCCCCGGCTGAAAGACCTCTTTCTGAGGAGGTTGAAGACGCAAACAGCCAGGAGCCATGAATGAAGAGAGAGACTGGGTCTCAAGACAGGTGATCCGTGACAACATAAGCCTCCAATAGGAGGTGCTCCAGGTGGGGCAAGCCCCACCCTACACGGCGTGTGCGGATGCGGTGACGCCGAGAAAGTTGGTCAGGATGGTCTTGCCAGTGGTGGTCAGGATCGATTCCGGGTGGAACTGGACACCAAAAACCGGCAAGGTTTTATGACGCAGTCCCATGATGGTCTGATCGTCGGTCCAGGCAGTAATCTCCAGGCAATCGGGCAGAGAGGATCGTTCTACAATCAATGAATGGTAGCGTGTCGCGATGAAGGGGTTCACCACTCCCTCGAAAAGGACGCTGCCATTGTGGTGGATACTCGAAACCTTGCCATGCATGATCTCGCTGGCACGAATCACCCTGCCACCATAGACCTGACCCAGGCATTGGTGACCGAGGCAGACCCCCAGGATGGGAATCCTGTCCCCCAGTTCGCGGATCACCTCCATCGAGATACCCGCTTCTTTGGGGGTACATGGACCCGGCGAGATGACAATTCCATCGGGGCTTTTCTTCAGGATATCAGCCGGACTCAACTGGTCGTTCCGGGCGACTTCGATCTCCGCACCCAGCTCGCCCAGGTATTGAACGAGGTTGAAAGTGAAGGAGTCGTAATTGTCAAGGATGAAGATTTGAGGCATACCGGAACTTTACCGAGGCAAGCTGGGGATGGCAACCGGGAGATAAATGGGCCCCCGGGGCTGCATCCAGCCCCGGGGGTGCTTACTGCTTCACAAATAAACCGATTCAGCTCGGTTTGGCCACCAAAGTTGTGTTCCTGTTACATCCAACTGTCTCACGCGCAAACCCATCCGGGGATGAGATTTCTCAATCCACCGTGGTCAATGGGATCAGGTCCGCAATGGCCTCGATATTCGTGATCGTCCAATCCCGTGGTCCCTCTTTCCTCACCGTGAAAGTCAGGTCGATGGTGCTCAATGGCGAAGCCAGGTAGTCAATGTACTTGATGCGCAATGGACGTTCATCTTCCGGAAACATTCCAGCGAGGTTATCAAGCGCGGTCGCGAACACAAACCGGAACTCGGCGTTACCAGGCAGGTCGACCCTGAAGGACTCAAGCCCCTGCTTCTTGAACTCATACAGAAACTCATCGCTCCATTCCTTGCCATTTGTGAAGAATCCATATTCATCAGCAAAGGCTTTGTCGATGTACAGGAGCACTCCACGGTGGTCGCCCGGATCATTCATCCACAATGTTGTCGGCACAGGTTCATAGAAGCTGAAGGAGGAACCAACCAGGTCCCGTTCATCGAGCGAGAAATCCACCAACAGCGGGGGATCTGTTGGAACAAACAGCTCGATCTCGGTGGTAACACCCCGGTAACCAGACCTCGCGGCGGCCACCTGCACGAAAGCGGTGTTGCCATCCTCAGAGAAGGTGACCAGTGGCTCGCTCAGCGAAAAGCCCGCCAATGGTCCACCAAGCAGGTTCACCGTATCATTCCATTCATCCAGAATGCCACGCGCTGTCTGGATTCCGAAGTTATTGAAGACACCCTCGATCAGTTGGGTTCTCGAAGAGTGGACTCCATCGTTGTAAGCCAGCGAGATCGTGGGCAACAGTGATTGGAGATCGTGGTTGCGGAAGGCCACCTCGAATCTGCGAACGGTGGAAAGAGCCAGGAGTGCCTCATCGGTCAACTCAACTCCGCCACCCAAAGCGAAGTCTTTGATGACATCCATGCCTGGGAAATAGGGGTCTGGTGCCGGGGCATTCGATGGAGCGACCAATGCTCCATCGCCAAGGGCCGTGATTCCACCCATGCCATCGAGCACATAGAAACCACCCTTCTCGAACAGGATCATGTCTCGTGCGATGTCATATCCGAAGTCAGTTCCCGCCGAAAGATCAGGCGACCTTCCGAGAGGATAGATATTCCCAAGACCATCCAGGACATAACCACCCTGGCTCTCGATCTCGATATCGCGGGCGATATCGAACCCGAAGAAGGGGAACTCATTGAAGTTCACGGCGTTACCCACGGCATGAACTCCACCCATGCCATCCAGCACGAATCCGCCATTCCCATCCGGTGTTGGCTCGAAGTCCCGTGCAATGGGGATACCAAACATGCCCATGATCCCAAAACCTTCCAGGAAGGGAGTGGCATCACCGATGGTGGCAATGTTGCCATAGCTGTCGAGCAACCAGAGGCCGCGCTCATTGGGTGTGAACTCCACATCGATGTATTCACCCACAGGGACAGGGGGATCGGTAATCACCACTTTCTGGAAACCAAACTGATCGATGTGACCATCCTTACGCAGGCGGATGAGAGTTCCCCCATCCTTACTCACTTCGATATTCCTGTAGTCGGCCTTTGTCCCTCCCGTGGCCCCGGGGAAACCAAAACTGTTCGGCCCCACCGAGAACACATCACCAAAAGCGCTCAGCAGATAGACACCAAACTCGACTGATTCGGTGCCTGCCAGGATATGGATGGGTGCGGAGGCATAATCCTTGAATGGCTGGTTGAAACCATCATCGATGACCGCGTAGATCCAGTATCGGCCTGGTGTGGTTCCCGTGAAATCAAGCGCCAGCTGATCCGCTTCGTTATCCTCGGAGATATTCTGAGCCGCCGGGATCGGGGCACCATCGGCATTCCGGTTATCCGTGTCGAGGAAGAAGTCGATCAACGCACTCGAATCCGGATCGCTGTCGGTCCATCTCAGCGTGAAGGTGTTGTCGAATAGCACTGTTTCGGTTTCAGGAGTCAGCACCGTGATTCTTGGTGCGTCATTACGGTCGATCGTGATGGATCCATCGGCACGGACCACCACCTGGGGATTGACTCCATCGTTGAGCAATGCGATGGGAGTTACCGTGACACTGGAGCTGCCCTGTGGGAAGTTCACAATCGCGGTGTTGAAGGACAGGTTGTCGGCTGAATCCTGCAGGAGCACCGATCCTTGCGGGACAGCGATTTCATTACCATTGAAGTTGGTGGAGTCACGGTCCAGATAGAGGGTGATGAGTGTCGCCGCATCATCATCTTCATCGGTCCACTGCAGATTGAAACTGTCACCCTGAACTGTCTTGGCACCGCTCGCGGGCGGATTGACCCAGGTGAAGAGTGGCGGAGTATTGACGGTCACCCTGCCCGCGCTATGAACCACCGTGGTGTTCGCTCCATCGAATGCTTTCAGACCGATGTAGTAGACACCCGGGGCGGTCTTCGAGAGATCCCAGACAAACTTGTCGCGAGGGGCGAGGTTGTCTTCATCCTCAGGGATATTCGCGCCGGTCAGATTCACCTTGTAGGTGGTCGTGTAGGTTCCCGGCACAACAGTCCCAGTCTCGCCCACCGTGTCGAAATCGAGGAACACTGTCTCGTTGGCATTGCTGTCCGGATCGTCATCCTGCCAGAGGATATTGAAGGTCCCTGTGGCGGGAACCACCACATCCACGGCTGGCTGAAGGATGGAAAGGACCGGCACGAGGTTCTGGATCACGGTGAAGGTACCAGAGTAAACCTCGGTGGCGGTCACCCCATCGGTGATACGGGCCAGCAGGCGGTATGTCTGGGGAACCGAAGCGGCGGCTACCTCATCCGCCAGATTCAGATCGATGGAGCTGGCTCCATTGGCCTCGAGCAGATTCTGACCGGGATTCTCGACCGGGATCAGGCCCGTCGAACTGTCGGTATCGGTATCCAGGAACAGATCGATGGAGGCGATGCTGTCGGGGTCACGGGCTTCATAGGTGATGGTCAGTGGGTTGCCACGCGGATTGACCGGGTGGTACAGATCACCTGGCTGATCGGCGGGCACGATCCAGCGGAAGGTGGGAGCCGAGTTGATGATGAATGCGTTGGAGGTATAGAACTCGGAGCTGACCTGACCCTGGATCAGTTTCCCCTGGTTATCAAACTGAATGGCCCCGGTGTGGGTGATGATGGCATAGAGGTAGATCACCTGGCCGGTCGGGAACTGGTCCACATTGACCTCGAACTGATCCTGGTCTTTGAGGGCCGCCGGGAAGGTTGGGTCGCTCACCTTGAGCTCCACCGGGATGCGTGAGGCATTAATCACACTGCCATCAAAGGCCACATCGGTTCCGCTGACCACGGTGCCATTGACCCCAAAGAAATCGGTGTCCCAATAGAAACGGATGAAGGACTGATCAAGCAGCCTTTCCGGGATATCGCTGTCGGTCCACTTGATGACCAGCGTGGGTGTGGTCACCACATAGGGATCAGTGGGCGAACCACCAGCAGGCTGGGTAATCTGGATCACCGGAACACCCGAGGTGTCGAGGATGGTCAAGGGATGCCCGGACTGGAACAGAAGCGGTGTGTTGACTCCATCATCAATCCGGGCCACCACGGTGTAATTGCCGGGCGGCAGCAGGTCGGTTTTCACCGAGATGCGGTCGGTTTCATCATCCTCGCTGATACCCAGACCAAGATCCATGGCATTCAGGTCGGCCACATTGGTGCCAAAACCATTCGTCAGGTCGTTGTCGTTATCGAGGAACAGGTTGATATAGGCATTGCTGTCGGGGTCGTTATCGGTCCAGGCGATGGTGTACTTCTCCCCCCGGAAGACCGAGTCATTGACTCCATCCGGATCCAGGAAGCTGAAGGTAGCCGGCTGGTTGATGCGGATAAAGGCATCACTATAGACCACCACGGGAGGATTCACGCCATCATTGATGACGGCATAGATGTAATAATCGCCCGGTTGGATGTCCGGATAATCCCTGACATCCCAATGGAACACCCCACCCGCTGTCAGTGGAATGGAATCCGAATCCAGCAAGGTGACAGGATCGGTCTGGTTAATGGCAGTGCCATCGGCACCGAAACGGTCGTTGTCGTAGAAGAGGGCGAAAGTGGTTCCTATGTTGTCATCCGCCCCACCCGACCAGGTGATTGGGAACAGGGGTGGATTCGCTCCCAGCCTCGTAAGGCGGTCTGGATAAACATGGATCGTCCCCGTTACATCATCCATCTGGTCGGCCAGATCGGGTCTCATCAGAGTCAGGATTGGCGGATCATTCGGTGTAATGATGACTGTCGAAGAGGGTGGACCGGCTGGAATCGTGTCGCTCTCCGTGTTGACCTCATCGCGGATTTCAATGGTGAAGATGATCCCGAAGGATCCTCCCGGGAAATCATCAATCAACCCCGTGTCGAAGACAAAGGTGTCTCCGGTTCCATCGGGATCTTCCGGCAGGGCTGAAGCTCCCGGAACAGGAACCGCCACCGTATCGGCAATCCCATCTAGGTTTTCATCGAGACGGTAATAAAGCCGCAGGGTGGCGCTACTGTCAGGATCAGCATCAGTCCAGACCAGTGTGATGTTATCGCCCCGTGTGACATTCGCAGGCGATGCGGAGACGAACTTGACGGTTGGACGGCGATTGATCCTGATGGTGTTAGGAGTATTGCGAATGACCGGCGGATTGATGCCATCATCGGCAACCGCGATCACGTAATACTCGCCCCGTGGCACCGAGAGGGCATCGGAGATGTTCCAGAAGAAGACATCCGAGGCAGATCCGATGGTGAATGCTCCCCGGTTGGGATAGGGTCCGGGGCCATTATCAACCGCCAGTTGGAGAGTTGGCGCCGAGACTGTGGTAAATACGGGCGGGTAGGTTCCCTCCAGATCATGGCGCAGGCTGGCATTGGAAGTGGTCGTGGCGAAATACAGATTCACAGTCGCGGTGAGCGGGGCATCATCCCCATCATCCCAGACCACCGGGATGACCGCTCCACCATCGGCGACCACACCACCGAGTACCGCACCTGGGAGGGCGGGGTTCGCGGCTGTGACATCAGCCAGCGAGAGGTTCGAGAATTCAAGTTCGGGCGGATCATTCTCGGAGAACAGGATGGTGACCAGGGAGTTGTCGCCTTTGCGTGCGAAGACCTGACGCGAATAGCCAACCGGGTTGGTTGCCAGAGGTGGCTTGATGAGTGCAAAGAGGTGATAACTGCCCGGAACAATGGCCGGGAAGTTCCCACTGGAGACCTGAAGCAGATTGGGAGACCCGCTGAAGCTGATCGCCGCTCCCAAGGGGATTTCAGTCAAGTCTGCTGTGTTGCGCAGGAAGAACTGAACGGTTTCATCATCGTCCGGTTGAGCAGTCCCCTGGTCATTCCAGCGAATTTCCAGCGTCTCACCCAGGAAGTGGTTGGTGTCGGCATCCGGTTCCACGAAGCTGAAGGCGGAGGGGCGGTTCATGAACAGATAGGCCGAATCGCTCGCGCGGTGGATCTCATCCTCGATGATTCCCTGCAGGAAATACAAACCGGGGGCGAGCCCTGTCAGGTCCCAGGTAAAGGCATCCGGGCCTGTCTGGGCCAGGTTCATCGCAGCTACCGGAGTGCTGCTGGAGGATCCTGGCGGGAAACCCATCACGGTTGAGGTGGGATTGCTGATATTCCCAGGGGCATACTCGAGGCGGATGCGTGCATCGGAACCCGTGTCAGGTTCAGCATCCACCCAGGTGATGGCATAACGGTTGTCACCATCCACCTCAAGAGCCGTAGCAACTCCCGCCAGGTCGCCGGTGAAAGCAAACGTGGGTGGGCTGTTGGGGGTGATAGT
>CAYZUX010000282.1:0-6926 GCA_964481775.1 uncultured bacterium | reverse complement strand
CAACGATTGCAATGCGAAGCGCCATGGCAGCCTCCATCCACCCAAAGTGATTAACCGGTTAACGGCTTGAAGCCCATCAAAGCCGGTATTGTCCCATGAGGATTACCGGCGATTCAATACCGGCCAGAAAGGTCAGTCTTTACGGGGATCGAAGGCATCCCGGAGGCCATCGCCCAGGAAATTGAAAGCAAATACGGTGATAAAGATGGCCACTCCGGAAGAAAGAATCCAACGGAAATCATCCAATACCTGGACATCCTGAGCTTCCTTGAGCATCAGCCCCCAGGAAGCCGAGGGCTCCTCGATCCCGACCCCCAGAAAGGAGAGTGAAACCTCGCCGAGGATATAGGAGGGCACCATGATGGTTCCGGCCACGATCAGGTAGGTGAAGGTTCCGGGGAGGATATGACGGATCAGAACACGCATATTCGAGGCGCCGATCGCCCTTGCCGCCAGAACATGCTCACGTTCCTTGAGCGAGAGCACCAGGCCACGGATCACGCGCGAAAGTCCGGCCCAGAAGATGAAACCAAGGATCACCACAATCAGGATGTAAACCTGCACCGAGGTCAGGTGACGCGGGAAAACCGCACGCAGGGCCAGAATCAGATAGAGCCCGGGGATCGAGAGGATCAGCTCCACATAGCGCATCAGGAAGGTGTCAGTCCAGCCACCGAAATACCCGGCAATCCCCCCCATGAGAGTTCCCAGGGACAAAGTAATCAGAATCCCAAGCAATCCAACCGAAAGTGAAACCCGGGAACCGGAGAGCAAGCGTGACCAGACATCGCGCCCGAGCGAATCACAACCAAGCGGATGCAAGGCGTTTTTGCCCTCCACCTGGATGAAATGCCGTGTACAAGGAAAGAGGAGCCAGAGTTTGTAGGGATATCCTTCAGCAAAAAAACGGACCGGGTGTTTCTTCTCCAGGATGGGTTCATATCTCAACTCATCCAGGTCCACACATTCCATCTCATAGACAAAGGGGGGCCAGTGGAACTCCCCTTTTTCATCGAAGATGTGCATCCAGTTGGGGGGGTGGTAGGAGGCATCCAGGTCCGACTTGATGGGGTCGGAGAGCGAGAAAAAAGAGGAAAAGAGAGCGAGAAGATAAAGGATGCCCAGGATCACCAGCCCGGCCATGGCGGTGGGATTGGCGAAGAGACGCCGCAGACTCAGACGGAACGGGGAGAGGCTGGGAGGTTGGACGGAGGCAGTGTCGGTCATGGTTCATTCAGTGAGGTGACTACAGGTTCAGGAGTTCCTCCAATTGCTCCAACTCCACCTCCGCGTCCCGCATAATCTTCCTTAGCAATCCCGGTCCAATATCCCGTCCCCGATGAACTGGCACAGTGACCCTCCTTCCATCCGGATGCTCGAATTGCCAATGACTGCCTTTCGATTTCCGGAGAAGATTGAATCCCAATGTCTCAAGTAACCGTATAACCTCCCTGGGCTTAAGGACTGGAAAGCCCTTCGGAGTCATACAGAAATCTCCAAACGCCTAACTCCAATAATTTCGGCCTGCCGTGGAATACTTTTTCCCTTGGCGGTGTAATCCTCCAAGCACAAGGATATCACATCCTTGATATTCTCGATGGCTTCCTCATAGGTCTTCCCCTGGGTGTAACAGGCCTTGAGGGCGGGACACTCAGCAATGAAGAAGCCAGCCTCATCCTGTTCAACGATTACTTGGAAATAGTGGCGGTTTTTCATCGCTGTTTCCTCCTAAATCAATTGCCAAAAAGAAAAAACATGGTCTCAATCTTTATACGGATCGTACTCATCTTCGCCCGCCATGACGACTCCCACCGGGCGGAGGATGTGGAGGATCTCGAAGGTCTCACGATGGGCATCGAGGACATCCTGGAGGCGGCGGTAGACAAAGGGGCTTTCATCGGTTCCTCCGCCAATGAGTTCCACCCCAAATTCCTTGAGCGCTGCCATCATCTGCTCGCGGCTGATCAATCCCCCTGAACGGGTGCGTGTTTTCCAGTTGAGCTTCCCCGCAGCCTGGGTACGGCTCATGACACGTCCCGCACCATGGACAGTGGAATATAACGACTTGGCTGCTTCCACGGACTGCTTACCGCGCACCACCGCCGAGATATCTCCCATCGAACCACCGATGAAACCGAGCTGGCCGGGAAAACAGGGAGTGGCCCCTTTACGGATCACAAAAACCTCCTCCCCCTCATGGATCTCCTTCCAGGCGAAGTTGTGGTGATTGTGAACCTCGAAGGTCACCTGCGCTCCAAGGACCTTCAGGACTTGCGCCACCACAAAGTCCCTGCCCGCGTAAGCGTAACGTCCCGCCAGGGTCATCGCCTGAAGATAATCCTGTCCAAGTTGGCTCTTGAGTGGCAACAGGGTGGGTGGCTGGTCCATGTTTTCGCCCGGCGCTTTGCCATCAAAAGCACGGCCTGCTGCCAGGTTGAGGAAACCGCTGGCGGTTTTGTGACCGAAGCCACGACTCCCGAAGTGAACCGCGACCCAGACCTCCTGAGTCGCGATGTCATGGAGGATATCCACATAATGGTTACCACCTCCAACCGTGCCCAGCTGACTGCGGGCAAGGTCATGAAGCGGATGAAGAACCTTCAGCTCCCGCCAGGTCTCATCCTCGAGGACCTCATGCTCCACCGGTTCCGGGTTTTTGCGCCCAATTCCGAAAGCCACGGTCCGCTGAATTTCCAACAATAAAGGTTTAAGGTCCTTGCGGAGTTCCTGGATCTTCAGGTTGGTGCAGACCGCCTTGTTGCCGCAGGCGATATCATACCCGACTCCCGAGGGAGAGACGGCGTCCCGGTAAGCCACTACTCCCCCGATGGGTTGGGAGTAGCCTTTATGGTGATCGGCCATCAGGGCTGTTTGAAGGACATTTCCAGTACGAGAGCAGGTGCGCATCTGCTTGACCGCACTCTCCTCGGGTTGTCCCCAGATGCGGATTCCATCAATTTCCTGGTATGGCACCTTTTGCCCCAGACTCAATAATTCTCAATAGTGATCATATGAAAAGACTTCATCCCGGCTCTTGCGTTGCTCGGGGACCAGCGGATGAAGCAGACTGGGTTCCCGCGGCCAGCCCAGTGGTGTCATGGCCACCACCTTGGCCTCATTGGGGATACCGAGCAGGTCTTTGACCGCACCCTCCTCAAAGGCACCGATCCAACAGGTACCCAGACCTGCCTCTGTGGCGGCAAGAGTCAGGTGCGTCATGGCGATCGCCACATCGATGTCCGCCGAATTCCAGTAGCCTCCCATGCGCGGATAGGCCTGAGCGGTCAGCGCACAAGCCACCACGATAACCGGTGCCTCGGCGATGAACATCTGCGCGTGGGAGACCTGGGCCACTTTCCTGATCAGCTCGGGTTGTGTCACCAAAATGAAACGCCAGGGTTGATAGTTGCAGGCCGAAGGGGCCAGGCGGAGTGCCTCGGTCACCTGTTCAAGCAGCTCTGGTGGCACCGGATCAGGTTTGTAAGCTCTGACACTCCTCCGTGTCTGAATCGCTGTCATAACATCCATGGTGGTGTCTTCCCTTTCCTCTTTTATCAAGTAGCAAGTCATGCCATTGTAAGGACGCGGTATCCATGCGGCAAGCTTGCGGGTCTCCCCATTGTTAACGCCCGATAGGCTAATGGCACATTCTCAAGGAGAGCACCATTGTGATTGAACCAAAAGCAAATCGATTTGATGAAGCTGCGGCCACCTGGGAGAGCTTGCCGCATCGGGTGGAACTGGCGCGGGGAGTGGGGGAGGCAATTCTTCAGCAAGTGAACCTCACTCAGGACATGGAGGTGCTGGATTATGGTTGCGGAACCGGGTTGTTGGGACTTTTCCTGCTTCCCCATGTCCACACTGTCATGGGGGCTGATAGCTCAGAGGGGATGCTCAGGGTCCTGGAGGAAAAAATCCGGAACGGCGGGATTGAACGGATGCGGACACAAAGACTCGATCTCCAGAAGGATCCTTTGCCTCAGGAACATTATCATCTGATTGTTGCAAACATGGTCATGCATCATGTCGAACAGATTGACACGCTGCTGAAATCCTTTCACCAGCTGTTGTACCCCGGTGGAGTTCTCGCCGTCTCCGATCTCGACACTGAACCGGGAGTTTTTCACGGGCCCGATACCGCTGAAAACGTCTTCCACCATGGCTTTGACCGGGATGAGTTGATGGATCAGGCACAGCGGAATGGTTTTACTGATCTGAAAACGGTCACCGCCCATCTCATTTACAAACCCATTGCAAGCGGGGAGATGCGTGAGTTTCCAGTGTTCCTGATGACAGGGCGGCGGGGTTGAGAGAGACGCCGGAGTAGTCATGTCGCTTTGCGACACCCGCAAAGCATGAAAATAGGTCTTATGAGCTGGCGCCGGATTTGCACTCCGGTGCCAAGGCCTTCTGTGGGAGTTGCACTCCCACGCGGCTCCACTCTGGCGTGACATCCAGCGGAGTTCAACTCCGCCAGAAGGGTTCCGCCCAGCAGTGCAACTGCTGGGCGAGCTGGTATGTTAGTTTACGCTTCCCCCCGTGCCTTCTTCACAATCCGGTCCAGGGTTTGCAACGCCTCCAAGGGGGTCATTTCCTCGGGGGCGAGGTCTCGGAGTTCCTTGGAGAGCGGATCTTCCAGCAGATTGAAGAGGGTCAGCTGCATTCCATTCTCTCCGCTGTTCCTTGCTTTCTGTCGTTGATGGAATTCGCCGGATTCGAGCTGCTCGAGAATCCGTGCGGCACGGCGTGTGACCTGCCTGGGAATTCCCGCCAGTTCGGCAACATGGATGCCATAGCTGTGATCGCTGCAACCAGGTACGATCTGGTAAAGGAAGGTGACCTTGCCATCCTGCTCGGCAGCTGCCGCATGGAAGTTGCGGACTCGTTCGTGACGCTCCTCAAGCTCCGCCATCTCATGGTAATGCGTGGCAAAAAGGGTCTTCACCCCGGTCCTGCCGATGGAGAGCAGAAATTCCGCAATGGCCCAGGCCAGGCTGATGCCATCATAGGTGGCGGTGCCGCGCCCGATCTCATCCAGAATCACCAGGCTGCGCGGCGAGGCATTGCGTAAGATCGTAGCGGTCTCACTCATCTCGACCATGAAGGTCGATTGCCCGCCGAACAGGTTGTCGGTGGCTCCCACTCTCGAGAAGATCCGGTCGACCAGCCCGATGCGCGCACTCCTGGCAGGAATGTAAGACCCCATCTGCGCCATGAGCACCAGCAATGCCACCTGGCGGATGTAGGTTGACTTTCCGCCCATGTTCGGGCCGGTGATCAGCAGCACCTGGTTTTTCTCATGATCCAGGCGGGTATCATTGGGCACGAAGCGGTCCACCATCGCCGAGTGATCCAGTGTGGGATGGCGTCCATCGTGGATCTCAATGCCATCACTCTCATCCATCTCCGGACGGCAATAACCATTCTCCAAAGCAACCATCGAGAGCGAGAGGAGAGCATCGGCACATGCCAGACGACGCGCCACCGCAAGGATTCTTTCGGCATCCTCGCTCACACGGACCAGGAGCTCCGCAAAGAGGTTCCTCTCAATCTCGATGATCCGGTCCTGGGCGGTAAGAACCTTGTTTTCATACTCCTTGAGCTCAGGCGTGATGTACCGTTCGGCATTCACCAGGGTCTGCTTGCGGACATACTCTGGAGGAACCCGTTCCCGGTGGGCAGAGGTGATTTCGATATAGTACCCAAAGACTTTGTTGTAGCTGATTTTCAGGGTGGCGATGCCGGTGCGTTGACGTTCGCGGGCCTGAAGGTCGAGAATCCACTCCTTCCCGCCCCGGTTGATGCCACGCAGCTCATCCAGTTCAGCATGGTAGCCCTCAGCGAAGATCCCCCCCTCGCGCGCGGTGTAAGGTGGTTCTTCCACCAAAGCGGTTTGGAGCAGTTCGCGAAGTTGCGCCAGATCATCGAGCGGGGCAAACCAGCCAGCCGCGGTTCCGGCACCAGGCAAAAAGGTGGCAAATAGCGTGGAAATTTCCGGAAGCACGGAAAGAGAGACCTGCAGGGCCTTGAGATCACGCGGTCCGGCGGTCCGGTAGGTGATCCGTGAAAGCAGGCGTTCAAGGTCACGGACCTGACGCAAGGTATCAGAGAGTCTTTCCGCATAGTGCGGCTGCTGGAGGAAGCCAGCGATGGCATCCTGACGGCGGCGGATCTCGGAGAGGTCGAGCAGAGGGCGCAACAACCATTGCCTGAGTTCGCGTGCTCCCATGGCGGTGCGAGTACGGTCCAACACGGAGAGAAGCGTCCCTTTACGACCTCCATCCCGCAGATTGGCAACCAATTCCAGGTTCCGTTCGGTCGCGGAATCGAGGCCCATGAAGGCAGCGGGCCGATACAAGGCCAGAGAGAGGACCGGGTTGTTGCTGAACTTGTGGGTTTCAGCAAGGTAATCGAGGACTGCTCCGGCGGCTCTGCGAGCAAGCAGGACCTCACGCTGGGAGAGTTCGGGATGAGGTTTTTCCAGATCGACCCCATCATTCTGTGCAGGAGCGAAGGCCCGTGGTGGACGGCGGGTCAGGACACACCCTCCACGCCGCAAATGGGGTTCAAGGAGAGCCTGAGTATCGAGAGCATCCTGGGAGATGAGGATCTCACTGGGACGGATTTTGGAAAGCTCAGCTGACAATTCAGAGCACTCACCGGGAGCCTCACCGCGACGCAGTCTCAAGGCAGTAGCGCGGAACTCGCCAGTGGAAACATCCACCACCGCGAGGCCAAAGCCATCCGGCGGAGACTCCACAATCGAGGCGAGGTAATTGTTCTCCGCCCCCTCGATACCCTCAGCCTCGACCAGGGTGCCGGGAGTGACAGTCCGGACCACATCCCGTTTGACCAGTCCCTTGGCCTTGGAGGCATCCTCGGTCTGTTCACAGATTGCCACCCGGTAACCGGCGCGGGTCAGTTTG
>CAYZUX010000281.1:0-6930 GCA_964481775.1 uncultured bacterium | reverse complement strand
TGAACCTATCCCGATTCCAAACTCTGAAATTGATGCCTTTTTCAACGCGCTGCTAACCTCAAGCCGGTCCTCCACGAGCGCGATTTGGTGCTCACCGACAGTGACGCGAGGGGTCGGTTGCTGGACGAGGTAGACCTTCAGAGAGGTCTCCACATCGGACAAGCGTTCCGCCGTGCGCCGGGTGAACAGCAGCGAGCGGACGGCGTTATGCAGCTGCCGGGGTGTCATCGACCTGCCCTCCCTCTGCGTTCTCCTCCCGTTCGAGGCCTTCGATGATCCGCGCCGCCGTGCGCCGCACGGTCTCCAATCGCTCAAGCAGGACCTGCGTGGTCGAATCGTGCAGGAGGAGGTAGTCCGCTGTGTCGCACTCAACGTTGAAGCGACGGCACACAATGAAAGCGGTGGCGTCGGCTTCCGTCTCGCGGATGGTCCGGTCCTCTTTGGCCGCTCTCCAGTGCAGGAGCTCGTGGGCGTACTCGTGAACCAATGTGCGGAAGGCGTCAGCGGGGGCCAGGTCAGCCCGCAGGACAATCCGGCCACCATACGAGGCACCCAGTGCCCCGAACAAACCGGGGACGTCATCCTGCACCTCCAGGGTGATCCCCTCTTTCTGAACTGCTTGCATGAGCGCTGGGTAGAGCGCTGAGACGTCTCGCGTGGCGTGGATCAGATCGGGTAGCGGATCCCCTTCGGTCTGCGAGACGTCGAAGACATAGACGACCTTGAAGAGAGTGATGACTCTGGGTTCGTTCTCAAAGTCCTTCTCATCCCGCTTGTTGACCGCCATGGGAGCGAGGATGGCAATCCCCTTTTTCTCCATCCGGGTTTCATCCCGAGGGTTCTCCTCTGGTCTTCGCCGCTCCCACCCTCCCTGCAATGACCTTTCCCCTGAGCCGATCTCATTTGCATCATGGCCCACAACAGGCAAACTGTGCCCTGAAAACATTCCATGTTTCGCAGGATGGACCAAAATCAGTATCCAAGTCGCCCCGATCTCCCTCTCCATCCCTGTTCAGCACGATTTCGGATCACTTCAGATATTCGAGAGGTTGAACACGAAATGTGTTCCTTGACGTCTATAGAAGTAGAATGGGACCTGAGACCAGAATGGGAGTCCCACTGATGGAAGGTCCGGACCATGAGAGCCTTATACGTAGGTGGAGACAGGGTGATAACGAGGCATTCGGAGATCTGTTCGAATTACACTCCAGCCGTCTCTATACCCTCGCCTACCGGCTCACAGGCGGAATCGAGGAAGCCCGTGATCTCCTGCAGGAGACCGCCCTCAAAGCCTTTACGGCGGGATCACAGTGCCAACGATCCGCGTCGGTTTATGCCTGGTTCCGGAGAATTCTGATGAACCTGTACCTCGACAATGTTCGTTACCAGGGCCGTGCCGGGAGGGACAAACTGGACCACAGGATCGACTGGAGCGAGATCGAGGAAAGGTCTCCGGCACAGGACACTCCCAACCCGAGAGCGGCGCTTGAGCAACAGGAGAAGATCCTGAAACTTGAAAGAGCCTTGCTGAGCCTGGATCCATCTTACCGGACGATTCTCCTCCTTCGGGAGGTTGAAGGATTGGCATATAACGAGATTGCCATGGAAATGAAGGTCCCCCTGGAAACAGTCAGAACACGATTGCGGCGTGCCAGGGCGATGATGCGGGAAATGCTCCCCAACCTGGTTGAGGTTGCCTGAGTCCCATCGAGGAGAATGAAGATGTCAAACTCTCCAGAGTGCAACACAGACCGCATCTCAGATGCGGTGGATGGCCTGCTAGATGAAGCCGGGATGGAAGCCATGCAACAGCACTTGCAGGAGTGTTCCTCATGTTCCAGGGCATATGAGGAACAACTCCGGATTTCATCGATGCTCCAGTCTCTACCAACCCTGGCTGCTCCCCACGACTTGATGGAGGAGGTGCGCGAGGCAATCCGCCAACAGGCCACGGTCAGGAAGGGTACCACTCCTTTCTTCCAGTTCACGTGGCGCGATGTTTTGAGTTTATATCCCTGGCGCACAGCCTCACTGGCGGGTGCCATGTGTCTCGCGGTAATTTTATTCCTGTGGATACCAAGCCAGTCTCCAGCACCCAATCCCATCCTGTATGCTTTGGAACTGCGCAGTGATGAGGAAGTTGCGGGACTGGACATCGAGTTGGCCTTCACACCGGAAATAACGGAGGCGTGTCAACCGGTTGTTCCTTCCGGCTTGGGTGATTTTCTGGTGGCCTCTCACAGGCAGGGGGCAACCATGAGAATTTCGATGGCCTCCGCCCAAACAATCCATCCTTGCGGACAGACCCACATCCTTGAACTGCCTCTCTCCCATGAACACGATCCGGCTTGCGGGGCTGATGCCATACGCATCCTGTCTGTCCGTGCCTATCGCGGGGATGGGAAACCAGCCCAGGTAGAAATAAAAGCAACCCCCATGCAGTCCACCCTGGACAGCAAGTTGAACACGACGGCCTAAACCAAGGCACAAGGAGGAATGAGGAATGCGAGGGATTGGAAAAGTAAAAAAGATGAGCTTGGCATGGGCTGTGGGATTATGTGTCTTCAGCCTGTTGATTCCTGTTCCATTGGCCGCTCAGGAGGCTCCACCCACTCTGGTATCTCCACCCAATGGAAGCACTATCAAGGGACCTGGCTCTGACATTGCGATACTTCAATGGCAACCCGTAGAGGGAGCTTTTGCCTATGAGGTCCGAATCAAGCAGAAGGGGGCTGGAAATGATGCTTATGTTGCCTTGGAAGAAGGCACTGAGCATAGCTTTGGAACCTCTTTTGAAGGAGAATTCCAATGGCAGGTACGAGCCCTTTACGCCGATCCCGAAATCCCGAGTTCAATACCTGATCAACAATCCGCTTTCGGCCCCTGGAGCGAGAAGTGGACCTTTACCGTGAAAGATGACATCGACAGCATCTGGGAAGGAGCGGGAATACCCGAGGTGGTCTTCCCCTTCCAGGGGGGTACCCTTGTGATTGGGAACAACTACCGTTTCCACTGGAATCCTGTTGAGGGAGCCCGGCAGTATGAAGTGTGTATCGACTCCATCGATGGAACAGAATGCTACCTTGTCCATAGCACGAATTTTGTGTTCAAGACAGCGGCCTGGAATGGCTCCCGCAATGGCGAAACTCCACCCGTGGGAGATTACCAGTTACGTGTACGCGCCATCGGAGAAAATGGCGTTGGCGAGTATTGCGATCCAGTGCTCTTCCAGCTGGTCAATGATGGCGACCATGGACCGAACTGGAATGCTCAAGGTCCAATCCCAACGCCAGTGCTTCTGGCTCCACCGGATGGGTCCACGATAGATCCGACCCCGGACATGTTCCTGACTACACTTCAGTGGGAGCCTGTGACAGGAGCTTCCTATTACGAGGTGATCATCCGTTCGAAACAACAACGGCAGGGTGACAATTTAATGGAACAGGCTCAGAACAAAATGGGAAGTCCACCGTCGAGCATCCTGACAGAAGAGCCCTTCTATGACCTGGTCGTTCCGGATGCCAAACCGGGTGATGAGTTCTTCTGGAGGGTCCGTGCGATTGTGAAAATGGGTAAAGTTTACCGTCCCTCGCCTCCTTCCGGGGACTGGTGGAGCATCACGGTAGGAACACCTCAGGAACCAGAGGTAGTGGGTGAGCCGCTGATTCCGGATTCCTTTGATTACGGTGTTTCTTTTACCGGTCCGGGAGCAGTGGTCCAGGTGGGCCGTAAAGGACTGGGAGCGAGTCTTTACCAGGTACTGGTTTTGGACGACACAGGAAATCGTGTCCTGCACACATACCGCCATGGGACGGGTTGGGATATCGAGATCCCCGAAAATGGTGGCTACCATGTTCATATCCGCCAAATGGACATGGATCGTAATGGACAAGTGGTTTCCATGACACCATTGGGTCAGGGCCGGTGGATCGAGGTCTCAGAAAACTCCATCGTCGATGGTGGCCGTCAGGTAGGTGACCTGGTTAATGATGGGACGGTGGACTCAGGTGATGCAATCCGTGCATTGAGGCACAGTTCCGGTCAGAATTCGTTAGGCTTGACACTCAGGGATGCTGCCAGTGGTGACTACAATGGTGATGGCCTGATCGATTCAGGTGATGCGGTTTATATGCTCAAGAAGGCTGTCGGTTCCAACCGCTAGAAGCGGACGGAACGGCATGGGTGGGCGGAAGGGGAAGATAAGTCTCCCCTTCCGCTCCGTTATATAGAAAAAACGCACCAGCAAGGGTTTCCCTATGAATGGATGGCACTCTGGTTGCCATTCTACTTCGGTGTCAGGTCCCGCATCCAGAGGGCTTTTGCCATTCATCCCCTGCCTGATACTCCTCCTACCCACGACGGGATCATCGGCCCAGGATCGCACAATTTCCCTGTCCAATGGTTGTGCACCTCCCGGCCAGACAGGCCAGATCGAATTTGGTCTGTCCGAGTTATTGGGATTGGCAAGTTGTGACCTGTCAATCGCTTTTGATCCCAACCTCATCAGTATCCAGAGTGTCTCCAAATCCTCCCTCACCCAGGATTTCCTGTTATCTTATGCAACACCGAATCCAGGCCTTTTACGTGTTTCCATGGCCAGTGCAGACGGACTGACCTCTCAGGGATCCGGATCTATCGCGCTGATCACACTGGCATTGACACAGAACCTCCCAACCGGTACCCGGATCACGCTCTGTTTTCGCGAGGCCCGGTGGTATAATGAATCAAGCATCCGGCAGTCCCTCCTGGGAGACAACTCTGTTTTTCAGGCGGGTACAGTGTGTCCTCCAGAGGATGGGGGTATCGTGTTTTATGGGGGTTTATCCTATGGCTTGCCTGGGAGCAAGGTCACTTCAGATCTGTGGATCTCACTTCCGGTTGGGGTTGCACGGTTGGAGGGAACCCTGATGTATGACCCTCAATTCTTATTGCCTGATTTATCTCAGCTGGTACCCGCACTGACCGGCTGGTCACAATTCATTCAGCAGGATGATGGTCAGATTCATTTCGTTTTTTCCGGCTCAAATGAGCTCAGTGGAGCTGATCCAATCCAGATCGCCTCATGGAGCTGGTTGATTTCACCAGAGATGGAGACCGGAAGCTCTACGGATATTTTGTTTGGCAACACAAAAACAGAGAACCTTCTGGGTTTCAGATATTCAAGTCAGGGCCAGTCTGGCCGTGTCATTGCAGATACACCCCAACCGACTGTCACTCCAACACCAGGTCCGCTCCTGGTGAACAGCTGGGTGGATTACTGATATGGTTGAAAAGATTGAAGGCTGATGGCTATCAGGACACAACGACCGCTTCGATTGGCTTACCTGCTCTCTTTCTGGTTCGGCCTGATATTGGCCCTGGGAGCAACCAGCCCCTCTGCCTGTGAGGCGCAGGATCGGATTATCTCAATCATGAACGCAGCCGGTCTTCCCGGTTCTCAAATAAAAATGGAACTCCGCCTCGATGAACTCCTTGGTTTCGCTGGTGGAGACTTCGCGGTTGGTTTTGACCCGGCTGTAATTTCAATTCTGGATGTCAACAAGACACCCGTGACAAATGATTTCCTTCTATATCATGGCTCTCCCTCTCCAGGACGGGTAACCATCTCCATGGCCGCCGCTGAGGGGCTTGCGGACAGTGGTCCTGGTGCTATCGCCACTTTCGAATTGCTGGTGAACGGTAATGCCGCAAGCGGGGCATTTACTGTGGTCTCTTTAAGAACCGCGCGTTGGTATGATGAGCTGAGTGAGCGTCATACTCTCCTTGGTGATAATGGACTGTTGAGTGTGGATTCGATATCCCCGGATAATGCCCCTCTCACCCTGGCCCTTGAAGACGCTTCAGGTCAAGCGGGAAATGAGATCTCTCTCCCATTGACCCTATCGATGGGCCATTCAGCCGGGAAGGTCATTGGTGATCTCAACTTTGATCCATTGTCACTCACATTTTCGGGATTGGAACTGGTTAATACCTTTGAAGACTGGACTTCACAAGTACAAACAGGCACAGGGACACTCCATTTCATTTTAAGCAACACCAAGGAATGCGTTGAACCTGGAGCTGTTGAGATCGGAACGATATCTTTTTCTATCACCGGGAGTATTGAACCTGGAACAATCCTACCTGTGGGCTTGTCGGCGACTTCAATCAACAATCTGGAAGGACTTTTTTATAGCCATATAACGATTGGAGGAATGGTTCATGTGGAAACTCCTGTTGAACCGACACCAACCCCAACGGCCGAGTTCACTCCAACTCCTACATCAACTCCATTGATGGATGATCCTCACCTTGCTGACTTTAACGGCGATGGAACCGTGGACCAGACAGACCTTATTCTCTTCCTGGAAACCTGGCACCAGGAGTTACCCCATCCATGAAACAACATACATCGTCCCACATAATGAATTTGCGGCCATTGCTCTTTGCTGTTACTGCAATTCTTCTGGGTGCGATTGTGGCTGTTGGTGCTTCACATGTAGAGGGGGGAATTCTTCAGAAAGCCATTCAGTCGATAGCCTCGGTTCCTGGCATGGGTTGGGTTGCCTCATGGATCAAGTCGACCATTGAACCGGATTCGCAACAGGTTGGAAGTGATGCCATTCTCGGAAACAACGTGAACGAATCACAGCCCCAAGGCAGTGTCCCTCGTGCGGAGGGTCTTCAAGGCAGCTCGGTGTTTTCTGCGCTCCAATCCTCCACACTCTTTACCCCTACCCCATTACCCAGCGGTAGTTCCATTAACCCCACCGCAACAGCAATCTCACAGGATATTTCAGCAACGACAACTTTACTTCCGAATGAGTCACCAACGATCACTGTGGTTGAAGAGGTCACTCCATCTCCCACCATTCAAGGAACGGTAACCCCAACATCGACGGAATTACCTGGCACACGGCACTTATCGCTTTCTTCGGTTGATGTGAAACC
>CAYZUX010000280.1:0-6963 GCA_964481775.1 uncultured bacterium | reverse complement strand
GGGCAAATATGCCGAATGGTATTGGAATGACATGATGGATCCCAATGGCGAGACGTGGAAGTTCCATGCTGGCACTTATGGTGACAAGTTCAAGTATCAGGACTTTGCACCTCTTTTCAAAGCGGAATTGTTCGACCCAGCCCAGTGGGCCGACATCTTTGCCCGTTCCGGTGCCAAGTATGTTGTACTGACCTCGAAGCATCACGAAGGGTTTTGCCTGTGGCCCAGTCCAGACAGCTGGAACTGGAACAGTGTGGATATCGGTCCTCACCGGGACCTTTGTGGTGACTTGACCAAAGCTGTCCGCGATCGAGGGATCAAGATGGGGTTCTACTATTCCCTTTATGAGTGGTTCAATCCCATTTACAAGAGCGATGTGGCCCGTTATGTCGATCAGCACATGCTCCCTCAACTCAAGGATCTTGTGAATCGTTACGAGCCCTCACTCATCTTCAGCGATGGGGAATGGGACCACCCCAGCGAGACCTGGAGGAGCACCGAGTTCCTGGCCTGGCTCTACAATGAGGCCAAGTGCAAAGACGATGTGGTGGTGGATGACCGTTGGGGCAAGGATACTCGCGGTCATCATGGCGGGTATTACACGACTGAATATGGAAACATCTACAACGCACCAGCGGATGCCTTTGCCAAAAAGAAGTGGGAGGAGTGCCGTGGTATGGGTGCTTCCTTCGGCTATAGCCGCAATGAGACCATCGATGAGTACAAGTCCGCCAAGGACTTGATCCACCTGCTCATCGAACTGGTTTGTAAGGGTGGCAATCTCCTCCTGGACATCGGCCCCACAGGTGATGGACGTATCCCGGTCATCATGCAACAGCGTCTTCTTGAGATTGGCGAATGGCTCAATGTCAACGGCGAAGCGATCTATGGGACTCAGCCCTGGCGTGCCCAGACGGAGGGTGACACTGTCCGCTACACAACCAAGGGGGAAGCGGTTTACGCAATTTTCCTCAAGTGGCCAACAGGCGAAACAACCCTGGATGCACCAAAACCCAAAGGGAGTGTCCAGGCTTCCCTGCTGGGGTCATCCAATCCAGTCACCTGCAAGACTGAGGGTGGCAAGGTTCATCTGACCTTCCCGCCGGGAACTCCGGGAACACAGACATCACAACATGCCTATGTGGTCAAACTGACAGGTATTGAATAGTTTCTGTATTTCCCCTCCACCTCGGCGAGGTGGAGGGGACTCCCACAAACTCACCCAACCATGAAGGAATCCATACAAAAGACTCTTGACACATCAAAACAACCCTCATAGGGTTGTCCTGTCAACCGTATGTTATTCCTGTTGACTTACACTTGCTCTGTTCGTGGAAGGAGATCCCCATGAGGTGGTGGAAAGTGTTGTTGATTCCCGCAATGCTGTTTCTGCAGACAGAAATGCTCCCAGCGGAGGATACTGAACCCATGCAATTGGTCCCTGAAGGAAAGTTTGGCCAGGCACTCGATCCCAGGGAGAAGCCCCCGATGGCCCTCCAGAATAATGCCTATGTTCTACCCCCTTTGACCGTTGAATTCTGGGCCAAGCTGAACTCAAAAACACACTACAATGTCATGCTGGCCAATGAGGCCAAATCCTCCGGCACCCATTGGGAGATCTATACACATGCGGGAGATGGCAGATTCGCTGTCTATATGCCCGGATACACCCCCCAGATGATCGATGGAAACAAAAGTATCACCGATGGTCAGTGGCATTACCTGGCCTGGGTCTTCGATGGAATCATGGTCCGCCTGTTTGTCGATGGAGAGCAGGTAGTCGATTCACCAGTCGGACTGAGCGAATCGATCAAACGGGAACCAGGCCCCCTGAACCTGGGAAATGCGGTTGGTTTGAACCAACCCGTTGGCTGCGATGGGCTGATCGATGAGGTCCGTATCTCCCGCTGTGTCCGCAAGATCAACGGAGTCCCCACTGCTCCCTTCACAGCGGATGAGGACACTGTCAGCCTTTGGCACATGGACAAGGTGGATGAAAAAGGGGTGATTCCCGATGAAGGTTCACTCGGAAACCACCTGCGGCTGGAACCGATTCTCCGGGTGTCCATGGACCAGCTCGACAATGAAAGCTTCAAGGCTGGGCCATCCCCGATGTCCAGCGAGGCTCAGGATGTTGCTTTGAAATCCGGGAAATCCGATCACCCCGAGGGGGCCGCTGTCCTCGCTCTGGATGGTGTCTGGAAGATGGCCGAGGGAGGCGATGAAGCCAACCGGTTGTCAGGTGAGTGGAACGATCAGATCGATGCCAAGGTTCCGGGTAGTGTGCATACAGCCTTATTCGAGGCTGGCAAAATCCCCGATCCCAAATTCGGCCGTAATGACAAGATCGCTCATGACAAGAGCTTTGAAACCTACTGGTTCAAAACAACCTTCAAACGTCCCGAAGGCGCGGTCAAAGAGAAACTCGTCTTCGATGGTGTCGCCATCCACTGCACAGTCTGGCTCAATGGCAAGCGCCTGGGCGAACATGAGGGCATGTTCGGCGGACCTGAATTCGATGTCGCGGGCGATTTGAAAGAAGAAAACACCCTGATCGTGAAGATCAATCCCGCTCCGGGTGAAAAAGAACAGTGGAATAATCCCGCCTGGCGCACCACCGTGGTCTTCAACAACACTTGGGGATGGCATTACTCCAGCATCCCACCCCTCGGCATTTGGCGTTCTGTACGGATTGAGGGGCAACCTACAGTCAATTTGAATCATCCCTTTGTGGCTACCATGGATGCCCAGGGCGGTGTTGTTGACCTGAGTGTTGAGTTACTCGGACAAGAGGCCAACTGGTCTGGAAAGATCCTCGGAACCATTCTCCCGGATAACTTCAAGGGAGACACTCTTCAGTTCACCTATCCCGTGAAATCCGACACAACCTCCAAGACAATCCATCTGCGTTTCAAGGTTCCCAATCCTCAACTCTGGTGGCCGAATGGACTGGGCGATCCGAACCTCTACAAGATGAAACTCTCCTTTGTTCCTGAAGATGGAGGGATTCCCGATACCCGCGAAACCATCTTCGGTATCCGTACTGTCGAGATGGCACCCCTGCCAGGCGGTCCCAAGTCGACTCATTTCAACTGGACCTTTGTCCTCAACAAGCGCCCCATATTTGTCAAAGGCGCGGGCTGGTGCACGATGGACTCCTCGATGGATTTCTCCTACGAGCGCTATGACCGGCTGATTTCCCTGGCCCAGCTTCAGCATGTCCAGATGTTCCGTGGCTGGGGATCGGGAATGCCGGAGACCGATGAGTTTTATGACTGCTGCAACCGCCGCGGAATCATGGTCTTCCAGGAATGGCCGACTGCCTGGGACAGTCACCTGGCGCAACCCTATGATATCCTCGAGGAAACAGTCCGCAAGAACACTTACCGGCTCCGGAACAATCCCTCTCTGGTGATGTATGGAGGGGGTAATGAATCCGGCAATCCTTTCGGTAAGGCCATCGACATGATGGGCAGGTACTCCATCGAACTGGATGGCACCCGTCAATTCCACCGTGGCGAACCTTGGGGCGGCAGCACCCACAATTACAACTGTTATTGGGGATGGCAGCCTCTCGACCACAACCTGAACATGACCTCGATCTTCTTTGGCGAGTTCGGACTGGCCTGCAGCCCGGTGTATGAGTCCGTTCAGCGTTACCTGCCCGATAATGAAAAGGACCTCTGGCCCGCTCCAGCGGATGGTTCCCTGGCTCACCACACTCCGATCTTCAACACCGCTGAAGATCTGAAACGCCTGATGCACTACTCCGCCTTCTTCATGCCGGATGACACGATGGAGAACTATGTCATTGGCTCGCAGCTTTCCCAGGCCCTGGGTGTCCGTCATCCCTTGGAGCTCGCACGAACCCGCTGGCCGGAATGCACGGGTGCCCTGTACTACAAGATGAATGACAACTACCCGGCGGCCTCCTGGGCTTGCGTGGACTGGTATGGCGCGCCCAAGATGAGCCACTTCTTCTACCAGGACAGTTTCAATCCGCTTCATGCCTGTGTTCTTTTCAAAACAGTCAACTCGGTCGGGATGGCCCTTTCCCTGCCCGTCGTTCTGTTGGATGACGCCGATGAGCTCAAGGGTGCCAAGTGGGAAGTCGTGGTTCGTGCCTATGATGAGAAGCTGAATGAGATCAAGAAGGAGTCCTTCACTGGCAGCGATTCCATCGAACGCGTCAAGCAACTCGGCGAGTTCACCCTCTCCGAGGAGCAGACCAAGACAGTGCCTCTGCTGGTCGTCGCGCAGACGTTAAAAGATGGGAAGCTGGCTGAAAGAACCTTCTACTTCGTCAACTACGAGACCAGGAAAGGTTCGCTCATGAGCCTACCCAAGACCAAGGTCACGATGAAGAGCGAGGGAGACAAAGTCCTTGTCACCAATGAAGGCAAGCTTCCCGCTGTGGGGGTGTATGTCAGCCGTCCCGGACATGCGGATACCTTCACCGCGGATGATGGTTATTTCTGGCTCGATGCAGGAGAGACCCATGCGGTGAACGTCAATACTACCGAAGGACTTAAACTCGAAGCCTGGAACGGAGAGGAGTAGCCACAGATCCAGGATAGAACTGATCCAACCGATTTCCAGCTTGCCCAGATTTTATTCTTCTGGGCGAGCTGGAGTCTTAATATGGATAAGCTGTAACCTACTAGTCACTCTGCAATTTCTTTATTGAAATCAATTCAAAAGAGGATACACTGAACACCAGAATCGAGGGCTTAGGAAGGAGAATCCCTAATGTTTCGAAAGCTTTTGGTTGTGGTGATCTCAATCGTGTTTTCTGCCTTGATGTTGGAAAATGTCTATAGCGAATCAGATCGTGAAGTCGTTGCCCATTCCTTGAAGCTGTCTCAAGCCACACGAGCCCTCTTTGAGCAAGCTGCTGATATCACAACCACCATCACTAAAGAGAAGTCTGAAATCAATGACGAGACCGATCTTCCTGAGTTGAACTCAGCTGCTCATTTTGTTCAAGTCGATGGTGGCGCAAAGTCTCGTCTTGACTGGCAAGAGGAGGTGGTCGTTGCCGTCCCAGGTACAGAAGTCCATACCACCACGCAAACAACAGCCTTCCTGCGGAATGGAGACACAACCCATGTCTGGCAAGTCCCCAGCAGGAATCTTCAGGTCTTTAAATCCGATAACCTTGGCTCGCTCGATGCCAAGTACCGGAGCCTGGAAAGAGAGATGAAAAACCTCCTCTCAGCCTGGACACTTGATGGAGAGGGACCACTGGCAAAATGGGCCGCGAATCCAGAAACTTCAGCCATTGAGGTGACAATGGAACAGTCCCAAAACAGAGAGAGCGGTCAAATGGATGCCATCTTGGTTGCTATGAAGGCGAAAGCCAGTGGAGAAAGCCCATTACCCAGGGCATCATGGGTGATCGCACCGAGTCTTGGGTATTCGGTCCTGTCGATGGAAACCTACGATTTCGCTGGAAACCTGGCTCAACGTATCTTATGCAGCGGCTTCGTCCCAATGGCAGAACTGCCAACCGGTTACTACCCGCAAACCATCACAAGAGAGGAATTCCATGGTGGCGATCTTGTACGCAAGATCACTCATCACATCACCAGACTATCCGTGGGTAATCCCCAACCAGCATCGTTTTGGGAACCGGCAACCCTCACAACAGCGGAGGAAGCCTTTTCAATCGTCGACCGCCGTCAGAATCCACCCGTGGTTATGAAGAAGCCACAAGCGCCACAAGAGTAGTTGGAAAAATGATGGACACTGCGTGATGCATTCCACCTCACGATTCCCTTTGGGGGAGCATGATGTGGGAGACAACCATGTTGTTTACCTCCTCGTCGCCAAGACTACCAGGTTCAATGCGAAACGCCTTCGCCTCTGATCTTTTCTTTCCAGCCAGGCGATCCCACGGCTCCACAACCGGTTGAGGAAGGAGACCACTGGGAAGATCACCGGAATCCCCCACGCCAGATTTACGATCAACGTGCTGGGCATATGCCCCAGGAAAGAGAGCACACCCCCGCTCCATCGGATCTCCTGAATCTCGAAGCCTGATTCTCCAAGCAGGTGCTTGAGACCGAACTCGGTGTAGCGGTAGTAGTCATGCGGTTCATTGTGGAGATAAGCGAGATGGGGAACTGAGAGGAGAAGTGTGCCGCCCGGACGCAGAATCCGTGCGAATTCTCCAAGCACACTGTGCGGATCGGGAACATGCTCGAGGACCTGGGAACAGAAAACAGAATCAAAGGAGTTGTCCGCGAGTGGCAATTCCACCAGGTCGGAGAGGATGTTCAACCCATCCTTGATGCGATAACGGTCTAAGGAGATGACTTCGCGGGCAACTTGACGCAACCGGGGGGCGTAAGTCAGACGTCCCGCCCCGGCATCCAGCACCCGCCCCCCGATCCCCTTCTGGATGAGAGGCTCCAGGCTGTGGATGAGGGTCCGTCCTGCTGGGGTCAAATCGAAATAGGCCGAAGAGGTCCCGTAGTAATCCGAAACCTCGATACCATTCCGTTTGATCCGGTCAGCCAGCCAGCCCAATGGAGCCCCCTAATCTTGACTCTCATGCCAATGGACGAGATGTGGTTTAACACCTTCATTCATCGGCCTTCTTGAGGTACTCCTCCCATTCCTCATCAGTCATGGTCTTGTAGCCCAACCAATCGGGCAGATTCTCATTGCACCAGCGCCGGTAGTCCGCCATGGTGTCCCATACCCGGACACCTGGTCCCTCATCCAGGACCGGCTTGAAAGTCGACAGACAACCACGCCTGATCCGCTCCGAGACAGGCCGATTCAGGTTCTGCTCAAACTCAGCCCATAGAAGCGCCTTTTCCTCTTCAGGAGAGATTTTTCTTCTGGTTGGCATCCTGCGTAACTCCTTTACAACACCATCCTCTCCCTCGGCGCCTCAGGCCCGGCATCCGGAGCACTCTCACGAACCAGTTTGAGCACCCGCGAGATCTCGGTCTG
>CAYZUX010000279.1:0-7041 GCA_964481775.1 uncultured bacterium | reverse complement strand
AGGCCTCATTCTGGCTCAGACCGATGGGGTGTATCTCATCGCCTACGAGAGCCATCTCTTATCCACACAGCCCTCCGCATCAGACCATCAAAGAAATGTAACTCACCAGAGGATGGGAGTGGCCACAGGAGAGCCCAGCAGTATTTCCACTCCTCATCAAGGAGCGGAATGGTTTGCTCGATGCGCAAAGTCGATCATCCGGGTTGGCACGGGTGAGTTTCCAGAGGCTGCGAGTCAAATCCTTGGACTTACCACTGAAATCATTCCTCTTCAGGATCCGTCATCCTTGCACTTGGGGGACACCCTCAATGTGCGTCTCCTTTGCCGGGGATATCCCGTTCCTGATATCCCATTGAATGCCCTGAATATCGGTAATCTCGAGGCTCCGGTAGTGACCAGAACAAATGCTGCCGGTGAGGCAGAGTTTGCCCTTAATCACCCCGGTTTCTGGTTGATCAGATCAGTGATTTGTATTCCTTCGTTGGAAATGGGAACCAGGTATAGTTACTGGGCTTCGTTGACTTTTGAACTTAACCTGTAAAGTTCAAGCATTGCTCCCAAGAATAAGAACTCCGGATTTTTTCCCTTTTTCCCGTGGGTGTGTCTTCGCGTGACAGAAGAACCACCCTCATTCCTGAATGCCGCACTTTTTTTCAGAGTTGCTCAACAAGATCTTCGGCCATGTCTGGTTCCTCATCCTGTCGGGCCTCTTCCTGGTTCTCAGTTTCGACTGTTCCCTCCAACGCGGCATCGTAATCTCTGGTTGGAAGGGGTTCTTCTTCAACTTCAGGCAATGGTGCCAGGTTGTAATCGGCACGGTGTTCGAATTCCATCGAAACGACGGTCGAGATTCCGGGTTGGTGCATAGTCACACCATACAGCCGGTCCGCGACAGCCATTGTGTGTTTATTGTGGGTCACAATGATGAACTGGGTCTGGTGGCTGTAATCCAGGAGCAAACGAGCGAAACGATCGACGTTGGCGTCATCCAGAGCCGCATCCACCTCATCGAGGAAACAGAAGGGGCTGGCTTTGACCTGGTAGATGGCAAACAACAGGGCGATAGCGGTCATGCTCTTCTCGCCACCACTCATGAGGGTGATTGACTGCATCTTCTTTCCTGGTGGTTGAGCGACAATCTCCACCCCGCTTTCAAGAACATCCGCCTCGTCGAGTAGGATCAGATCAGCACGTCCGCCACCCAGCACTCTCCGGAAGGTCCGGTTGAAGTTCTGACGGATCAGTTCGAAGGTTTCCAGGAATTGTTTCCTCGCTGACTTCTTGACCTCGCTGATCGTGCGCTCCAGGGAGCTCCTGGCTTTGACCAGGTCCTCCTGTTGTTGGGTCAGGAAATCAAGTCTCTCTTTCTGCTCAGCGAACTCCTGGACAGCCAGGGGATTGATCTCACCCATTTTCCCGATTCGTTCACGCAGCGAGGTAATACTGGCCGCGAGATCCTCCAGGTTGGAGGGGGCCTCTGGCCATTCGTTTGCAGCCCTGTTGCAGGCATCCCAATCGGCCTGGAGCTCCTCACCCAGCCTGCGTTCGAGATTCTCCTGCTCAAGCCCGGCACGATGGTTCTCCATCTCCCACTTCTGGCTTTCGTCGTTCCGCTCCTTGAGCATCTCACGGATCTGCGAGACCTGCTCCTCAACCGCACGGTACCGCTCTTCCATCTGGACCAGGTTGGCGTCCTGCTCGGAGATATCCTGCTCGACCTTATCCACCCGCTCGAAGAGGCTTTTGAGGGCTTCCTCGGCTTGAGCCTTTTTGTCGAGGATTTCCCAGATCTTGCTTTCGCGCTCCTGCTCCTCGTGCTTGAGCTCGGCGATCCGTGCCTCCAGATTTCCTCGCCGCTGACGTGCCTGGTTGATTTCCGCCTGGCAACGTTCCAGGTCTTTCTTCAGGGCTACGAAGGTCTCACGGTGACGGTGATGTTTGGCCTGCAAATCCCTCAAGGCCTGTTCGATTCGCCGCAACTCGGCTTCGGTGGTTTCAGCGGCTTCCCGCTCACTCTGGATGCTGGCTTCCAGGGTGGTACGGGTTTCCTCGGCCTGCACCTTTTTCTGAAGCAGGCCTGAGTGAAGTCCTTCCAAACGCTCCAGTTCCTGGCGGCTTGATTCCAGCGATTTCTCAACCTTCTGACGCAGACGGGCCAAGCCCTGGAGTTCTTCATGCTTGGCTGCCATCCGGATGACCAGCTCGCGGATCGCCTCTTCGCGCGCCTTGAGCTCCTCAGCTGTCTCCCGCCGTTTTTCACGCGTGTACTGGAGATTGTCTTCGCTGACTTGCCATTCCTGGTTGAGGTCAGCCAGCTTCCGCTCGATCTCTTCGATCTCGCCTTGACGTCTCAGGAAGCCGGTCAACACCGCGCGTCCACCCGAGACGAAACTCGGATATCCTGCCACCTCACCCTGACGCGTTACCGCCATCCACCCTTCCTTCAAGCGGGGCAGAATGATCTCCAGTTGAGGAAGATCCGGTACGATGACCGTACGCTGTAGAAGCGGTCCGATCAGGTCCTGGAAATCGGGATCAACCGAAACCATCTCGGAAGCAAGCACCGCTCCTTCGACTGACCTCCAGTCAATCGAAAGGGTTGCCTCTGCACCAGGTTCTCCTCTCAAGTCCCTGGAAACACAGGTCAACCGTCCCCCGGGTGTGACACGGAGTGCCTCAAGAATGCGTACACTTTCCGAATGATGGTCCAGGATCACGCTCTGGAGCCAGCTGGCCAAAGCCACTTCCAGCACGTCCTCATATCCGGTTTGGGGACGGACCTTCTCAATGAGTTGGCCCTGAATCTGAAGGAATGGGGCTTCTCCTTTCTTCTTCCGTTGAAAGGCTTGCTTGATGCCTTCTCCCTGGCCTTCATGTTGTGCCTGGAGCTCTCTCAAAGACTCCAGCCGGTGGGTCAGCCGACTGCGTTCAGTCCGGAGGCGCTCATTCTCGCTTCGGAGAAGGTTGAGCTCCTTTTCGATATCTTGCAGGGTTTCGAGCAACCCGGCCCTAAGGAACTCCTCACGTTCGTGGTCAGCCTTTGTATCCTGATGAATAGCCGCTACTGCCGAAACCTTGCTATCGATGCTTCTGAGTTCCTCTTCGGCTTCACACGACTGGGCCTCCAGTCGTCCACGGCGTTCCTCGAGGGAAGCCAGCTCCAGGGAAATATGCTCGATCTCATTTCCGAGTGTCTCGATCGATCTCTCAGTTCCATGCAAGATCTTCCGGGCATGTTCCGCCGCATTCCGTGCCTGTTCGAAATCCCTGTGTCCTTCCTGCTCTTGTGAGGCAAGAAGGTTCTCCTCCACTTCGAATTCCACCAGTTCCTGGCGTATACGGTCTTCCACTTCGAGCTTGGATTCGATGGAACTTTCCGCTTCCTCCCGTTCGGCGGAAAGCGTCTTCTCCAGCTCCCGGGTTCTTTCGCCTTGACGTTGAAGCTCGGATTCCATCGCCCGGCAATGGGTCAACTGATCATCATGGCGGCGGATCTCCGATTCGAGTTCCGCGCGGATGCCACGGAAGCGCACCAGTTCTTCACGTGCCTGCTCGACTACCTCGCGTGCCTGGCCGGCTTCCTGGGTCCCCTTCCTGACTTGTTCTTCCAGAGACTCTTTGAGCTCGCGAACTCTTTGGAGTTCCTCCTTCCCGTGTTGAATCCTTTCATCCAGTATCTTGCGCTGGAGATGGATACGGACCAGCTCCTGTTTGTGGAGCTCCAGATGCATTTCATTGTAACGGGCTGCTTTGCCAGCCTGGATTTTGAGAGAACGCACCTGACGGGAAAGTTCTCCCACAATGTCTTCTACCCGCTGGAGGTCCTGAGTAACCCTTTTCAACTTGCGTTGGGCCTCCTCCTGCTTCATCCGGTAACGGGTGACACCGGCGGCTTCTTCGAAAATTTCACGGCGTTCTGAAGGCTTGGCCTTCAGGATCCCATCCACCCGGCCTTGCTCAAGGAGTGAGTAACTATGAGTGCCTACGCCAGTATTGCTGAATAAATCAAAAATATCTTTCAGCCTGACAGGTTCTTTATTGATGAAATATTCCGATTCACCGGACCGATAGAGGCGTCTGCTGATTTCCACTTCGGCATATGGAATGGGTAATTTTCCATCCTCATTATCGAAAACAAGCCGGGCTTCGGTCATCCCTTCCTGCTTGCGCGTGATTGTTCCGGCGAAGATCAGATCCTGCATTTTGTTGGCACGCAGCGAGCGTGGATTCTGCTCGCCCAGAACCCACCTGACCGCATCGGATGTGTTGCTTTTCCCGCATCCATTCGGACCAACAATACAAGTGATCCCTTCGCCGAAATCGAGACTGAGGCGATCGGCAAATGATTTGAATCCGCTAATGTAAATCCGTTTGAGTTTCATGGACTCCCCCCCAAGGTCTCCCGGACACCCCTTTGGCCCGCAAGACCAGCTGGTGCAACGGCTTGATCAGGATGTGACTTGGTATGCTCCCCGGTCAAGGAGCGGCATGAATATAGGAGCCGTGGTTCCCTTCTGTCAAGCGCATATATGGATTCTGTCAGGGGGGCCAACCACAACATATTGAGGTTTCGAGGTTTGCCATGCCTGCCCTTACCCTGGTTCAAGGACCCCCTGGAAAAGTGGATAACCTGTGGAAAAGATGGACGGTTCATGTGAGCAACCTGTGGGAGACAAAGCCTGATTCCGGTTCCAGGCATGTTAGTCCATCTGGTCCAGTGACGCCTGATGGAAACTGAAAAAAAGTAAAAAGAAAGCATCGGCAACTGATCTTCCTTCTTGACAGGGGAGTAAAAATCCATAAGATTCCACATTGTAGATGGTTGTTTGTGAAAAATTCCACAATAACCCACAGATAACCATATTTGAGAGTGAGGCTTCTGATGCCGGGTCTGGTTGGATACTTCGAGCGCTCCCTGGATGACAAGAGCCGTCTGGTTCTTCCGCCCGAACTGCGTTCACGCCTCGCCTCCGAAGTGTTCATATCTCGTTGGTATGACAACAGTTTGGCTCTCTTTGATGAGAATGAATACTCCCAATTTGCAGAGGCCCTTCACCAGCAGGGATCCCATGATTCCAGGGTCAGAAGCGCCCGCCGTGAGATCTTTGGGGGAGCCGACCTGGTGAGTATTGATGTACAGGGACGCATGAAGATACCGGAACGCCTGCTCGATGGCGTTCTTATGGACCGTGAAAAAGACAGGGATCTGGTTCTGCTGGGGGACTGGAACAAAGTTTTGATTCACTCGGGCTTGCGTTACCGCGACCTTGCCAAGCGTGACCAGGTGAACCTGGATGATGCTCTCTCACGTGTGGAGCGGGGTTTTGCGGGACATGGGCCGGAGGCAATTGAGGAGGAAGAAACGAAGGACTTGGGGTGAGCGCCAGTCTGCCGGTCTCTTGATAACTCTTCCTTGGATGAGGGGATTCAAGGAGGGGGAGGGAACGGGAAGACACCTGCTCAAGATGGGAACAGGCCGCTGACTGCTGGGGGATCTCTGGGGGGAGAACCAACGCACTATTGCGCCCACCATCAGCGGCCCGTACCCGGCTCGTTTCGGGGGAGGAGGATGGGGCCGCATCATTTCCCTATCCCCACCCCTCGACAGGCCGGGGAGGCAATCCAGGAACAGCGAAAAACGTATGCAAGCGGATCCACCATCCCCATGGGGGGGGCACAGGCCGGTTATGCTTGGGGAATGCCTCAAGTGGCTGGATCCAAAGCCCGGCGAAACCATCGTGGATGCCACGATTGGGTATGGAGGTCACTCCAGCGCCATCGCGCAACGGATCGGGCCGAATGGAAGGCTGATCGGGCTGGACCTGGATTCAAAAGCTTTGGAACACACCCGGAGGCTCTCCTCGGAATGGCCATGCCGGGTGGACCTCATGCATGAGGGGTTCGACCGGTTGGAGGAGGTCCTTAAAGACCTCGAAACAGGGCCGGTTCAGGGAATCCTGGCCGATTTGGGGGTTTCTTCGCCCCAATTGGATCAGGGTGAACGTGGATTCAGTTTCCGTCACCCCGGTCCACTGGACATGAGAATGGATCCGGATTCGGCTCCATCGGCTGCTGAGTGGATTGCACGTGCCAGTGAGGATGAAATCCTCCGGGCGCTCAGAGAGTTTGGTGAAGAGTTCCGGGCGCGGTCAGTGGCCCGGGCGATTGTCAGGGAACGGGCCAAAAGCCCGATAGAGACCACGGAACATCTGGCGGAAATCGTGCTCTCCTGTTTTCCAGACCGGGACAGGGCGGGGCGAGTTCATCCGGCAACAAGGACCTTTCAGGCCTTGAGGATCGTGGTCAACCGCGAGATGGAACGGCTCGATGGATTCCTGGCCAGTATTCCAGGAAACCTCGCGCTGGGTGGGCGGGTGGTGATTCTCGCCTACCACAGTCTCGAGGATAGAAGAGTCAAGCAGGCTTTCCTGTCCTGGACAGGAAAAAACGACCCGGTTCTCAGCCGTGTGCCGATTCGCGGCACAAAACTGGGATGGGCCGAGCTTCTGACCCCAAAGGCAGTAAAACCGTCTCTGGCAGAGACGGAACAGAACCCTCGGGCCAGAAGTGCCAGGTTAAGAGCCGTACAGCGTACATCCCCCTCCTGAGCAGCAAGTGGGAGGTAGGGAGGTCTCTGGGGGGAGAGGGAAACCGCATGGCGGTTTCCACGCCAACGCGTAAGGGTATCGGATTTTCGGGCGAAACCTTGAGCGCAAAATCTACCTCCGGACAATCTGGATTGGAACTCGCACCCTGGGTGCGTTTTTATGCGTTGTTGTTGGTGTTCTTTCTCGAGGTTGTGGCGTTTGTTTTTCAAAACATCGAGGAGAAACGTCTGGGTTATGAACTAAGTGTTCTGGTCCGGCACAAAGTCCGCCTGACCGAAGCACGAGAGAAACAGAAGTCCGGCTTGTTGGAATGGGAGAGCCTGGATCAACTGGCAGGCATCGTCAGATCGGCTTCCCTGGAACTGGAAACGAATCGATGGCCGGTAGCCTGGATAGATCGTCATGAATGAACCGTACAGCCTGATGATCAGGC
>CAYZUX010000278.1:0-7089 GCA_964481775.1 uncultured bacterium | reverse complement strand
GGGCTGTGGTTCAGGTGTCAGTTGGACGGTGGAAGCGATTCAATACAGGTTCGGAATATTATCTTTAGAGGGAAGAATGCCCCATAAGAGTAGAGAGAGGAGGTTGATTGAAATGAGGTCAATTTGCATATGGAGCGAAGTGTGCTTCCTGGTGGTTATGTCGACCATTGTGAGTAGTGACGGAGGAGAGACAAGGACGATCTATGTTTCGCCGACAGGAGATGGGACCAATGGGGAGTCCTGGGAAACCGCTTTCAAATCAATTAATGCAGCATACGTAGCGTCGGTCGGTGGAGATAGCATCCATGTTGAAGTGGGTCTATACAAAGAGACACTCTTGGTGAACAAGAATCCTATCAGATTACTCGGCGGGCTTGCTGGAAACAAAGATCTCGAGCGGTCGAATACCAGAATTGAAAATAACGACAGGTCAATTCTTGATGCCAATGGAGGTTTCAGCATAGTAGTCAATTTTTTCCAAGATGGTCAGATAGATGGGTTTATACTGCAAAACAGCACCGGAAGAGGTAGTTTCGTCCATGGGAAAACAGTAACCTTCCGAAACTGTGAGATCAGAAACCACACCAACGGTGGAGGTGTGGTTATTGAATCAGCGACAGTGGAGTTCCACCACTGCCGAATCGCTGATAATCAGTGTGATCGAGAGGCTGGCGGAATTGGCGCATATTTCGTGTGTTCAGTCTTACTTGAATCCTCCACCATCGAAAACAATCAGGGAGTTTACACCGGAGGTATTGGGGCCGGACGACAAACGACATTAATCGCACGCGATTGTGTGATCAGAAATAATAGGACTACAGGTGGGGGGATTCCAGGTGGAGGACTTCAAATGGCGGATAGTAACTATATTCTTGAGAACTGTTTGTTCTACGGGAACTCAGTGAATGATGCCAATGGAGCACAGATCTACAAACACCATGCTGGAGTGTGTCAGATGATCAATTGCACTGTATTCGGGACTAGTTCACAGGATGTGTCATGGTCTACCACTAACGAAGACCCGTCCACGATAGAGAATTGCATCTTTTGGGGATCAAATGCGATTCTAACAAATAACGCATCGGTAACCAACAGTTGCATCCAAGGCGGTTACCCAGGAGAAGGCAACATAAGCGATGACCCCCTCTTCCGCAATGCCGCAGCGGGCGATTTCCGTCTTCTCCCAGAATCTCCTTGCATCGACACCGCTGGGACCTCCGGCCCAGATGATGATTTGAATGGCAATTTCCGCCCGATCGACATTGCGGGCATCGGGCGCGAGGTGACCGACACCTACGACATGGGTGCCTATGAATTCCAACTCAACGAACTCCCTACTCCAACCGAACCACCTGCCGGGGTGAATCCGAGGCATACGGGATACTATCAGTAAGGGCCAAAACCTTTCGAATCCCCAAGGGGGAAAGAGTCCCGGTCCAATGGATCGGCTGCCGGGGCTCCCCCTCACCTCCATCCCCTTTTTCCTCTAAGCTCCCCCCTTCGTTCTATCCATGCCCAAACAAAGGATGCTCTTCCCATGAACCTCAGCATGGTGGATGCCGCGATTGTGGTTGTCTATCTGATCACAATGCTTGCCGTGGGCGTTTACCTTGAACGCCGCGCGGGAAAGAACATGGAAAGTTACTTTCTGGGGGGCAGATCGATCCCCTGGTGGCTGCTCGGAATGAGCGGCAGCGGCAGCTACTTTGACATCACCGGCACCATGTGGATGGTCTCGGTGTTTTACCTGCTGGGGATGCGTGGCATGTGGGAGCACTGTTTCTGGTGCTTCCCCGTGGCGGGAGTCATGATGGCCTTCAAGGCCAAGTGGGCTTTCCGCAGTGGGGTTATGACCGGCCTGGAGTGGCTGATCTTCCGCTATGGTCCGGGCAAGGCGGGGCAGGCGGCACGGCTGATCTCGCTGGTGGTGGCCATCCTCAGCATGATCTTCATGATCGGTTATGCCGGTGTGGGGGTGGCCAAGTTTGTCGAGGAGTTCATCCCCATCCCGAAATCCGTGTCGATTCCGCTCCTGTTTGGTATCACCGGCATCTACACCGCACTGGGGGGGTTCTACAGTGTGGTCATTTCCGACCTTTACCAGACCACCCTGCTTACCTTCGCCGCCATCTACATCTCCATCGTGGCCTTTGTCCAGATTGACCCCGTGGGGTTCCGTGAAACAGTGGGGAATGAATGGTTTGACATGACCCCGGTCATGCACCTGGCGAACCCACCCAGGGAATACCCGGATCCGTTTGGCCTCCTGATCCTGATGTGGGTCAGCAAGGGAGTCATGGGGCTGATCGGCGCGGGCGGCGGCGGTGGCGACTTCCAGCGATTCAGGGCCGCACGGAATGAGGGGGAGGCCTCGTTGATCGGGATGGCCTGGGGCATCTTCCTGAGTGTCCGCTGGAGCCTGGTGATGGCCTTCACTGTTTTTGGTCTTTCCATATTGACACAAGAAACAGGCGCACTTGACAGCGAAAGGGTTCTGCCGGTCGTCTTGAATCGTGTGATCCCGGTGGGCATCAAGGGCATTATTCTCGCGGGATTGCTTTCGGCCTTCATGAACTCAGTCGACTCGATGCTGAATGTAGCCGCCTCCTTCCTGGTCAATGATTTTGTCCAGCCGGTCTGGAAGAAAGCGACTCCCAGGGGACTCGTGTGGGCGGGTTACATCTCCACTCTTTCGGTGATGACCCTGGGGATCATCGTGAGTTTCCAGACCGAACGAATCGCGGCCATCTGGAACCCGATCAACTTCGCTCTCGGGGCGGCCCTGCTTGCGCCGGGGCTGCTTGCGGCTTATTGGTGGCGGATAGGAGGTTGGGCCGTGTGCGCCTCAGCGGTCTGCACCTTGCCTGCTGCATTTTATGTGAAAGTGTTCACGGACTGGCGTGAGCTGCAGTATTTCCCCCTTCTGGCGGGCATCAGCCTGATCTCCTGCATCGTGGCTGCTTATGTCTTTCCCCCCGCGCCCAGGGAGAACCTGATGGACTTCTACCGCAAGGTACGCCCCTTTGGATTCTGGGGTCCGGTCAGGAAAATGCTTGAGCAGAATGGCGAGGATGCCAGCCGTTTCGCACGGGACCGTTGGGATATCCCGGTCGCGGTTATCGGCACCCTTTTCTTCACGCTCCTCTATGTGTTGATGATGGACCTGGTGCTGCACAACTGGTCACGGGCTGTGTGGCTCGCTTCGGGAGTCCTGACCGGGGGAATCCTGCTTTACCATTTGTGGTGGAAATTGCTCCCCAAGGGGGAGGATTGAGCGGACCTCATTCACCCAACAGGTCTTTCCATAAGGGCAACCGTGCCTTCTCACGCCCCAGCGCCAGTTGCTCACGAATGATCTCCAACTCCCTTCTGAAAGGCTCCAGGTGATCGCGCCAGTGCCCAGGGACACTGCTGTATCCACACCACAGGTTCATCTGGCTCCAGGGGGGAGGGAAGGGGAGTGTGGAACGCCAGAACCCGATCTCTCCGGGGAACAGCTGGGTCGAGATTTCGGACACCTTTTCCCACAGTTTGACTGACTTCTCCAGTTCATTCAGGCAGGCCTGCTGGCAGGTATAATCACTGTGCATGAAGCGTTCCCACTCGATACCGGCACGGATCTTCGCGGCGGAATGTTCCCCGATAGCCGCATTGAGCTGGAGACGCAGGCACAGGGTTTTCAAAGCCGGAGTTCCGGTCGCGGGAAGGGTCTCCAGGGCCCTGGTGACAGCAGCAGCATGTCCTTCCAGCTCTTCGGCCACCTGAAGCGGCATGGTCGCGGGACGTGGCCCCTTGCCCTCCACAGCATCCCGGATCGATAGGACCCGTTCACCCCAATCCGGGTTGGGGAAGCAGAGCCCCATGTTCGGTTGGAGGTATCCACGGGCATCCAGCTCCTGCGCATTTTCAAAGACATAAGTCGAGATCGTGGGCATCTCCACGTAATAAACCAATGGCAATCCGAACTGTGGCTGGAAATGGTCGGTCTGGCTGTGCACCAGTTTCAGGAAACACGGCATAATTCTGCTGGCATGAGTCATTGCCTCAAGAAGCGCCGCGCCATTTCCTGGGGACTGGTAGTGTTGCTCGATCATGCGAGCCCAGTGCGCCTTGTCATCACCGCTGCCGGGATTGAAGGCGTAGTAGGCAAAGGCCTCGCGGGCCAGCCAGGGCTCCGCGCAATAGGTCTCGATAAACAGGCCGGTTCCATTTTCCTTCCTCAGGCTCTGTACAATCGAATGTGCCCACTCCGGGTCCCCCCAGAACAGGCCGCCATGTACTGACTTGGGGCCACCCAGCGCCACCATTGGGACATCGCCACAAGCCCGGCTGAATTGACCGATACGGGGATCGGCGATGGGTGAAAAAAGCTGCTCGTACTGCAGGTAATGCAGCAGTCTTGTATTGGGGTAGCTGGAGGTGATGCGTTGGGAATCCTCCGGAAGCGAGCACCATGACCAGAAAAGCAGTTCGGGATTGGCACCGCTGTCTTTGAGTCCACCCAGGATGGCATCCTCGACAAAAGCGCAACAGCCCGGAGGAAACTCCGCCGCCATGGTGATCAGTCCACCGAAATCCGGGTATTCCCTGAAAAATGCTGCAACTGCCGCACGGGTATAGGCACGGGTCAAGGGCGAGTCCACCCCGAATTCCGCCACCAGGTGTTTCTGGACAATTCCGGGCGGCAGACAGATGTTCCAGGTGAGGAAGTACAAGCGGATACTGTGATGTTTCGCTTCCGCGAGGATCCAGTGAAACATTTCCTGGTAACGGGCAAGCGTGGGCTTGTCGAAATAACACGCCTCCGGGTAACCGGGAACATCCACCAGCCCGCAAAAGGGGTGTGGATGCGAGAATGCGAGGGCGGAGAGATGCAAACGCTCCATGTCTTCGAACCGTTGAGTCCAGTATTCCTTGTCGAACCACCACCAGTCAGTCCTGGTTTCATTCGCCTGATGAGGTTTCCAATGGTTTTCATACTGGGTGGTTCCGAGCCAGAAGGGGAATCCGGTCAATTCGCCACGTAATGAGAGGACAGGTTTCTCTTCCGCTACACTGGCCATTGAGATGGTAAAGGCTATAAGTACAAGGACTGAACAGTTTTTCATCAACACTCCTCCAAAAATCAGTGACAGCCATAAAGGATGGAGTAATCATGTCGCATTGTGACACCCGCAAAGCATGAAAATGGATCCAACCAGCTGGTCCAGGAGTTGCACTCCTGGACCTGTCCCTTCTGTGGGAGTTGTACTCCCACACGGCTAGACTCCAGCGAAGTGCAACTTCGCTAGAAGGGTTCCGCCCAGTAGTTCAACTACTGGGCGAGCTGATGCGGACCTAGTGTAAGACTATCCCTTCTCGTTCCGGTAGTTTATCGAACTCCCAGATCATACAACCGGTATCCGCCCGGACCATCGGCGATCCGAGTGTAACGTTTCTCCACCTCCGCCATCATTCCTTCCGGCATCCCGTGAATCTCGCTCTCTCTCATCACCCAGTAACGCCCCCCGCGGCGCCTGATATTCTCCAGTGTCTCAAGACTCAGGTCCTCAGGGGCATAATTGAAGCCTTTCCGGTCCATCCAGGCGAACACCATTGGTTCGTTGTAGGCCACCGGATAACCCTTCGCGTCGAATTTCTTTCCCCCCTTGACCACAATCATTTCTGATGGAGGGACAATCCGTGCAAATTGCAGGGAGGCCTCTCGGACTGGCAGCAAGTCGGTGTTGTGGTCTCGCTCGTGGATCAGAAAAGCAGTTATCACTGCAAGAGAAAGCAAGGTACAAGCGCCCAAGGTGGTACGAGCTCTGGTTGAGAATTGCGTGGACAAGGCTTCATAACCGGCACCCATAAGCAGACAGGCCGGGGCGACCGAAGAACAGTGGTAGTAGTAAGCCCAGTCATCCCCCGAGGTCCGTGCGGCAAGGAAATAAAACACCCACACTGCTCCATACCAGACCAGTTCCGGACGAAGCAGGGGCAAGGAGGTCCGCACCGCAGCTGCCCACAACAACCAGCCCAATGGTGTGAAGACAAAGAGTGTCTCCCACTTCAGATTTCCCAGGAGAAAAGTGGGAGGAATGAGCAGGTCCATGCCGATGTAGTGAGATTCATTCGACAAACCCAGGGAGTTCCCATAGGTCAAATAGAACTGGTGGGCCCAATGGTACCAGAGCAATGGCGGTAGTACTCCAATCACTCCCGCGACAAGCACCTGGGGATTCACAAAGGCTTTCACCCCTTCCTTGTGGAGCACCACAACGCCCAGAGCCAGGCCTACCGCTGCCGCTGGCGATTTCGCAAGGATAGCCATCCCGGTCAGTAAAGAAGCTCCCAGCAGGTTCCAGAAGTTTGGTTCCGAATTCCATCGAACCAGAAAGGCGAAAGCAGCCACAGACAGGAAGATCATCGGCGATTCAGGTTGGATTGATGTGGAGAGATAGACCATCAGTGGGTTGATGGCAAAGGCAGCTGTTGCGAACAGCGCTCCAACTGGTGGGAGGAGACGATGGGCCAGCCATGCCATCAGAAACAGGCTGAGGAGTGAGAAAAAACACGGAATAGTCCGAAGCAGCCACTCCCGGTACCCGAAGACCTTGTAAAGGACCGCGCCCAACCAGGGCACCAGGGGAAATTCCCCCTCGACATACCCCGGGGTATCTCCGCGCCAATCGATGCGCGGGTAGAGGAAATTCATCCCCTCCCGGTCGAAGTTACGTGCGATCTGGATATAGTCGGACTGCCGCCAGGAGGTCCGGATACGGTGATCGAAGGGACGTGTCACCCAGACAAGCCGCAACCCGGTTCCCAATAGCAGGATCAGGATGAGCCACAGGCGGTAGGGCCTGAATGTTGTCATGTCTTTCCAATCGGCCAGTTCTCCGATTCAGTACGGGCTTGCTTCAAATAGCCTTCGATCTTCGCGATGACCCTAGGTTGCTCCGCGGCGAGGTTGACTGTTTCACCAGGATCGTTTTCGAGATTGTAGAGTTCCAACGGTTGTCCTGGAGCGAGTCTGACCGCTTTCCACTGACCCATGCGGACCGCCTGTTTGAAACCACCCTCATGGAACTCCCAGTAGAGGAATTC
>CAYZUX010000277.1:0-7247 GCA_964481775.1 uncultured bacterium | reverse complement strand
TCCAGGTGAATGGCCTTGTTATCGTCGAACGCCTGATATCCAATCAAGATCTCCTCTTTGTGGAAACATTACATCTCCCACTATCGCATGGAAGATTCCATTGGGATGTATGGAAGTATCGTTTCTGGTTGAACCATCCACACGAAATGCAGTAAGCTCAATTCCTCTAAATCCTGTGTCACTTGAACCAGCTGTCAGGCGGGAAGATCGTTGGGGTCTTGTTCCTGCGAGGATTAACGTGGGAGGAGAAACTCATTCTTTGGAAAACACGCCTGTCAGTTCATGGGGGGATATCTTTCCGGATCGAGAGGGATTGGAAAAGGTTGAGTTCGACAGTTCTTTCACTGTCCAGGGAGCCAGTGGGAAGTGGAGTCCAGGCCGTGGAAGGTGTCTTGCCTGGACAGGGGATCGTTGGGAAACAATCTGGGAGACCCCCCCGATGGAAGGCCTCTTTCAGCCCCTTCCGCTTCTCGGTGATTTTGATTCTGATGGCGAGTTCGAGGTTGCCATCTTGCCTTGGAAAGAACTGATCATTCTGAATGCCAGGACAGGTCATGTTGAGTCCCGATGTTCCTTTACAGAAGGCAGAAGTTATGGTTTTTTCGGTGCCTACGATCTCGATTCAGATTGTTTATCAGAGTTTATTGTGGTGGCGGACTTTGCAAAACACATTGATGTGCTTGGATTCAGAAATCAACAACTTGAAATTCTATGGCAACAGAATATCGAACTGGATATCTCAAATCCTCAAAAAATCCTTCGAGCTCATCCTGATCCTGTCGCCCATTTCTCAATGCAGGATCCATGTTCTATAGTGACGACGCTGTATGACAGCGAAGGAAACAAACGCTGGCATGTCATGGCTTACCATGGTCTGACTGGAAAAGTACTTGCAGACCTTCCGGACCAATATCTCCAGGCAATTATGGATCTGGATGGAGATGGGGTGGATGAAATAATGACGACAGTTACCACGGGGTCCGGAATTCCTGAATATGGTCCTATCGAAATCTGGCGGTTTGAAAATGGGAGTCCACATCGGTGTTGGAGGGGAGAGGATATTGGTTGGCAGACTTGGGAGCCACCCACACACCAATGCGTAAACACTGCGGCAACCCATGCGAGAAAGCAAGCCCTGATCAGGAAATTCAGGGATAAAACCTTTGCTGTATTAAGGAAAAAAACACCAGTACAGGATACCGAAATCCAGGTCTCAGTTTGGGATGGTTCTGGGTTCCGGAATCAATCGTCAATTTATGGACCTGCATTAACGGGTCTATCAGTCGATGCCCAGGGAGTACTCTTGGCGATTTCGAATCCTCCTCCCGCGGTAACATCAGAAATCTATGGCATGAACTGTAATGTCCGTTTACTTGAGTCACAACTGTCACAAGTTAATCCAGCCACCGTGGCTGTGGTGAAGGGGGAAAAAAGAGACAGTTCAACTATTGTGGTTCAATCAGGTGAGTATCTGCTTCTATATGAATCCAATGGAGATAGTGGGGCTCCGCTACTCACCAGGTGGTTATCAGGACGTGGGCAGTCCACCCAGTGGCCGCAAACGAAAGGACCTATGTGCTCGGATCTGCTTGGAGATGGCAGACGGCAATTATTATATGCTACATCCGGCCCGAAAGGCTTTGCGCGTCTGGTTGCATACTGTCTTGATGGGAGCCAGCTTTGGTATCATGATTTCCCAGAGATCCCGGGTAGCCTCCCAGTCTGGAATTCGGGAGGGATTATCTTGTGGCAGACTGGCCATTTTTCAAACCCAATAAGCCAGGATGTGCTTGTGACTGTAAGACGGTCGATGATGCACAGTGAGGAAACACTCCTTCTTTCCGGAAAAGATGGCTCAGAAATCTGGCGAAGAAATCGTCAGATCAGTAATAGAGGAGTGGGAGGGACTTCTTTTTCCATTTTGGATCTTAACCAGGATGGGGTTGATGACTGTGTATCGATGCATCCCAGTATTTTCTATATCCTTAATGGAATCGATGGATCAGATTTAATAGCCATCGATGCAGTATGGGAAAATATCGAAGCCAAACCCGTCTATTTTGCTTCTCCAATTGCCTTTCAGACCAAAAAGAAGGAAAAACAGTTGATTTTCTTTCAAACCTCCCAAAGGGTTATTACTGCCGTTGCCGAACCTGATGGAACACTTTCCTGGAGTGATGGAGCAGGGGTCAGTCCGGATCGGACAGAACCAGCGTTTGGCGATTTTGACGGTGATGGCCAGACTGAAATCATCTCGGTAGGGTTCTCGGATGGTACACGTTGTTATGATGCCGAGACAGGTACAGTTGAATGGACCGACACTTTTGGAAAAAATCAAACTGTTACCGGAAGCCTCAGTGCGGATATTGATTCCGATGGAAACGATGAAGCAGTTTTCTCCATTGAAAAAAAACTAATTTGTTTTGGTGTCGATTCGAAAAATAATAATGGTTCGATCCGTTGGGAGCTGGATTTTTCCGGCAGCCTCGGTCCCCCCTCTTTTGGGGATCTTGGAGGTTCTTCTGGCCCGACTTTACTGGTGCTGGATTCGAATGGGATACTGTACGGTATCAAGTAACGAAAGGGATGAAAGGCTTCATATAATCCAGACCAGATATTCCACATAACCACATACTGGCTTTACTTCCAAAGATATTTCTTCTTGATCCAGTGGAGTAGCGACTCTACATTGATCGCACTCTCCCACGGCCGGCAACGAGTGCCAGCCAGCTTTCCATCCCGATAGTATTCACTCCAGGATCCCGTTGAATCAGCAAGCTGAATTGTTTTTTCATAAAGTTCGTCGGCCATGGGGTGATCGAGTTCGGTGAGGGCAAAAAGCAGAAGGCCGAAGTCATACCCTACGGAAACATCACCATCGGGACGTGAGGGAAGTTTCCCTGTTTTCTGATAGGCCTGCACAATCTCCTCGACTTGTGACTGGAATTCCTGTTTTTCGAATAACGTCGTTTGAAAATAGATGGGAGTTAGACTGACTGACTGGAGTATATAGACCTTCGGATCGACCTTTGGCAATGATTGTTCAGGAAGACAACCCAAACATACATACCGGCCTTCGGAAGTTCGGAGTGTCCATTGAACAGTGACACAAGACTCACACACACCATGACGCACCGTGGGTAAGGATCGTAAATCCTTGCTACGTTCGGGATTATTGGTGATAAGACGGTTATTGTGCCAGAAGTTTGATCGGAAGGCATCACGAACATGGGCCAGCACTTTTCTTTCATTATGGAGCCGCGCATCATCCCACAATCCTTCATGATCTGCAAAATCCAGCAATAATCGACCACTATCAATAAAAAGCATCGTGGCCTCTGCCGATCCATCGTTTAATGCCGTTCTTGGAAGGATCCCACCAGCCACATAAGTCTCATCACCATTGAAGGGTAGCATGTTGTTGATGAAATGGCGTTGCTGGACAGTCCATGCCCACTCGAGCAAAGGAAAAATATGTTTAACGAAGTTTGTATCACCAGTCTGATTGAGGTAGTCAAAGGCCTGGAGAGTTATATAACCTGTGAGCTCAACATCATCGTTTTCGTGTATGTGGAACAATCCGGGTATTCCAAATGCCTGTGCATTACGGATTTGCCCATGAGATTCATAAATGTTGTAATAGAAGTTTAGGATGTCTCGACACATTTCCTCATGACCCAATGCGATCAGGCCACGATGAACCCCATACTGGTCACGGACATACCCCAGGTGATAAGGATAACCTGCCAGGACACCACCTTCACTTGCCTGTTGGACTTTGATAAGAACGGCCACATCATCAAGAATCTGGACAAGACGTTCGCGCATAGGAATATTTCCCGGTAAATCTGCTGCAAAGTTCCTCCCTTTTGCTGTAAAATCGGCCCACCAGGAAAGAGTCCGGGAGAGCAGGGAAGCGTAGTCCATGGAGAGAATTACCTTCATATGGTCCATGCACACATCCAGCTCAGGTCCACCTGTGAAATAAAGAGTACTCTGACCTGGAGAAACACGGAAAGAAATTTTCTTTTCTTTCGTGTCGGTCACGGATTCCATTTCACCACACCAGGCAACCTGGTGAAAAAAAGCGAAGGGGATGGGGTATCTTCCAAAAGGGACACTGGGTATGCCAATGGGCGATTCGATCAGGAATCCATCTTTTCCGCCAAAGGCCTTGATAATATCAGTATTACTTGCTGTCCTTACAATTGGCTCGGGATGGAAATCAAAATCCAGTGGGACTGTTGTCTCAATACGGCGTATAAGACAAGGTTTCTCGCTATCGACAAAATCTGTCATGACTGCCAAAATATTCCCATCGGTTGCGATCCGATGCTCCCAGATAGCCGTACCCATCACACGGCGGGATTGGCATGTGAAACCAGGCTGCTCAAGATGGATTTCTCCGATAGTTGTTGTGCTGTAGGGGGGACCAAAGATCTGAATGATATCCGGTCCTTCCTCGTAAACACACAATCTCCCATTCCCAAGGCAATGAATACTTCCATCGGGGTCCTTGGCGGACCAATCCCGGGAGGAACTCCAGAGTACCCCAGTAAGTGGACTGTTTAAGTCTGAGGCCCAAGTAGAACCACAGCCGTATGCAATCCCCGCAGTCATCAGCAGGAAAAGAAAAGATAAGCGCAAATCATCCATTTTATACCCGACCTCCATTAAGAATCCCCTGGGTAAATCCAGTGACAATGGAATGAGCCTTTATGGTAATCATAAAGGAGTATACTTTGAGACCCCCATAGAGTGTAAAGGTCAGTCCCCCTGTTGATTATCTTTAAGGTTCCTGGACTTCATGGAAAGGGAGATCAGAATCCAAAACGAGACGAAGTGGAAACCAGGAACTTTCATAGACCAAGAGGGATGATCGTGGCAAAGCCTCTCCGGGTTGTCCATCTACCTGATTCACGGGTTTTCAATTGACACGGGATTCTCTCTGTTAATGATTTCTTTCAGGGGGAAACGGAGGTGAAATTTCTGAAAAATTGCTGGTTGACCATAATATGCATTCAGGGTAAAATAATAACTGATGTGATTAGTGAATTCTCGTGTTTCTGACAATGAGCCGGCCAGAAGAAGCTGACTTAAAGAACTGGCCTTGAGGAGGATAGTGAGGATGTTTACAGCAACTGCCGATGTGATGTTGCCAAGTACTGTTACGGGATCCTGGCCGAGACCACGTTGGTTTGATAGAAGCCTGTGGGGAAAACCTCTTGATACATGCATGCTGGATGTACGTCATCGTGAGGTTTTTCAAGATGCCATGGCTGTGCTTATCAGCGATCAGGAACGGGCCGGTCTCGATATCCTCACCCATGGTGATTTCCACGTCGATGAGGACATGGCAGGCCGTGCCTGGCACCATTATCCGCTTCAGCGCTGGCATGGTTTTGAAGGTGATTACAGCCAGCCTGAGGAGCTGCGGGCGGAGTTCCTGAAATACCCCCCTGGTACCCTCCTCCACGAAATCTATACGGCCTGGCGCTGGCCACGTGTTGTGGATAAGGTGACTGCCAAACCACTCGACTACCCGAAGATCTGGCGGATTGCGCAAGCCAAGACCCGAAAACCGGTCAGGTTTGGGACCTGTTCAGCCCAAGTGATGGGGTTCTTTCTCGACATTCGAACGAATAAATACAAGGATGTTCGTGAAGTGATCTGGGATATGTCAGTCGCAATGAATAAGGAACTTCTGGCCCTCAAGGATACGGGATGCAAGGTCATCCAGGTCGAGGAGCCCACTCTTCATTTCATGGCGGATAAATTCCCGGAAGACAAGAGCCAGATCAATTTCATGATCGATGCATTGAACAGGGAAATTGAAGGTCTGGAAGATATTGAAGTGTGGCTTCACACCTGCTGGGGCAATCCCAACATGCAGCGCGTCATGGAGAAAAACTCTTACAGAAATTCGATCGAGCTGTACCTCGAGAAGTGCAAGGGTGATGTCTGGACAATCGAGACCAAGGACAATGGTCAGCAGGATGTCCCCTTCCTTGAGCCATTCAAGCATTCTCTGAAAAAGAAGATCGCCATCGGTGCCGTAAGCCACCGGAGCCTTCAGGCGGATCGTCCCGATGAAGTTGCTGATGAAATCAGGAAGGCCATGAAATACATACCACCGGAACGGTTGGTGGTAACCAGTGATTGTGGTTTTGGAAGGCAGGGATTCAACCGTGAGGTGGCTTTCTACAAGGCCTCGGCCATCGCCCAGGGATGTAACATTGTCCGGAAGGAACTTGGCCTGGAGACGACCTATATTCCCGCAGCTGATCCAAAGCTCCAGATGGATATCGTTCCAAGGTCTGTCAAAGATTCGTGAGGATACCCTGATCTGTGAATGGTTTACTCCTACCGCAATCAAGAGTAAACCTTATTCTGTATTCATGGGTACAGATTACACAGGACCGTTCAATTCATTCCGGGTACCGTAATTGTTATAATATTCTCATTAAGGTAATGGCTTGATATCGACATATTTCCTGTTGCCGCTGCTGATTTCCGGTGGTATTTTGATAACATGAAAGTCATTGCTTTCTTCTTTTTATCTTTTCTCCTTTTCCTCCTGGCGCTTGAAGCCGGTTCGTATCAGGCCACAGGCGTGAAAGTTGGAGAAGTATCGGAAGACTCTGCTATTGTCTGGGTGCGTTTGACAGCCCATTCACTCCGACGGGCCGATGGCGTGAAGATGGACCGCACCCCCGGTGAAAGTAAAGCCGAGCCTCTTGCACCCGATGTTGGAGTCGAAGACCTTGAGGGTTCCTGTCCGGGAGCGGGCGGTTTTGTGCGGGTTCGATATGGGGTCAGCACCGAAAGCAAGGAGGTTACCGAATGGACTGAGGTCTCCCCGGAAAAGGATTTTACTCATCAATTCTGTCTGAAGAATCTGGTTCCTGGCACAACCTACAGATACACCATTGAGACAAAAGAACCGGGAGATAGTGAACTTTCCGGGACTTTTCAGACTGCTCCTGAAGCGGCTGAGTCCCGCTCTGTGACCTTCACTGTTATCACCGGTCAGGCTTACAAGGATAAGGACCGACCCGATGGTTTTGAGATTTACAAGTCCATGGGGCGGCTAATGCCTCAATTCCTGATTCCTACCGGTGATACCGTTTATTATGATACCGATCCACCCCGCGCCACGACAATTGATACCGCCAGATATCATTGGCACCGAATGTACAGCCTTCCATCCCTTCTGGAGTTTCACAAGTCAATTCCAGGTTATTGGA